>CAYPOY010000199.1:0-9571 GCA_964412395.1 uncultured Anaerolineales bacterium | reverse complement strand
GGGAGGCCGCGTGATGTCACTGCTCCCACAGATTTTAGCCAGACTCAAATGAATATTGATCTCACGCGCTCTCTGAAGGAATTGCGAACGTCTTCAACCGCTCGGACATCATTTAGTATTACGATCGGACTTTGTCCATCGGCAATAGCCTCAAAAAGGGTACGCGACTCCAGTCCATATCGTTCCCCATATTGCTCGTATACCAAGTCGCATTCGGGAGGAATTCCTCCACACTGCACCTCGTCGTACTTGTCATCTTTACGTGGAGGGCGTGTGGTGTACTTGCGCACCAGTTTGGGCGTGAAGTTTTCGTTTGCACACCTTAACAAGTAGTCAACTGTAGTGCTCTTTCCTACCCTTGACGGACCGGTGATGGTAATCACATGTGGCATCGCTAACCTCACTACTCTCTAATATATCTTTTGATATACTGCGAAAATTCCTCAAGGACGTCGCGCAATTTACCTGTCATAATTTTTGTGAGATCAGGCGTGAACTTGGGCACTAGCTTGACCTGGCCAAACTTGTTCTCATCGAATCCAGGAACCGCTTCGCCACTAAGTGCTCTGTCCATCACGCTCTTGAGCTCAGAAATCTCAACTAGCTTGAACGTCGAGTTCTCCAAGTCATCAAGAAATTCATCGGTAAGTTGAGGGCCAGCAACAAAGAGAAAAATATCGGGAATTACCCGTAGTCGACGTATTGTCGTCCCGCCAGGTAGTGTTCGGGGTGAGTAGAGTGGTTCAGACTCCCGCAACCTGAAGTACGCCCACTCGCGGTTGAATGAGCGAATTTCACGGAACGGATACCACCTTCGTTCGCTGGGGCGCCAGTCGCCTAGAAAAATAACCTCCTCATCTGAAACAACCCACTTCTTAAGGTCGGACTTGACCTTCTCAGGTTCCTTGATAAATAGCTCCTCTATGACCTCCCTAAATGCTGCACGTGATGTATCCAAATCGGTGAATTCGACGTGTCCACCGACTGATTTATCCCACATTCCCTGATTGTCTTGCGCGTTGTCGGATCGGCGATGGATCAGTAACCGTCCTTGGTGGTCGAAAACAAATGCCCAGACAACTAGCTGTGAATAATCCGTGTCATAAAAGGATCTGCGTGGATATATACCACGCGGAATACGTTTGTGGTCAAATAACTCCAGCACTTCGTCATCTGGATGCCGCGCATACTTACGTCCGCGCTCTGGATCAAAATACGTGGATATGTATTCCCCCAACAGAGAATGCCACGGGTGGTGCTGAGTGACCTCCTCGAAGAAATTCTCGACTTCATGCAGCCATAGATTGGCGAAAATTCTATCGTCCACCTGAACAATAGAGATCGGCATAGGCAGATGCATAATCTCAAGCTCAACCTTTTTTCCAACGACCTCGCTAGATACTCTCTCTTCCAGGAGCAAGGCTGGAAAATCAACCGTGGCCCTATCTCTAATAAACTTGAGTTCCCGGAAACTACGCCGATTCTCCGCCATGTCTGTATCGAGTGTGAGTGCTTTTGAGAAGAGGAAATTATCTGATTCGCACAGGACCGTGACTTCAAAGTCAGAGTCATCCGTGAGTTTATCAGCCCATTCTTTCGCCAAGGCGGGCCAATCAGGGTCAAGCGCGACAACGCCCAGCAAGCGGACCTGGTTTTCAGCGTTATGCAGAACCTCGCCGAGTTGTTTTCTGTTAACACGAGGGGCAACATAAGCCTGATCTGGCTGCTCCTGCGCACTCGGAAAGCCGGGAGCGGCTATGGAGCTCTCCCGTTGCAACTCGGCAATCGTTCTATCTATTACCTCCAAAGCATCGTGCCGTGAAGAGTCAACCTGCATCACGCGCACGTAAGATTCCATCACAGCTAGTCGGTCACCGGCCTTTCGAGCGGCTTGTGCCTGGGCCACCAATGCGCGGGCGAGGCGCGGACGTGCCCGTGCTTGGTCTAAACTGTAAGCCTGCTCCAGTTGGCCTACCGCTTCGTCGACTCGACCCTCAGTCAGTAGCAACTCACCAAGATGGAGCCGGGCGAAGACATTATGAGGCGCTCCCTCCAACAGAAGTTGGAAAAAGTCAACGGCTTCCTCTTGCTGGTCAACGTCTGCTTGCCGGTAGACAGCCAAAGCAGCATCCAACTCGACCATTGCTTCTTCAGTCTGGTCCAGTTCCAGCAATATCTCACCCAGGCGGAACCGGGTGCGGAAAAGAGAGGCATCGCTTTCTAACGCACGCCGGACCAGGGTAACAGCGTCTTCCCATCCCTCAGCGCCCGCTTGCTGATAGGCGACCAGAGCCGCCTTCAGGTCACCCTGTTCCATCGCTGCGTTGCCACGCCGAATCCAGATGGCGTCCCGCATCTCTTGCGCCGCTTTCTCACTGGGGGAGATTTTGAGCGCCCGCACGCATGCAGCTAACGCGCTGTCTCCATCTCCTGCCTCTTCCAGTGCCTTTGCTTGGGCCACCAGTGCGCGGGCCAGAGGTAAACGTGCATCATCTCGATCCAGTTCGTAAGCTCGCTCCAACTCGACCACGGCTTCGTCAACATGATCAAGCTTCAACAATGCCTCACCCAGATGAAGCCTGGCTCGGAAGTGACGAGAGTCTTTCTGTAACGCACCTTTGAAGTAACGCACAGCTTCTTCCCACTCATTCTGGTAGTAAACTCGCAGCCCCAAGTTAAATATCTCTTCGGCCAGCGGATACGCCTGATCCAACTCGTCTTTTACATCCCGCAAAGGTTGATACCGGCGCACCCAGCGCCGGAAAAGCTCAACGGCGAAGCGGTATTCTCCCTCCCTGGATTCCTTTAGCACCCGCCGTTTCACCAGATCACGAGGAGCCAATTCCACCTCTCGCGTGCGCAGCCGGGTAGCATGTGCCGCCAACACCTGGACAACTTGATCCTCAGAGATAGTCTCATTCTCCTCGTCAGCGGCCTCGGCCAGAGCAGCGGCGTAAATTTTCTCGGCTGGGTTCAATCCCTTCCAAAGCCAGATGAGCGCTGACTTACCCGCCTCTAGCGCATCGGGAACGGCTGCCTCCACGTCTGGCACATCTACCTGCGGAGGAGCCGCAGGATTTCCTGCATAAGCTCGCTCCCAAATCCGCTGACAAAGCAACTGAGTCATATAAGGATGTCCGCTGGTGAGACGCCAGATACGATCCACAGCCTGGTCGGTGAAATGAAGCGTACCATTGGTCTGGGCCTGAAGTACCAGCGATGTGGCACTCTCCCTATCAAGCACCCAGATCTCTCGACTCAGCGCACCCTTAAAAATGGCGGTAAAGTCAAGTGAGAGATCCTCTGCCCGCCGACCTACGGCGAAAACGAAAGCTGGCCGTAGGTCTTCATCCATCACACTGCGCAGGAAAGGAAAGAAAGCTTGAGTCGCTGCCTCTTCAGGCAGTCCTTCCTTGACCGCCTGATCCAGTACATCGAACTCGTCCAGTAGGAAGACCGGACGGCGGTTTTTGTCCAGAGTTTGGTAGAATTGTGGCAAAAAGGTATGCTGGAAAAAATAACCCTGGTCGTCGAAGGCATCTGTATCGGGCGCCTCACAGCCAACCCGCTTGGCGACCTTACTGGCCAGAGCAGCCAGCACCTGACCCAGTGGATGACTTGCCTTATCCTGTAAGTTGAAATAGAGAGGCAGGAAATGGCCACCAGAGAGAGTACGCTCAAGCTGTAGAAGAAGAGAAGTCTTGCCAATGCGCCGCTGGCCAGCGAGAACCAAGGCATTGGTGCCTGGGTTGCGAAGTTCCCTTGATACCCACGTTAATGTATCCTGTCGCCCAAAGAACCCTTTTTCTTCTCTCAGTGGGCTACCGACCACGTAAGGATTAACAGGTTGAGTCATTGCTGTTTTCTCCGCACCAACTCTTCAAAGAGGCTACCAGCCAACGTTCCTATACCATCTATCTTCTGTCCACAGGCATTACGCACTGCACCCAGCAACCGATCCCACTGTTCCTGTGTCAACAAGGAACAGTAACCTTTGTCTTTCAGCCACTCATCGTAGGCTGATACTCGGTGAGACTCGGCTATGATCACGTCATACACCCAAAAAGCGAGTGCCCGTGTCCCAAGGACCCATCGTTCTCCCCGCCAGAGGAGCGAGTGCTGCACACCAAACGGCCAATTTGCATTGACTTGCTCAGCCAGCCCCAGTTGAGCCAAATCCCGCAGTCTAAAGCCAAGAACATCCACTGACTGAATTTCAGTGTAGTCAAAAACAAATCCTGCCGCATGGTTCCCCAGTTCTACAAGACCCAGGACGACGATCGTGGCTCGTGCACGCTCGTTCAATGTGCTCCACAGGTCATCAGAGTAGGAACGGGTCCAATTGTAAAACTGTTCAGTTGCACGTGCATAACGGTCGTCTCCCGTGGTTTCCAATAAAGCCGACGCCATTGTCTGAACCAAATAGGGGTGGCGACCTGCTATGAACCGGATAAAGCGACAATCATCGTGTGAGAAGGCGTTACCGGCTCGATTCAAGAGGGCCGCTACACCATTTTCGTCAAAGGGCAGCAACCGCTTTTCCTGTAGGGCATTAAACACAGGAGATCCACCACTGAGTGGCAATTCGTGAACCCGTTCTTCTAGTTCTTCGAGGGCCAGCCGAGAGGTTATGACAATAGAGAGGCTGGGAAAAGAATCAACCGCACGAAGCGTAGCAAAGAAGGCGAAATCCTGAAACCTTGGGTGATCCAGTAGCCGCTCGAATTCATCTAGGAGCAGCACTACTTGATGCTTCTGTTTGTACAAACAATCAAAAAGCTCCTCCAAAAAGTCACCAGGGTAACCAGCCTGGGCAGCCTGTTCAAACCTCCAGGCTATGGAATCCCAACCAGGGCAGTTTCTTAACGGCGTGAGCGCTTTTTCCCAAAAAGCAGACGGTGAGTAATCGTTACTGATATAATGCAGATTAAGACTGGAGAATTTCACCCTTTGAGCGCTGTCGCCCAAGTAGCGCAATTGTGTTTCCTCATCAGCCAGTTGTAGGAGCAAAGAGGTTTTACCGATGTGCGGCTCACCAACAACAGCAGTGGATTCGCCCTTGCGCAGCCTATTAAAGATGGTGCGCAGTTCGGGTTCTCGATCCAGGAATTCACCCGGACGCACCGGGCGGCCATGGATGAACGGGTTTGGCTTGGTTGGTGAACTGATGTGAGGTCTCCTCACATCCTCAGCGCGTTCCCGTACTTCGGGCAAGACCGGCCCGCTCTTGAGCAATGCAATTGCATACGAGGCGGCAACGTCACATGCATACGGACGCCATTTCTTAACTTGGGGAGCATTCTTATCGCCATCGGCCAAGTCGGAAACACCACGGATCATGAAGAAACGCACCTGCTTCTCTGCCTGAAGCGCCGATAATGCCACACCACCCGCCTCCATTTCCACGCCTATGAGTTTAGACCACACTTCACGGCACTTTTTCAGATTCAGAGCTTCAGCATAATCAACGACTTTGTCTCCTGACGCAATTGGACCGATATGCCGCTCGGGCTTGCCCCGCCGTGGGCGCTGTGTGTCAATGAGTTTTAACCAATCGTCGCCAATGAAGTTTTTCGCTGCCCCAAGTAGCCTTGAACTTACACCGTAAACTTCCCAACGTATATCAGGCCCCTTGTCAGTCAACTTTTGTAACTCATAATCCACAATTTTGTCAGGGACGAGAACGTCACCGAGTTTCGCTCCCTTCGCCTCAATCCCACCAGCAACACCTACCAGGATAACATAGCGAGGATTCCAGCGACGGATAGCGTCATTGGTAGCCGCCGTAGCCTGCGCCCGCCCCATTCCCAAGAGGGGCATTACGACAACCTGATAGGTACCGGATGAACCGTCAGGAAAGGTAACTGGCAAATGTATTCCGAAATAGATGCGGATGTCATCTTCAGACGGCATCAGTCTTCGGTATCCCGGCAGCTTTTCAAGCACCGCGTCTCGCTCTTCTTCGAGTGGAGTGACTATGACAAAGTCAACCGGTGGCTGTATCCATTCATCAATCCGCCGAGTGCCTGCTTCAGTTTTGTGGCTGAACATGTTTGGCGAAGCAGGTAGAGGTTTTTCCACAGGCTCCTCCAAAGATGCTTTTCCAATGTCTTTTGACTCTGTAGAGTCCCGGTTTGGCTTCTCAGTGATAATCAACGTGCTTTCGAGGGGCCCTAGATTCGCAGCGGATGAATGCGTCACCAAGACGATGTCACCAGCCACGGTGCAATGTAGCGTCGGTGTTTGCACACGGCTGTGTTGTACGGCCCAGGTCTTGACCCTGTCAGTCACGTACCGGTTAATGTCCCCTACCGTCACAAAGCCCTTCTCATCAAAATCCGCCGTGCCTCGTGACCCCTCCAGGAGATAATGTGTAAAGACGCTTTGCCCCCTCTCAGGCCACTCCCAGGAGACTTGCTTCTGCTTGCACGAGGCGAGAATCGCTATTCCTTCAGCCTCTTCAAAGACATGGCGCACGAATTCCTCCGTCATCCCCGGCGGCGCCTTGCCGATTTGAGCCCCAGAGTGGCAGGCATCAAGGATAATCACCTTGGCTCGCGCCGCTGACTCTTGGATGATCTGTTTAACACGGTTGAGGTTAACCGCCGTGTCGGCGATGGCTACATAGCGGGCGTCGGCTGGCAGGAGGTAAGCCTGTCCATCGTGGTCAATGCCGTGACCGCTGAAATAGAACAATAACAGATCGCTTTCGCCAGCCGCCTGGGCCACACTGGTCAGTGCAGCCAAAATTTCGATTCGGGTGGCTGGGAAGTTGGGCTCGCCTGGAGAGAGTAGCAGTCGTACTCGGTCAGACTCATAGCCGTTGGTAGTGAGTAGATCGTAAACCGCCTGAACGTCGCTGGCGCAGACTTTCAAGTCAGAGATAGCGGCGTCTGCGTAGCGATTGACGCCAACAAGCAAAGCCCAACGACTGCCGTAGGATTTTTTGAGCAAAGGGCTTGAACCAGGTTTGATCATTTGCCTGGGACCGCTTCAAGGTATTGCGGAAAGCCGACCCTCTGCCAAGGCAGGCCCCGTAAACCGATAGTCTACGCTACAGCCAGCATCGCTTCCAAAGCGCTGCTGTATATGGCGGTGCTGCCGTACATAGTGACCCGCCCCGACTATATCCCAATTATATCCCAAATGCAGAACCGGCACAAATTATAGTCCAATAGCGGCACTTGCACAAATGAACGCCGCCCGCCGCCCCGCTTCCCCCATCCCGATCGGTGCCGGTAGGCGAAAAGCGCGGGGCCGCGGGCTTGTCTTACGGCGAAAGGTGGTCAGCGTTCCTACGGCGGGCCGCCCTCTCGCCTGGGCCTGGATCGGCGACGGCACTTTCCAGTTCGACGGCGGGAGAGCGCCCCTTGTGCTGCACTCCACGGTGTCTTTGAGCCGAGGCACTTCCCATACAGTTTAGTCGCGCTGTTGAGTATTGCGCTTGTCCCACAGCTCGTCCAGTAGCCCCTTTGTCAGCTTCCTTTCCAAGACATAGCGTACGCGGCGGAAGTAGTACTGAACGAGAGCCAAGAAGCAATCTGCAAGTGTTGTTACTCCGACGGCACTCAAGATGGGAGCAGCAACGGATACGTTTTGTATTGTCAGGCTCCTGCCAAAGAATGATAGCGAGACGGAATGTGGTGCGTTAAGCAGGACAATGTCAAGTATGCTAACGCACACAACTGCTATTGCCAGGGCTGCCACTGATTTGTCAACGCGAAAGAATCTATGTGTGAGTCCCTTGCGAAACAGGTAGGGATCTTCAATCAAGCCTACATTCTGTGAAACTGTGAAAAGAATGAAGATGCTGAGATAGAGAGTGGCGGCTGTTAGGAGCAGTTCATTGACCTTCTCCAGAGCCTCTTTCCCGCTGGTGGTACCGGAGCTTGCCAGGGACTGAAATGCAATCCAGGAAACCAGCAGAGTAAGGAATAGGGGAAGCCAGTTTGTTGATAGCTCCTCTGCCAAGAAAGAACGGAAGGAGAGGTAGGTTCTGGCTCCATAGAACTCCGCGTAGAGTGAGGCGAACTCAAAGTCCTTCTCGGTCAATACCTTTCTGCGACAGAAGAGGCGCACAAACAGACGCAGTATTGGGTTGGAAGGAAGGTCTTGCAGAACCCGTATTCGGTGATTACAAAGCCGAGAGAATTGCACCATCGCCCAGTCCCCGTTTAGCACAACGTCAATAGGTGTACCTTGAGCAGTCTGCTGTATTTCCTCGAAAACCTCCCGAAACTGAGACAAGTTGAGTGTGAATACCTGAGGCGGACCAGAGGGAGAGAGTATTGCTTGCACTAAATCTCTAGGGTCACTCATATCCATAGTACCGACTCAGTCTAGTCCAAGCTCCCAAACATATGACCATGGGCTAGCATTTCGCGCCTGCGTCGTTGTCTCTCTCTCCAACTGTCCACTCTCCCCCGTGAGTCGAGACGTTCAAAAATACGATCCAGTACATCCGGGGCCACAGTGGGTTGAATTGGTAGCTCGATTTCGAGCTCAGCATCCTCTGTACGCTCTCTGTAGACGACTCTGCCTCGCTCGTCATAGCCTCTGATTTTCTCGATGCTTCCGACAGCAGCGAGCGCCTTTGGTATCGGGGACTGCAACGTGCTTTCCACTGATTCGCGGGCTGACATTGTCACGTGGTCAAGTCCAGATTCTAAAGTGTCGGCCACTGCTCCCCAAGTGATTGGATTCCATTCATCCTTTGGATTGAATAGGTTGTATCGAGGATCATCAGGTAAGGGCAACTCCGCTTGGTGAAGTCCAGATATCTCGATTTCTATGACCTTAGCAATGCTCGTGAAGGTTTGGTAGAGTTGCTCCTGAGTATACGTGATTCCCGCACTTTTCAGGCCGATGGTCTTTCCGGCTATGTAGATATTAACTGACCGGAGCAGTTCCGTTAAGAGGTTTAGAAAGTTGCTGCGCATATCTGGCAGGCTCAAGTCTATGTAATCGTATATGTTTCTGCTCTGGAGTAGTAACTGTCCTGTGTCCTCGAACAGGATAAAGAATAGGTGCTCGAAGGAATAGAAGGGCGGCGGCTCTAACTGTTCTTTGTTGTCATCGTATTGAACCCCTTTCTTCCTGCCTTCATTTGCGAAGTATCCTCCAATCATACTGTTACGGCGAGTGAGACTGACAAAGCCCATTCGCTTGCCCTTAGGTTGGTACCAGCTAGACTCACGCATGATGGAGAATACCTGTTCCCAGTGTGCATCAGTGATTGTGCTTGAATCAGGATCAACGATGTCGTGGAGATAGCATTTAGCCATGATGCTCTCCTATCTTCGCTCTGCTACTTAACATGCTAATCCGCGCATTGCGTACATCGCGCCGAAGCTGCACACTATCACAACTTGTCAGAGTCTCGTGTCCTTCACCGGGCGTGGTTCAAACACCTTGCGTGCTGATTGTGCAGGTAGATTATAACCCAACGACACCGCTCGCACAAGTCACAACTGGTGCTCTGCACCCTATCCGCGCGATCTGATCGGTCTGGGCGAAGCCCTGTGGTCCAAGTATTGGGGGCCGCGAATGGAAGCGGTCTGGCGCTACGCCA
>CAYPOY010000198.1:0-9628 GCA_964412395.1 uncultured Anaerolineales bacterium | reverse complement strand
CGCCCGCGTGGTGCACCTCGACGACGAAGTCACGCTCATCTCGGCCGGGGGGATGGTGTTGCGCACTCCTGTGACCAATATCTCACAGATGGGGCGTGCGACCCGAGGGGCGAGGGTGATGGAGTTGAAGCGAGAGGACGAGATCGCGTCGGTGGCGGTGGTGAGCAATGAACAATGAAACAATGAACAATGAGCCAATGAACAATGGGGCAATGGACAATGGGGCAATGAGTCAGCGGGCTGCCGGAGCGGATGCGGGCGGCGATGGCGGTCTTTCAGAAGATGTGCCGGAGGACAGACGCCACCTGGAGTCGAGACAGGAGGACTGACGTATGTTTCCTATATACCCTTTCTCTGTTCCCTGGCTCTGGCCTTATCACGACTGCGCGCCACTTATCTGGCTGAGCGGTCTTGTTTGCCTCTGGCTGACGCGCTACACGCATCAACTGGCGTCGCGTTGGGGCGGGCGCTACTACTGGGCCTCCGCCTTCGTGCGCCCACTGGGCGTGCTGCTGACCGTCGTCGGATGGCTGGCTGTATCCGCCGAGCCTGGGGGAATGGCACCCCGTAGCCTGCAGGACTGGTTGAACTTCCTGGGCTGGCATGGCATGCTCAGCATGTTGTCCTGGTTAAACGTGCTGCGCTGCCTGGGGGCTGTGCTCTCGCTGGGGTTCGGGCTGTGGGCCATCGCGGTGCTGGGGCTGCGGCGCTCGTTCCTCTACCGGCGGCTGGACGACTCGTTGATCACACGCGGCCCGTACAGCATCGTGCGTCATCCACAGTTTTTATCAGCTATCGGCGTAACCTTCTTCTCAGCACAGGTCTTTCCCGGTGAGTTCTACTTCGGGCCAAACACGGTGATGGCGAACTGGGTGCTGTTCACAGCCGCCCTGTGGCTGCTGGCAGTGCTGGAGGATCGCGAACTGGCAGTTCACTTCGGCGTGGAGTACGAAGATTACGCCCGGCGCGTGCCGCGCCTGTTCCCGAATTGAATGAGTAATAATCAAAGAGCATTCGGCACCAGGAGCGAAGCACTGCGTGCCGGAGGAGGAAGGTGGAGATGTGGCCCGATCTGTATGAGCATCGCCCCGGCCAGATGCTGGCCTTTATGCCAGAGCCGGAGGCTCAACTGCTGGCGGAGACGCTGGTGGCTTTCGCCAACTCCGACGGCGGCAACATCCTCATCGGCGTGGACGAGACGGGACGAGCCACCGGGCAGGTCTACGCGGACGAGGTCGAGGTGGCACTGCGGGCTGCGGTGCAGGAATGCCGCCCGCCGGTGGAGGCCCGCTGGCACCAGGCGGCGGCCGAGGAGGGCCTGGCCTTCGCCATCGTCGTCGCCCGTAGCCCCGAACTCCACAGCCTGGCCGACGGGCGCGTGCTGGTCCGCGCCAGAGCGGAGAACCGGCCCCTCAGCGGCGATGAGATCCGCCAGCTGGCCGCCACCAAGTCCACCGGCGATTTCGAGGCAGAACCCGCGCCAGGGGCGCGGCGGGAGGACTTCGATGACGAAGTGATCGCCGAGTTCGTCGCAAAGTGGGAGGAGCGCCAGCATCGGGAATGGACACACTCCGTGGACGATCTGCTGCTCGAGGTGGGAGCGCTGGATGGGAACGGCCGTCCCACCGTTGCAGGTTCGTTGCTGTTCGCCCGCAATCCCCAGGCGTTCCTGCCCCAGAGTGGGTTGACGTTCGTCAAGTTCATCGGCACGCTGCCCCGGGGCGAATCCGGGCAGCCGGGCTATGGCCGTCGCGAGGAGATTGGCGGGCCACTGGCGCGCATCATCCAGCGCACGTGGGAGGTCGTGGGCGAGGAGATGCGCATTGGCGCGGTCGTCACCGGGCTCGAGCGGCAGGAACGCACCGAGTACCCAGTCGCGGCCGTGCGAGAGGCACTGGTCAATGCTGTGGCGCACCGGGACTACCGGCTGGGCGGGCGACGCATCGAAGTGCGTATGTTCGCCGACCGCATGGAGGTCATCAGTCCAGGCGGGTTGCCCGGCTTCATCACCGTGGACAATATCGTGGAAGAACATTTTTCGCGCAACCCGCGCGTCGTCTCCAGCTTGTACCAGTGGGGCTACATTGAGGAACTGGGGTTGGGCGTGGACCTGATGATCGAGGAGATGGTGCGGGCCGGTCATCCCCCGCCCAGGTTCAAAGACACACCCTATTCCTTCACCGTCACGCTCTACAATGTCCGCGAACGCGCTCCTCTACCTGCCTGGACGCGCACGATGAACGAGCGGCAGGCCAGGGCGTTGGCCTACGTGCAGGAACACAGCCGCATCACCAACCGCGAGTATCGCAAGCTCTGCCCCGACGTGAGCACGGAGACACTGCGGCTGGACCTGGTGGACCTGGTGGAGCGGGGGGTTTTGCTCAAGATTGGGGCGAAGAAGGGGACGTATTACATACTGAAATGACAAATGACCAATGACAAATGACGAATGGCCAAACTGGTGTTTTTTATCCCAAATTTATCCCAAATTGGATTTGGGATATCTTGTCCAAAACAATCTCATTAAAGGAGGCACTCCAAATGGACCTGCAGCTCAGCGATGAACACCGTATGATCCGCGACATGGCACGGGACTTTGCCCAGAATGAGATCGCGCCCATTGCCGCCGAACACGACGAGACGGGCGAGTTCCCCTACGAGACGATCAAAAAGATGGGGCAACAAGGCTTCATGGGCATCGCAGTACCGGAGGAGTACGGTGGCGTGGGGATGGACACCCTGGCCTATGTGTTCGCGTTGGAGGAGATCGCCAAGGTGGACGCTTCCCACGCCGTCGTCATGTCCGTCTGCAACTCCCTCTACTGCTACGGCTTCCTCCGCTTCGGCACCGAGGAACAGAAGCACAAGTACCTGCGACCGGTCGCCAGCGGGGAGGTCATCGGGGCCTATGCGCTGACCGAGCCCCAGTCCGGCTCCGACGCTGCCAACATCCGTGTGACTGCCCTTCTCTCCCCCGACGGCTCCTACTACGTCGTCAACGGCACCAAGTCCTGGATCACCAGCGGGCCGGCGGCGAAGTACATCATCCTCTTTGCCCAGTCCGACCCCGATGCCAGGCCTCGCCACCGGGGCGTCAGTGCCTTCGTCATTGATACCGACGAGCCGGGCTTCTCCCGTGGCAAGACCGAGCCCAAACTGGGCATCCGTGCCTCTGCCACCTGCGAGATTCACTTCGAGGACTACAAGTGCCCGGTGGAGCGGCGGCTGGGCCAGGAAGGGGAGGGTTTTAAGATCTCGATGGCGGTGCTGGATGCGGGCCGCATTGGCATCGCCTCCCAGGCGTTGGGCATTGCCGAGGCTGCCTACGAGGCGTCGGTGGCGTATGCCTGCGAGCGAGAGGCCTTCGGCAAGAAGATCGGCCAGTTCCAGATGATCCAGCAGAAAATAGCCGATATGAAGATGCGCATCGAGGCCAGCCGGCTGCTTATCTACCAGGCAGCACTGGCCAAGGATGCGGCCAAGGAAACACACAAACGGTACACGTTGCAATCCTGCATGGCCAAGACGTTCGCCTCGGAGACGGCAATGTGGGTCACCACCCAGGCGATCCAGATCCACGCCGGGATGGGCTACAGCAAGGAACTGCCCATTGAGCGCTACTTCCGCGACGCCAAGGTCACCGAGATCTACGAGGGCACCAGTGAGGTCCAGCGCATGGTGATCGCGCGGCTGGAGACGGGGTTGCGGTAAGGCCCAGGCGGAGCAAGGGCAGCATGGGGCTTGACAGATTCGTTTTACTCTATGTGATCATCCTGGTGGTGGCGATCCTGTTGGACGCCGGGCTGATCCTGGCCTGGCGTCACCTCCGCCAGCGGCGAGACTGGCCTGGGGGAGGGCCGCGCTCGCCCGCGCACGCGCCGGAAAGTGCTCCGCCCGCCGCTTCTCTCCCTCCCAGCCTCCGCAGGCTCTCGACCTGGGCGGCAGCCCACTGGCGGGAGTTGGCGGTGGGGCTGCTCCTCCTGGTTCTACTGGGGTACATACGGGCTGTCACCCCACGCACTGTCATCCCTCCCTTTGCCACCGGCCCTGTCGAGCGTCCCCCGCTGGCCGGGCTGGGCCGCATTTGGCGCTTCCTGGACGAACGCACGTCCACCTGGGTCAAACTCTGGCCCACCGTCAGCACAATCGCGCTGGTGGGGCTGTACCTGGGCGGCTGGCGGAGTGGCCGACGGCGCCAGGCCCTTCGAGCAGGAACGCTCCTCGCCCTGCTGGCTATGGCCATGGAAGGGCAACTGCTCCTGCTGGATGGCAAGTCGGCGCTTGCCTCCGCTTTCTACGGCCTGGCACTGCTCGGCTGCATCGTCTGGCTGGCCCTCTGCCGGCCCGCGCCACAGGAGGAACCTCTACCCACCCGGCGGATGAGCTGGGTAGAGGCGGGCCTGCTGGTTCTCGTGCTGGCCCTGACCACCTGCGCCCGTTTCTACGCCCTGCCCCGCATCCCCTACGGCATTGAGGGGGATGAGTCCAAGTGGACTATTGAAGTAGTTTCGGTGATGCTCGATGGACAGCACACCATCCAGTCCGAGTATCACTACGCCACCGAACCGGCCAGTTTCTACATGCAGGTTCCCTTCCACCACCTCCTCGGGCCGGGCATTCTCTCGGCTCGCATCGCCGTCGCCACGTACAGCGTGTTGGCGACGCTGGCCTTCTACTGGCTGGTGCGGGAGACCCTCGGCCCGCCGGCGGCCCTCCTGGCGACCGCGCTCCTGGCCATCTCCCTGGTGGACATAAGCGCCAGCCGGCTGGCGCTGGCGGAGGCCCACGTCAAGTTCTGGGCTGTGGCAGGGTTGGCCTTCCTGGCCCACGGGCTGCGGGTCCTGCGGCCGGTACACTCTTTCCTGGGTGGCCTGGCCCTGGCCATCGGTCTGCTCACCTACGACACCTTCGCACCGATGATCGCTGTGGCGGTGGTGTGGGTGATCATCGCACTGGCCGCCCAGCGGGCATCGCTCCGCGAGTGGGTGGCCCACCTGACCGCCCTGCTGGCCCCGATCCTGGTTGTGGCGCCTTTCGTCGCCGAGTACCTGCTGGGACGGATGCAGTACTACGACTCCGGCAGCCTCGACTGGAACACGGCTCCACTGAGCGTGTTTCTGACCAACTCCTACAAGGTGATCCAGAACTTCTGGCAGCAAACCTACGGGGACTTTCTGTTCGTCCGCTCAGGGCCGATCGTCAACGGGCTCCTGGTGCCCTTCCTGGCCCTGGGGTTTGTGCTGGCCCTGGCGCGTATCCGCCGGCCGGGGTATGCACTCCCTGCGCTCTGGTTCGCGCTGCTTTTCTTCCCTGTCCCGGTCTACGCTGGCGCTCCCTACGTGCGCGTCTTCTATCCCGGCTTCCCCGCCCTCTACATCCTGGTCGCTCTGGTCATCATCCTGGCCTGGCGCGAGACGGCAGCAGCGCTCCCTGCCCACTTTCGCCCTGCGCTCGTGGCCCTGGCCTGCCTGGTCTCGGTTGGACTGATTTTGCTCAACTTCTACCTCTACTTCAACGAGGTCAAGGATCCCGACGGCCGGCAACTGCGGCGCGAGTTGGCGGACACGGTGACCCAGGCCGTGGCTCCGGGCCGCCGGGTCTACGTTCCCTACTTCGCCGAGTCGAGCGACGCCATCCAGTTCGAGCAACCGCTGTTCTTGCTGGAGGTCCGACGCAAGCTGTCCCGGGACCAAATCGCACAGCACATCTGGGTCGGTACCTACGAGGAGTTCCTGTTTACCCTCTCCCGCGAAGGGATCTACTTCGAGAACCTGGCCTTCGTGATCAACCACTCGCTCCAGAAGCGGGAGGAGGACCTGGCCCCCATCCTGGAGACCCTGCAGCGCTGCCTGGGGGCACATCTGGAACGAGAGGGACGGTGGTTCGACCTCTACCTGGTGGACACCTTTGACATCCAGGCAGCCCGATGTGCTGCGCCCCAGGTGCACCTGGGTAATCTGTCCTCCTCCACCCCCGAGCCTGGTCAGCCTGTCCAACTGCACTGGTGGATGGAGGATGCGTCCGGTCCAGCCCAGGCTTTGCTGAAGTGCCAGCGGCTCCGCTCAAACACCGTCGTGGTGGAGGCGGAGGATATGCAGCGGGACGATGGATGGGAAGAGGACTGGCGATTCGTGACCGGCTTCCGTGGTCGTGGCTACCTGGCGGACCGGATGGTGTTGGGAAGCGCCTACATCACCGTCACCCTGCCCTCGTCAGGCACCCACGCTCTCTGGATACGCACCTACCGCCGCATGCCTGATCCCTATCCATTCCACTTGAGCGTGGATGGTCAGACCCACACGCTCGCATACGCCCCGGGCGACCCGCTCTCCGAGTGGGCGTGGGTGCAGGTGGCGAGCCTGCCCCTCGGTGCTGGCACCCACACCGTGCGCATGGCCCGCCCGATCCAGGAGTGGACCCCTGGCACGCTGGCTCTCTTCGTGGATGCCCTCATCCTCTCTAACGACCTGGCGTTCGACCCGGAGGAGGATAGCGAGTGGCTTCCCTTTTTCGAGCTACACGAGGAAGTACTTCCCTACGTGAGCTCTGGCACTTTTCGGTACGATGGGGTAGCGCCCGGCAACTATCGCTGCTGGGTAACCCTCCTCGACGGCGAACGGCTGGTGGATCTGAACGGAGAGGTGGGAGCGAGGTCGAACGTGGTGGAGTTCACCGTGAAAACCCCAGAAGACTTCCGCAGTCTCCGGAGACTTCGGAAGTCTGAGTAATCTTTTCCGCTTGCGGCAGGTTTGTAGCCTGCCGCTCCAGGGCGCAGGGTTACATCCACTGCGCGGTATAGGTAAGGAGGAAATAACAATGAAAACACGACCGTTTGCTGTATTCGTTCTCGTTGCGGGCCTGGCTTTGCTGGCCTTGCTCGTGCTGGGTTGGACGCAGTCCACCGCCGCAGCTCAATCGCAGTCACTTCCCCTCATTGCGTCAGCCCCCACCCCTGACCCGACCGTACCTGCCGCGGCCCCACCGCGGCCAGCGGCACTGCTCGTTGCACCAGTTCCCACCCCCGAGCCGGATAGACCTGCCCTGCTTGGCCGGAGTGCATCCGAGGGGGGCGGAGCCGAAGGGCCGGCCCCGGCTCTCGCCCCTGACCGTGCCCGCGTCGTGGCGGCCTTGCAAGGCGCGCCCCTGATGTTCGTCGAGAACGTCGGCCAGTTTGATGCTGGCGTGCGCTTCCAGGTGCGCCGGGGGAACACCACCATCTACCTGGCCGACCACGCGCTCTGGTTCACGATCCTTGAGCGGGGGGGCGAGGGGGCAGGGGAGCAAGGGAGCAGAGGAGCGGAGGAGCAGGGGAGGAGGGGCGTTAACCTCAAACTGAGCTTCCCCGGCGCCAATCCCCACCCGCGCCTGGAGCCCTTCGACCGGTTGGACACGCACGTCTCCTACTTCACCGGCGACGACCCGGCCAACCGGCGCACCGACGTGCCGGCCTGGGGCGGCGTGCGCTACGTGGACCTCTACCCCGGTGTTGACCTGGAGATCACCAGTGAAGGTGGCCGCTGGACCTGGCGACTGGTGTGTGGGGCAAATTGGCAATTTGCCCTACGGGACGTGCGCCTGCGCGTGGACGGCGCCGACGCCCTGACCCTGGAAACACCCCCTTCTCCTGCTGGCGGGAGAGGGGCCGGGGGTGAGGGGTACCGTCTGCGCTTGACCACTGCCGCGGGCGACTTCACCCTGCCCCTCTTGCAGGCTGTGGACGCCGACAGTACGTCCCTGAATCTGCCATCCGCCCGACCCGAGATAAAAGGCGCTGAAATCATGGCTCCCTTCTCCTCATCTCCCTCGTCACCTCGCTCTCTGTCTCCACAGGATGCCGACGACTTCCTCTATGGCACTTACCTGGGCGGGAGTGAGCAAGATTGGGGCCGCGACATCGCGGTGGACGGGGACGGGGATGCCTACATCGTCGGGATGACCGCTTCGGACGATTTTCCCCACACGACGGGTGCTTTCAGCGAGACCATCGCCGGAGGCAACGATGCCTTTGTAGCCAAAATCAACCCCGCCGGCAACGGGACGGCTGACCTGGTCTATGCCACCTTCATGGGCGGCAGCGCTGGTGACTATGCCCATGGTGTCGCCGTGGACGGCGACGAGAACGTCTATGTCACCGGCTGGAGCAACCTGGGCTTCCCCGACACGCCCGGCTCATTCGCCCCCTGCGAGGGCGGCGGCGCGTTTGTGGCCAAGCTGAACCCCACTGGCAGCGAGCTGCTCTACGGTGGCTGCATCGTGGGGTTCAACGCCGAGGGCCACGACATCGCCCTGGACAGTGCGGGGCAGGCCTACGTCTCAGGCTCCACCGGTGCTGGTTTCTCCACCACGAGTGGAGCCTACGCAGAGGAGTACAACGGCGGCGCGACCGATGCCTTCCTTGCCATCGTGAGCAGCGACGGCGTCACCCTGACCTACGCCACTTACGTGGGGGGAAGGGACATCGAGTGCGCAGGAGCCGAAGGCTGCAACATCGCGATAGACGGGGACGGTGACGTCTACATCACGGGAGACACCGAGTCAGATGACCTCCCCACCACGGCGGGGGCCTACGACACGACCTGCGGCACCGATGGCCTCTGCAACGATGACGGCAGCGGAGTGCATCAAACACCCGATGCCTTCCTGGTCAAACTGAACCCGGCCGGTAACGGTGCGGCCGACCTGGTCTACTCCACCTACCTGGGCGGGAGCGGTTGTGACTATGCCTGCGCCGTGGCCGTGGACGGGTCGGAGAACGCCTACTTGACCGGCATGACCGCTTCCAAGACCGACTTTCCCACCACGTCTGGTGCCTTCGACCAGGATCACAATGGCGGTTACGGGGATGCGTTCATGCTCAAGCTGAACCCGGCCGGCAGCGACCTGGTCTACTCCGCCTACCTGGGCGGGGGCGGCCCTGGTGACTATGGCAAGGACATTGCCGTGGATGGGGAAGGAAACGCCTACGCGGTTGGCAAGACCGACTCTAGCAACTTTCCCGTCACGGACGGTGCCTTCGATACGACTCTCGGCGGCACCGATGCCTACGTGGTCAAGGTGAACGCCGACGGCAGCGACCTGGCCTACGCCACCTTCCTGGGAGGAAGCGGCAGTGAGTGCGGCAACGGCTGTGCCATCGCTGTGGATGGGTCGGGCAACGTCTACGCCACGGGCGATACCGGCTCCGACGCCGACGACTTTCCCACCTCGGAGGGCGCCTACGACAGGACCTACAACGGCGCACAACAGGACGCCTTTATGGTCAGACTGCCAACACAGACAGTGCAGTACCAGATCTATCTGCCTCTCACCCTGCGTAACTACTGATCGCAGACGTACGCCCATCAAGACTGGCTCCTGATCTCCCCAGGTGGGGGATCAGGAGCGTCTTTGTCTCTTCCCTGGTCCCGTGGTGGGAAATCGTAGCAGAACGAAACCCAAAAACGCTTAGAAGGCCGCAGGGCGCGTCTAGCGGCCTGCTCGCCGCTGAGGGTGGGGTTGATGAATTTGCCAAACGCCGCAGAACGGCTCTAAAGGGCCTTAGAGAGCCCCAGAACTGCTACGTTTTCCCGTGGTGGGAAATCGTAGCAGAACGAAACCCAAAAACGCTTAGAAGGCCGCAGGGTGCGTC
>CAYPOY010000197.1:0-9635 GCA_964412395.1 uncultured Anaerolineales bacterium | reverse complement strand
CCCCTCTGCTCCTCTGTTCCTCTAACCCCTACGCTTCCCCGCCGGGCTACGGATAGCTCCGCAGCACCAGCGGCAGGTAGATGTACCGCCCCCCGGACTCAATGATGATGACATGCGTGTTGCTGACAGCGCCCTCACACTCGTTCACCGCCGTCACGGTGACGGTCCTGGTGCCAGCTACATCCCAGGTGAAGGCCGCCGTGTCGGTAATGCCGTAGACGATGTGAATGACGGATGCCTTCCCCGTGGCCTCCCAGGTATAGGTGACCGGCAGCGTGGCGTCAGATGGGCTGACGGTCGCAGTAAAGGTGTACAAAGTGCCGACGGTGCCAGTGGGCAGGCCAGCGATGCCCACATCGTCCAGGGCGTTGCAGGGCGATGGGGCCTGGACGATGAAGGAAGCACTGTTCAGATCGTGCTCTCCGTAGGCGTCCGTGGCCTCCTGCACCACCAGGTAGACCCCCGGCCCGGCGTCCGGCTCGCTCTGCCACACATCGCTCAGCCACTGCTCCTCCCCGCCGCCCAACGTCAGCGTCCAGGTCCGGCTGTAGACGACCGTGCCCAGCGACGAGCGGATGACTACCGTGGCCGTCACCGGCAGCGCAGCCGCCCCCTGTAGGTTCTCCAGCCGGGGCGAGAGCGTCACCGCCCCCCCGACCATGATGCTCCCAGGCTCCACCGCCAGACCCGTATCCAGCCACGGCAGGGTCACGGCGGCCTGGGCCGCGTTGTTCTCCTCGTCGAACTCGCCCACCGGCTCCACGGCGACGTACAGCGTGTGTTCGCCACCTTTGCCCTGGACGTCCCACACTACCGAAGCCACGGTCTGACTGGTGACATCCAGCGCAGAGACCGTCTCCGTGCCGATGAGCATCCCGCCCTGGGCCGGGTCGCCGTCGTAGAAGCGGGCAGTGGTGGACGGGGCAGCACCCTCACCTTCGTTGCTCACCGGCGCAGACAGGGTGCGGGTGATCTTCCCGCCCAGCTCCACCCACGGCGCGCCGGGGCGCAGGTCGGGCAGGGAGGTGCCATAGTCGAAGGCGGCCTGACGGGCAGCCCAGTAGGGGCGATCCTCGCGGTCGTCCATCTGCAACGTGGCCGTCAGCGCCCGCTCCCCAGCCGGGATGGGCACGTCCAGGGTCACGGTCACGGTCTGGTAGCTCGCCGCCAGAGTGACCGCTTGCGTCGTCACCGGACCATCGTCCAGCGCGATGACCACTTGCGCCGCGCCCCCCTCTTGGCTGTAGATGTCCAGCAGTGCCTGCACGGTGTCGGTGATATAAGCGTAGAACGCCTGGTCAGTCGTCACCCGGTCCAGCCCAGCCGGACCGACGTCGAGCCCCTCGGTGCCGTCGGCCTGGGACGCGCTCTCTTCCTCGTCAGCCTGGGCATAACGCAAGTTGGCAACTTGCGCTACAGGGACCAGTTGATACAGCAGTTGGTGCAGCCCCATCTGGGTGTCGGTCACGACCGCCGTAATCACTGCCTGGTTGTCCAGCGAAGCCGCCAGGTGCACCGTCTGCCGGTGCTCCTGCCCCTCGCTGCCATCGGGATAGAGAAGCCAGGCTCCAATCTCAGTATCCCGGGCGGCATCGCTGGCGATGGTCAGCGTGGCGCTGACTACGTCGCCGGGCTCATAAGGCCCTTCGCCCAGGTGCGATTCGATGACCCGCACCCAGGGGGCAGCCACGTCGAACCAGGCCGCCTGCTCCCGGCCGTCGGCCTCCGTCCCCGAGCCGTGCACCACGTAGTAGAGCGCGTAGGAACCCCGCTCCGTGTCAGCGGGCACGACGAAGGTGAAGCCGGTGTCACTGCCTATCGTCAAAGTGTACGTCCCGCCAAGGACATAGGCCGTCAGCGTGCCCTGGGTCAGCGTCGTGACCAGGGTGGCCGATACCGTCCCGGCAGGCAGGTAGACCTGCTTGTCCGTCTGGAGCGTGGCCCCCAGGTTGCGCCGGTAGAGGTACAATGTGTTCAGGTAAGCCCCCCGGTCGGCAAAGTGGCCGTAGAGACCGTAGAAAACCTTGCGGTCGCCCCGGAAGGTGGCCGTGTAGGGAAAGGGGAGGGCCACGTGCGCACCGGGGGCCAGGTTGAAGACCTGCGTGCGGGTGATCCCGTTGAAGGCAGTCAGCGCCGTCAGGTCATCGGTCTCCCGGCCACCAGCGTTGGTGACGGTCAGGATGACGGTGACCGGGTCACCCTCCAGGTAGAAGGGTTGGTCGGTCTGCGCCTCCACGGTGAGGGAGAGGCCCTCCACGTGGAAGAGAACCTGGCCCGCGTCGCCCGCCGGATCGTGGGTGCTGGTGACCACGTAGGCCCCCAGGTAGTCCCGCGTCGGCAGGTCCAGCGGCAGGTAGGTGGTGCAGGTGAAGAGAGCCGTCGTCCCTGCCTCCACCCACTGCTTCTGCGTCTCGTCCTCCAGGTCGCCCAGGGCCAGGTGGAACGAGGCCAGGTCGGGCGCTGCACCCTGGTTCTCCACGCCGAAGGTCAGGGTCACCACCTGGTCGCTGAACAACGTCGTCTCCGTGGGCACCTGCGTGACCACGAAGTCGGGGGCGGGCACATCGCCGGTGATGGACACGCTCTTCACCAGTACCCCGTTCTCGGCCCACACCTCCAGCGTGACGGTGTAGAGGCCGGGAGAGAGGTCGGAGGTGTCCACTGTGGCAGTGTAGTAGGACAAGTTGCCAACTTGTCCCACAGGCACGTGGATGACCTGCTCCAGGCTGGAAAGGGGGCAGCCGCAAGAGCAGCCCCTACATCCCGCTGGCCCACCGCCCGCAGCGTGCCGGAGAAGGGGTTCCAACCGACGTTGGTGATGACCGCAGTGACGGTGGGCGCGCCGCTGGCGACCAGCCGCAGGTCGTTGTCGCCCCGCACGGAGATGGTGAGGGAGCGCTCCTGCGTCCAGGCGTCGGCGAGACTGTGGCTGAAGAGGCCGGGGTTGTGGCTCTCATCCACCCGCAGCGTGGCCTGCACCGGCCGCAGTCCTCGGGTCAGACTGACGACGAGTGTGTCGGTGACGATGTCCCCGGCGGGCAGGGTGTGGGTGCGGGTCACAATTGCGGATTGCGAATCGCGAATTGCTGTGGGGCCAGCCAGGCGACCCCCTGCCGCTGAAGGGCCGGCAGGTCGCTGCGCACGATCCCGAATCCCGAATCCCAAATCCCAAACCTGAAAGGCTGCGCCTCCGCCAGGTCGAAGGTGACCTGCGCCACCAGGTCCACCGTGCCGGAGTTGACCAGCGTGTAGGGAATCTCCACGTCCCCTTCGTGCTGCGGGTCGTCAGGGCTCAGGGCCAGGTCTGGCGCGGCGCTGAAGCCCACGGTGTGGGTCACCGTCTCGGTCACGTCGCCGCTGATCTGCACCGCCAGGTCGGTGGTCTGGGTGAGTGCCAGAGTGCGGCTGTAGACCACCAGGTCGCCCGGCTGGAGCGCCGGCGCGTGGGCCTGGCCGTGAAAGTCCACGTTGAGGGCAACCCGCACCTGACCGTTGTTCGCCAGCGTCAGCCCGGCCACAAAAGCTTGCCCTGAGCCTGCCGAAGTGTCGCCGAGGACAACGTCCGGCGCGTCCAGCGTGACGTCCAGTTCCGGCTCGGCCACGGGCACGACGGCAACCACGGTCGTCGTGCTGATCTGGCCAGTGAGGGTGAACTCGCCGGTAGCCTGCGGCGCAGCCGTGGCGGCGCTGAAGTCGTGGACATCGTGAGCGGGCAGACTGACGGTCTCAGTGTAGAAGCCAACGCCATCCTGGGCCAGCGTGAACGTCTCCGGACCGATGGAAGCGTCGCCAGTATTGTGCACCTGGCCGGTGACGGTGACCGCCTGACCGGGGCGATAGGCCGACTGGTCGGTGCCCAGCGTCAGCGCCAGTGGACTGTCGCTGATGAAGAAGGTGGAGAGCGATTCAGCCAACACCTGGTCGCGGGCGTTGGTCAACCGGCCGCGCAGATAGTAGCCACCGGGGACGGTCAGACTAGGCGGAGCAGTGGCGGTGATGGCCGTGCTGGCCCCGGGGACCAGGTCCACGGCGAAGGTGCCGAAATCGTAGGTACGGCCCCCTCGCCCACCGTCTGGGCCACCAGGTCGCTGCGGGAGTCGGCCAGGAGCATGGTGAGGTGGTAGGGCAGGTGGCTACTGCTGCTCTGGGCATTGCCGGTACCGGCCACGCGCACGTAATACAGACCGGGGGAGACGATGGTTGTAGCGGTGACGACGCCGCCCGCGGTGCCAGTGTCCGTAGCTAGAACATCCTCGCTCACGTCGTAGAGAGTGACCTGGAGCGCCAGCGGCGTGCCGGTGGCGTCGGCGATGGCCAGCAGGGTGCCGCTTTCGTTCACGTCCAGCCGGTAGACGTCGGTGTCACCGGAGGGGTCGAGGAAGGCAGCGGTGACGGTGCCAACGCCATCCAGCGGCGTGGCCTGTGCAAATGTGTCGTTGGACTCATAGGTGTCCTGGGCCAGGTCAAAGTAGCCGCCGGCGAAGGTCTCGGTGATGATCCAGGGCGCGGTGAGAACATCACCGTAGAAGAGAGTCGAGGTCGGCGTGGTGGTGCCCCACCAGTTGTAGCGGGCGTCGGGCGGCGTGGCGCTGGTGTTGTAGACCTGGTAGCCGCCGTTGTCGTGGATACTGGAGTGGCGCACGGTGGCACGGGCACCGCCAGCAAGGGCAATGCCCTTTCCCGCATTGTCCCGCACGACCGAGCCGGTGATGGTGACGGCGCTGCTGGAGCCGTAGACGTAGAGGGTCTCGTCAGAAATGCTGTCACCGTTGTGGGCAAAGGTTGTGTCGCTGATCACCACCCAGCCATTGGACACGTGCAACCCGTAGTCGTAGGCCAGGTAGGTGGCTGCGCTCAGCACCTGGCTGCTCTCGATGCGCACCTCCCCGCCCGTCACGTTGACCACGTAGATGTTGGCACACCTGTCGGCGTCCCCACCGTAGCGCACCGTCGCGTGGCGCAGATGGCCCGTGCCGCCGTTGAAGTACAGCCCCTCCCATTCACCAGGACCGCTGTCGGCCGACGACGTGAAGGTGATCGGCTGGCTCGACAGGCCCACCGCCTGCAGGTGGCCCTGCACCTCCAGGCGCGCACTGTCACGCCCCAGCACCACCACGCCGGGCTGGATGGTCAGGGTCACGCCGGAGGCGACGGTGACGTCGGCGGTCAGGGTATAGGGGCTGTTGGCCAGCGTCCAGGTGGTGGACTCGGTGATGACGCCGCCGACAGTGTCGAACAACGGACGGGAGGAAGGGATGGGCAGCGGACAGGCCAGGCCCGGTGGACGTGAGGCGTGAGGCGTCAGGTTTACGTCGTGGGTGTTGGTGCCCTCGTTCAGGGTGACAGTGGCCGTGTAGTCCTGGAAGCCAGGGGCGGTGACGGTGATGGTGTAGGTGCCCGGCGTCAGGCCGGTAAAGTGGTAGGTGCCGTCGCCGCCAGTGCGCAGGTGGGCCACCCCCCCCCTGCCCCCCCCCCCCGGGGGGGGGGGGTTGGGGGGGGGGGCCCTGATAGGGGGGGGCAGGTGCACGTCCGCGCCCACGACGATGGTTATGCCGCCGCTGGCGCGCACCGTGCCGGAGAGCTCGGCCGCGGGGCGGGGCACCAGCGTCAGCGTCAGCGGCTCCTGCGGCCCGGCCACAAAGTGGGTGGCCGAGTAGACCTGGTAGCCGACGCGCTCCACCTGGAAGAGGTGGTTGCCCACGCCGATGCTCTCGAAACGGTACTCGCCGGCCAGGTTGGTCCAGACGGCCTGGCTGCCATCCAGGGCGACCCACGTCCCTGTCAATCTTCGCCCCTCGCTATCCTGCACCACCCCGGCCAGAGGGCTCACGCCCAGCATGGAGATGCCCTGGAGCGCCAGCGTGCCATTGGTGATGGGGAAGTCGCCAGTATTGGTCACGCAGGCGGTGGCGGTGATGCCCCCCCCCACGAGGAGGGGAGTCTGGTAGACTTGCTCTTCGGTGGCCGTGCTCAGCTCGGCTTCCAGGCCTTGGACGGCGACGATGCGGGTCAGCCGGGCCTGCTGACCGGTGGGGTGGGCGGTATAGCTGGCGCGGAGGGTGTAGAGGCCCTCAGCCAGATCAGACGGGAGGGACAGCGGATAGGTGTCCGCTTTACCGCTGCACAGCGTGCCGGCGGTGCTGCCCCAGGAGACCAGCCGGCCGCTGCCGTCACGCAGGAGCACCTGTCCGGTGTAGTCGGTCCCGCCGCCGCCCACGTTGGTAAGCACCACCGGCAGGGTGCCACCGGCATGGTATGGTCCCGTGCCCAGGCTGAGGCGCAGGTTGGCCGGCAGAATGATGTATTGGAAGCACTTCGCGGCGGAAGAGCCAACTTCCGTGGTCAGGGTGACGGTCATCGGGTGCACACCGCCGGTGATGGTAATGGGCAGCGGTACCTGGTAGGCCAGGATCACCGCCTGATCCGGGTCGGGCGTCGTGGTCTGGATCTGGCTGAAGGCGCCGCCGGGCACCTCCAGGCGCACATCCAGCGCCTCACGGAAGTCGCCGATGTTCTGCACCGTGACGGTGACGGTCATCGTCTCGCCGCTGGCGTAGCGTGCCTTATCCGTCTCGCGGGTCACGGCGTAGGCGGCGGGCAGTTCCTCGGTGTCGCGGGAGACAAGGCTGCCGCGCATCCGAACGTCATAGTCGAAAGCGTAGACCCCTAGCGCAGTGGAGAAAGGCACCGCGTGGGTGAAGGTGATGGTCTGCCAGCCGTCCAGGGTGAAGGGATTGCTGGCGCTCCAGAGAGTCTGGCCAGCTTGCCCTGAGCTTGCCGAAGGGTCGGGCGCTTCCAGGTGGACGTCAAAGGTGCCTTCCTCCACGATCGTGCCCCCCTGGTTCTCCAGGACGAAGGCGACGGTGTTATCCTGGCCCAGGCGGTAGGCGTCCGGCCCCTGCACGGTGACGGCCACGTGGGGGACGGGGAGATCGAAGTGGGCCTGGCCGAAGCCGACCACCTGGCCCTCGCGCACGGCGTCCATCTGCACGGTGTGCAGGCCGAAGGTAGGGGTGACGGGCATGGTGAGCGTGTAGACTAGCGTATCGGTGCTTCCCTCTCCGCCCAGGGTGAAGGGCTGTTCCTGGGAATCGAAGAGCACCCCAGTCGGGTCAAAAGCCCGCAGGCGGGCGGTGGCGGTATAGCCGGACGGCTCGGTGTTGGTCAGGGTGACGGAGACAGTGACCGGCTCGCCCACGTAATAGGAGTCCTTGGCCGGTTGCACGGCCACCTGGGCCGCCGCCGGCAGGGGGCGAATCTGGAAGGAGGTGCTGCGCTGTTGGGTGCCATCCTCGTACAGATAGCCAAAGAGCCGATCCATGGTCAGCATCGGCCGCTGGACGCTGAAGGTGACCTCATCGTTGGCGGGGACGGTGCCCACGTCGTAGACCAGGTCGTCGAAGTTCCCATAAGTGGCCCATTCGTTCGTCTCCCAGGTGTGGTGGGGGAAGCCGTAACGCACCTGCACGTTGTCCCGGTCGCTATCTGTGCGGTTATGGATGTGGAAGGTAAACTCGCCGGTGGTGCCCCGCACCCAGTACTCAGAGGGGGCAGTGATCCAGAAATCCCAGGGCCGGTCCGGGCCGATGTTCTCGGCCGGGTCGCTGACGACGAAGGCGGCGCCGATGGCCTGATCCTGGATTGCGTAGCCGTCGTCGTCTAGCAGCACGTAATCCACGGCCCAGACGCCGAGGGGGGAGTATGGGAGTGCGGGAGTGTTGGTGATGGTTGTCTGGCCGCCGGCGGGGATGGTGGTGGTGATGGTCTCTTCCTGGACGACGTCCTTATCGGGGTCGAGGAAGATCAGGCGGGCGGCGGCGGCGTCCTGCCCGGAACCGTTTTGCATCCGCACCGACACGGTCACCGGTTCGCTGGGGGAGAAGTCGGGTAGAGTGTGGTCATAGCCGGGCAGCGCCCCCAGCGTGCCCCAGGCGATGAGGTCACGCCAGACGCGGTGGTCGTCTCGGGTGTATTGGTAATTGCTGCTGCCCCAGTCGGCGTAAATGGTGGTGGCTATGACGTACCCCCCCCGTCCCCCCCCCCAGTGGGGGGGAGCCGGGGGGGGGGTAGGGGTAGAGGAGCGCCGCCGGGTAACCGTTCTTGTCCCGGTCGAGCAGGGAGATGGTGTCAGTCGGGTAGATGCTAAAGTAGCCGTCCACCAGGACGTCCAGGGATTCCCGGTGGAAGCCGGAGAGGGCCTGGTGATACTGGGGGAAGGTGACAGAGGCGTTGAAGCAGGACTGGTCCTCGGTCCAGCCGTAGCCGCCCAGGCCACCCGGGAGGGCGGAGAACTCGTAGCCTTTCTGCTGGGAGGAGACCAGGGTCACCCCGCCCTGGGCGACGTAGGCCTCCAGCCGGGCGCGGAAGGATGCGGAGCCTTCCAGGCCGTAGAGTCCGCCGGAGGGGATGAGGAGGACCGGGTATAGAGCGGCCACGGCGGGAGCGAAATCTACATCCAGGACATCGTAGGGCTCGCCCAGGGCGTTGAGAAAGGCGGCCGCTTCCTCGGGAAAGCCGTTCCAGAGGAGGGCAATGCGCGGGGTGCAGCGGTAGCGAGGTACGGCTGTCCCCACCCCCCCCTGCTCCCCCCCTACCAGGGGGGGGAAAGAGAGGGTGAGGCCAGTGGAGCCGGCGGCCGGGAACTGGGAAGAGGCGACGGAGAAGGTGTCGTCCATGTAGTCGTTGCCGGGGCCGAATGGGATGGTTCGACGGGGCCGAACGCTACGCTTGTAGTTGCATCCCCTGGGACGACTCTTCTTCTTGCCTCCACCAAATACTGCGTTAAGGACAGCAAAGCCTGTCTGCAAGCGATCATTAAAGTAGGGTCGCACGATGTAGGGCTTCTTGCGGCCCCGGTTGAACAACTCGTCTACGAGGTGTTGCTCGGCCCGGACATAGTTGACGAGCCTGGCCACTCCCCAACCAGCCTCCGCCCCCTGCTTGCTGGCGAGGGTTTGCAGCACTCCAACCAGGGCGGCGCCAGCGCTGGGGCTCAACCGGTTTGAAAGGGCCTCGACCCAGTTTCCACCACGTTTGAGCATCTCCTTGAGAAGCTCTTTGCCAATCTCACCCACCTTGGCGGCTTTTTCGATTGCGCTCTGAATTTCATCATCGCTCAACAGGCCAAAGGGATCGGTCAGGTTCACCGGGCTGTTGTCGGCATAGGCGTAGAGGTTGAGCCGGCCGGACACCGGCAACTCCTCGACCAGCGGGTCGCGGCCGAGCAGGGGATTCAGGCCCTGGGTCAAGCCCAATGGATCTCGCTGGAGGAAACGGCCCAGATGGGGGTCATAGATTCGGAAGCGCAAGTCATAGGCATCCAGCGCCGGGTCGTAGGGGCGGCCGGCAAAGGCTGGTTGGCGATGCAAGATGGAGCTTTGCGGAACACCAAAGGGATCATAAGCGTACCGTTCGACCACGTTCCCGACTACGTCACTCAGGGCAGTGAGGCTGCCGAGTCCGTCGCGATGGGCATAGGCGACGGTCTCACCCCGCTCTATGGCGATCAAACCATCGAGATCGAGAGTCATAAGGTAACGGGTCAGGGTGTCCCCACCAGGAGACTTTTCCATCAGCAAGTTAATTTGACAATGGCACATTACGGTGGTGCGTTTGCGGTAGGTACCACCTTCTGT
>CAYPOY010000196.1:0-9654 GCA_964412395.1 uncultured Anaerolineales bacterium | reverse complement strand
GTCGGGGCGCGGGGATTTGAACCCCGGACCTCAGCATCCCGATTGCTGCGCGCTAGCCTGGCTGCGCTACGCCCCGGTAGTGCAATTATTATACCCCATTCAGGCTGTTTGGCAAGGCAGGACTTGACATGGTTAGGTTTTTGTGGTAATATATAAACGCTTTTTTATAAAGTATTTTTTTATGCGTTACGAGACTGTGGGAGACGACCAATGACCGTTCAACGGCGCAAGGCGTTTGATGGTGAACTACGGGAGATGGCACGCTATTTCCACGCGCTCAAGGATATCCTGCGCCTGCGCATCCTCGTGACGCTGGTCAGTAATGAAGAGATGACCGTGACAGAGTTGGCGCGGGCACTCCACGTCAGCCAGCCACTCGTGTCCTTTCACCTGCGCCCGCTGCGCCTACTCGGTCTGGTCCAGGTGCGGCGATCCGGTCGGGAGGTGTATTGTTCTGTGAACCTGCCCGAAATTCAGTGTCGTCAGGATCAGTTTATGGGGATGCTGACCAGGACCGTGACTTCAAACTGTGAGTTTTAGAGGAGGTATGAACGAAACGATGGTAACGGTTGCGGACGATGAGTAGCACCCAGCGGGTAGAACTTAAGAAGAGCGCAACGCGAAAGCAGCAGCGCGGACGGTGGGATTCCCTTACCGACTGGGCGCGTACCCAGGCGAGGGTTCTACTGATGCCCATCGCCCATGCTATGGGCCGGCTGGGTATCCATCCCAATACCATCACCATCCTTGGCCTGCTGTTGCAAGCCGGTGTGGGGGTTTTGTTTGGCTTGGGTTATATCACGCTGGGTGGCTGGCTGCTGCTGGTCGTTGCGCCAGTGGATGCACTGGATGGGGCCCTGGCGCGAGCCCTTGGACAGCAGAGCCGCTTTGGGGCCTTTCTCGATTCAACCCTGGACCGGCTTTCCGACGCCGCACTGATTCTGGGGCTCACGGTGCACTACTTAAGACAGGGAGCACATCTTGAGACTGTGTTGCTACTCGTCTCGCTGGTAGCGGCGCTGATGGTCAGTTACACCCGTGCGCGGGCCGAGGCACTGGGTTTTCCTTGCAAGGTCGGGTTGCTGACCCGCATGGAGCGTATAGCCCTCATTGGTACGCTGTCGGCGGTCCGGTTGCCCATTGTGATGATATGGGCACTGGCAGTGCTCTCTGTGTTTACAGTGGTTCAGCGCATTCTATACGTCTATGCGGTTTCTCGGCGGGAGGAGTCAGGATAGTTAGGTTAGTGTGTAAGGTGAGACTTTGAAACTGAGACTGTGCAGCCGCCGGGCGGGGTGTCGCTCGGCGGTTTGTCCTTGGTGGGCTCTTGTTGTAGTACTCTCTACCTATTGTCAGGAGAGCCCAACGTTGGTATAATGATATTATCTGTAACGCTGTTCCATGCTTCTATACACGGTATCGGTGGAAAAGTGGGATGGACTTTCCTGTCTGCCGCCTGGACAGGTTAGGTAGTCGTTCTGAATAGTAGTGACGATGATTGAATTGATTGGTCTGACCAAGCAGTTTGGCAGTTTCACCGCCGTAGATCAGGTGACGCTTTCGGTAGCACAGGGTGAGATTCTGGCGCTGCTAGGCCCTAACGGAGCTGGCAAGACGACGACGGTGCGTATGCTGGCAGCGATCCTGTGCCCGACGGCTGGGCAGGCATTCGTAGCTGGATACAGCGTGACCGAGCATCCGAGGGAGGTCCGACAGCGGGTTGGGCTGTTGACCGAGCACCCAGGGCTCTATCTGCGCATGCAGGGCAGGGAGTATCTGGACTTCTTTGGTCGCCTGATGGGTCTGGATGCTGGTGAGCGTGAGCGCCGGGCCAAGGAGTTGCTGGCTCGCTTTGGGATGTACGAGGCGTGGAATCAGCGTATGGGGACGTACTCGAAGGGCATGCGGCAAAAGATGGCGCTGGTGCGCGCGATGTTGCATGACCCGTCTGTCCTGTTGCTGGATGAGCCGACCTCGGCGATGGACCCCCACAGCGCCAAGTTAGTCCGTGATGCTGTTCTTGGCCTGCGCCACCATCAGCGAGCGATCGTGATCTGCACCCACAACCTGGCGGAAGCAGAGGCTCTGGCTGACCGCATTGCTATCATACGGCGTGGGAAGATCATCGCGCTGGGAACCCCGGCAGAGTTAAAAGTACGTCTGCTGGGCCCACCGCTGATGGAGTTGCGTCTTACCCATCCGGCCGATGGCGTTGTGAAATTCGTCTCCGGCTTGGTCGGGGTCGAGGCGCAGGGAGAAGATTGGCTGCGCTATTCTACGTCCAATCCTCAGGAGACGAATCCTATTCTGCTCCAGGCATTGGCATCGCACGGGGTGGAGGTGGTTACCTTGAGCGAAGTGCCGCGTGGCCTGGAGGATGTTTATCTGCGGGTGGTGGAGGAGTAGGGGATGGCAGCGGTAACCGAGCGAATGCGTGCGGTGAATAGCGAGTCATTTCGGTTGGTATTTACGCTGGTCAGGCGCGAAATCCGGGATACACTGCGGGACTGGCGCATCGTAGTGCCTATCTTCATCCTGACAATTTTCTTTCCCGCTCTGATGAGTTTCGTAGCCGATATGGCGCTGAATTGGGTCGCCAAGTATGGTGAGCCCGTCATCGGCGAGCGGTTGCTTCCCTTTCTGCTAATGGTGGTAGGTTTTTTCCCTATCTCGTTCTCGCTGGTGATTGCACTGGAGACTTTTGTGGGGGAAAAGGAGCGCAATAGCCTCGAGCCGCTTCTGGCGACGCCCTTGACGGATGCACAACTCTACCTGGGAAAGACGCTGGCAGCGATGATTCCTCCCTTGTTGGCAGCCTATCTGGGTATCATCGTCTACCTGTTTGGGTTGTATTTCTTCAAGGGTTGGACGCCACTGCCGATTCTGTTAGTGCTGATCATCTTGCTGACTACGGCGGAGGGATTAGTGATGGTCTCCGGCGCGGTAGTGCTCTCCAGTCAGACGACAAGTGTGCGAGCTGCTAACCTGTTGGCCAGTTTCGTCATCATTCCGATGGCGCTTCTGGTGCAGGGTGAGGCCATCATTATGTTCTGGGCCAACTACGACGTGCTGTGGTGGATTGTATTGTTTCTGGTGGTTGTGGATGTCGTCCTGGTGCGGATGGGGGTCCATACCTTTAATCGCGAGGGGTTGCTGGGACACGAGATTGACGAGTTGAACGTGACCTCTCTATGGCGCATGTTCCGTAGGCACCTGCGCTGGGAACGGTGGTTCTTCGGGCGGGATTTACAGAAAATGCCGGCCGGGTTGTGCTGGCTGGGGACTTTGGGTGGACTCTATAGGTGTGACATCCCGGCTATCCTTCGCCGTTCGTGGCTGGCGCTCGTGGTGGTCGTGGTCGGGCTACTGTTCTCAGTCTACATTGGCTACGCCTTTGGCGCCTGCTACCTGCTTCCACCAGAAGTGCTGCAGTTTGAGCACGTCTCTGCCGAAACGTTCGCCGAATTGCCGGCCGTGGACTGGCTTCCGGCCTTTACTGTTTTGGGCGTTTTGAGCAACAATGTGCGGGCGCTGTTGTTGGCGGGGCTGCTGGCGGTATTTTCCTTCGGCACACTGGCGGTAGTATTGCTGATGGCCCCACTGGCGATGGTGTTCTTTTTCGTCACCCAGACCGCGCGTCTGGGGTACAATCCGATGCTGTTCTTCGCTGCCTTCGTACTGCCCCACGGGCTGCTGGAATTGCCCGCTGCGACCATCGCAACCGCGCTGGCCGTACGCCTGGGGGCGACCTTTATGTCGCCTAAGCCGGGGATGACAGTCGGCGAAGGGTGGCTTTGGGCGTTGGCCGATTTCATCAAAGTCTTTGTCGCTCTCGTCCTGCCGCTATTGGTGTTGGCAGCCGCCATCGAAGTCCACGTGACGCCGGCTATTGTGGTGTGGACCTTTGGGGGGTAGTGCTATGGCCAGAGTAGTGGCTTTGGGGACTGCGGCAGCGATGCCGGATGAGGAGCACGCCAACACCTACCTGGCAGTCGAGGGAGAACGGGGTTTTTTTCTGATTGATTGTGCGGATAGCCCTCTTGTGCGGATCCGGCGCGCTGGTCTTGTGCCCGAACGCTTGCGCGGGCTGATCATCACCCACTTCCACCCTGATCACGTTTTTGGTGTCCCCATACTGCTGATGAACATCTGGCTGTTGGGACGCACCGATCCATTGCCTGTGTATGGCTTGCCAGACGCACTGGAACGGTTCAAGGCTATGATGGACCTGTTCCGTTGGCAAGAATGGCCTGGATTCTTTCCCGTGCCTTGCCAGACCGTTACCGGAGAGGTGGGCGCGCTGGTGCTGGAGGACGAAGAGTTCCAGATCACCGGTGCGCCAGTGAAGCACATGGTGCCTACCCTGGGCCTGCGGATAGAAAGCAAGCGTAGTGGTGGAGTGGTGGCCTATTCCAGCGACACATCACCGTGCGATGAGGTGGTAGTACTGGCACAGGATGCGGCCGTTCTGATCCATGAAGCGGCGAAGAGTACGTGGGGTCACTCCAGTGCTGCTCAGGCGGGAGAGATCGCTCGGCGGGCCGGTGCCGGCCGCCTGGTGCTGATTCACTACCGGCCTGCTCCCTGGGAGTACGACCGCTGGCTCAAGGAAGCATCCGCGGCCTTCGGTGGGCCTGTGGAGCTGGCGCAGGATTTCGGGGAGTACGTCTTCTAACCCGCTACCTGTCCTCTCACAACGATGCTTCCAGTTTCTGACGCAGCACGTGTGCCGACTGAGCCCCGACCACACGATCTGCCACCTGTCCATTGCGGAAGTAGATCAGCATCGGGATGCTCTGTACCCCGTACCGCTGTGCGGTAACGGGATTGGCGTCCACGTCCAGTTTGGCGATCAGCGCCCGGCCAGCAAATTCCCGCGCCAGTTCTTCAACGATTGGCGTGATCATTCGGCATGGCCCACACCAGGCGGCCCAGAAGTCTACCAGCACCGGAACGCTCGCCTCCAGCACCACGCGCTCGAAATCGTCGTCTGTCACGGCCAGTGGATGTCTGTCGCCCGCCGGTGCTTCCTCCTGTGTCGCCTTCTTCGACGCTGGCTTCGGACCTCGCCCCAGCAGGTATTCGATCCACGGGCGCAGCATCTCCGCGTTGGGCATACCTCTGGCTCGTGCGACCAGCTTACCTTGGCGAAAGAACAGGAACTGTGGTAATGCTTCTACGCTGTATTGTGCTCGTGTCTGTGGGCCATCGGCTATGTCCAGTTTCACCACCAGCACCTCGCCCGCGTACTCATGCGCGGTTTGTTCCAGCACAGCGTTGAGTTGCTGACGTGGATTCTCCCGCGCTGACCAGAAGACCGCTACAACTGGGAGGGAGGTTTGTAGTGTCAACCGCTCGAAACTTGTGTCGTTGGCATTGATAGGCGCATCGTATTGGACCATCTCGGTCTCCTTGTGCCTGAGTAGCGTTACAATTATAGCGCTTCCGCCAGGCTTGACAACTCGCCGGGTTGGGTATAATGTGCCCTGCATCTTGTAAGGTGACCTGAGATGTGTGTCGCAATGTGCATCGTGAGTGTGTTTCTGCCTCGCGATAACGGCGCGGATCTATGGCGGCTTGACGCCAGTGAGAGGTGGTGGTGCGATGACATCGTACTGTAAAACATTCAACACATCAAGGAGGACATGAAATATGAAAAAGATTCTCGTTCTCGGCGCTGGCTTGGTAGCGGGCGCCCATGTCCGGTATTTGCTGGACCAGCCAGATTTTTATGTCGCTGTGGCCAGCCGTACCCTCAGCAAAGCCCAGGACATTATCAGGGGCCATTCGAAAGGAGAAGCTCTCCAATTGGATGTGGCCAACGAAGCAGTCTTGGAGGACTTGATCCGCCAGGCCGACTTGGCCGTCAGCCTCTTGCCCTATGTCTATCACCCCACGGTTGCCCGGCTTTGTATCAAGCACCGCAAACACATGGTCACCACGTCCTATGTCAAAGAGACTATGGCCCAATTGGACGGGGCAGCGAAGGAAGCAGGAGTCATCTTGCTGAACGAAACCGGCGTGGACCCCGGCATTGACCACATGACTGCCATGAAGGTCATCCACCGCGTCCAGAAGGACGGTGGGGAGATCACCAGTTTCACTTCCTGGTGCGGCGGGCTGCCGGCACCGGAGGCCAACACCAACCCGTTCGGCTACAAGTTTTCCTGGAGCCCCAAAGGCGTGCTTCTAGCGAGCAAGAACCCGGCCCACTATCTGAAGGATGGCCAGGAAGTGTTCATCCCTGGCGAGGAGTTGTTCGACCACTATTGGACCGTGCCCGTAAAGGTGGAGAGGAAGGTGATGGATTTCGAGGGCTACCCCAACCGGGACAGCCTGCCTTACATGGAGACCTACGGCATCACTACGGCCAGGAGCATGTTCCGTGGCACCCTGCGCAATGTGGGGTGGTGCCCGACTATGAGGAAGATTGTGAACCTGGGCCTGCTAGACGAAGAGGAGCGAGACGACATCGCAGGGCTGACCTTTGCTCAATTCGTGGCCGGGCTCATTGGTAGCACCGGTGATCTCAGAAAGGACCTGGCATCCTGCTTGAAGGTTGAGCAAGGTTCGCTGGTCATTAGCAACCTGGAATGGTTGGGTTTTCTGAGCGATGATCCACTGCCGTTGCAAGAGGGCGCGCCCATAGACGTCCTGACCGCTCGCATGTTGGAGAAGATGCAATATGGAGAGGGCGAACGGGACATGCTCATCCTGCAACATGAGTTCATCGCCGAATATCCCGACCGTAAGGAAAAGATCACCTCCACGATGATTGACTTTGGGATTCCTCACGGCGACACTTCCATGTCACGAACAGTCGGCTTGCCGGCGGCTATTGGTGTCAGGATGATCCTGCAAGGTAAGATCAATCTGACCGGCGTCCACACGCCTGTGGTTCCTGAGATCTACGAACCGGTCCTGGAGGAGCTGGAACGGTTAGGCATACACTTCACTGAGAAGTGGGAAACGCTTGAGAGGTAATGAGACAAGCCAACAAGGGGTGAGGCAACCTGCCAGACTTGACAACCCGCCGGATTGGGGTATAGTATGTTTTTTATCTTGTAAGGAGGTCTGACATGCGCACTGCAATGTTCATCGTTAGCGTGCTCTGGCCCCGCGGTAATGGCGGGGGTCGGATGCTGCCTTGTCGCAGTGTGCCTATCGTAGGTTGACATAAAGTCACCCAGGCTGTGGGCAACTGCGACACCCACGGCCTTTTTTCTTGCGCCATCCTGGTTTCTCGCTGCAAGGCCGTGGGCATTGTCCACGACCTTGCTTTTATTTCGCGACCCGCACAAGGAGAAAAGGATGTCGTCTACAACTATAACAACACTGCCTAAGAGTTTCACGAGCCGCCCGGCAACGATGGATGATGTGAAGGCCGTTGTTGACCTGCTGAACGCCTGCTCCATTGAGCAGATCGGTAGACCGCGAACCGAGGCGCACAAAATTCGCAGCGATTGGCAGGCTCCCATCTTCAACCTGGAGACCGACACGCTGGTCGTGCTCGCGGCGGACGGCAAGCTTGTGGGCCACGCTGCGTTGTGGGACTCAGAACCGCACGTGCGCATCTACGTGGCGGGGGATGTGCATCCCGAATACAAGGGCCAGGGCGTCGGCACAGCCCTCTGCCAATGGGCCGTGAAACGCGGCCGGCGGGCCATACCCAAGGCACCAGAGGGTACCCGGGTGGTGCTGGTACAGGCAACGTTGAGTACCGATGAGGCAGCCCAGGAACTGCTGCGTAAGCAGGGCTACCAGTTGGTGCGCCACAGCTTCCACATGCTCATTGAGATGGATGATCTACCGCCGGAGCCGGTCGTGCCCGAGGGTATCACCATCCGTCCCTTCGTCCGCGACCTGGACATGCGCGCTCTCGTCCTTGCGGATCGCGACGCGTTTCAGGATCACTGGGGGTATGTGGAGCACCCCTTCGAGGAGAACTACCAGGAGTGGGTGCACTGGATAGACAACAATCCCGATCACGATCCATCGCTCTGGTTCCTGGCTGCAGATGGGGAGGGAATCGCCGGCATGTCGTTGTGTTGTCCCAAGACGGTCGAAGACCCAGGGATGGGATGGGTCGACTCGTTGGGCGTGCGGCGGCCCTGGCGGCGGCGCGGGCTGGCGCTGGCCCTGCTGCACCACAGCTTCGCCGAGTTCTATCGGCGCGGCAAGCGCAAGGTGGGCCTGGAGGTTGATGCGCAGAGCCTCACCGGCGCCACCCGCCTCTACGAGAAGGCCGGTATGCACGTATATCGTCAGTACGCCAACTACGAGAAGGAACTGTGTCCCGGCGAGGATCTGAGCACGCAGTTTTTGGAAGAGGAGAAATCAGATGTGCAAGGTTGATTCTATTGCCCTGAAGGTTTCGGGCGTAACCAAGCGATTTGTCAAAAGCGATGGATTCCACTGGCCATGGAAGCGGAACGGCAACAGTCGCAAGCCGGTCGTGGCGGTGGACTGCGTCGGTTTCCAGGTCCGGCGTAAGGAAATCATCTTCCAGCCGATGGAGGAGATGAGCCGCGGCATGCAGCAGAAGGTCGCCATCGCCCGCGCTTTTCTCACCCAACCCATCACCATCTTTTGTCAAAGAAACAATGGGGGATAGAATAATGACACAGCTCATCCGCGAAATCCGCGCTTCGTACGCTTTCGTCGAGCGCAACTTTAACCTGGTCAAACGGTACTGGGGCTGGGAGGTCGTCTGGCTGGCTTACTCTGTGGCCAATGCGCTCTCCATCACCTTCATCGGCGCGGGGACGGAGGCCGTCACCGGGCAGGCGATTGACACCAACCACCTGATCTTCTATCTGCTGGTAGGGACACTGGTGTGGCACTATCTGGCTGTGGTCTTCGAGAATGTCAGCGAGATGATCGCCTGGGAACGCTGGGAGGGCACCATCGAGTATACCTTCATGGCACCGATTTCCCGCTTCACCCACATGGTCGGGCAGACGCTCTTCTCGCTGGTCTACGGCCTGCTACACACCGGGATCATCCTGGGAGTAGTGGTGCTCTTCTTCCACCTGGATCTGAGTAGCGCTAACCTGTTCGGTGGACTGTTGATGCTGGTCGCCGGGAGCCTGTCGTTCATCGGCCTGGGCATCGTCGCCTCAGTACTGCCGCTCCTGTTCCCGGAGCGCGGGGCGCAGATGACCAACGTGATCCAGGCGCTGCTGCTCCTGGTCTCCGGCGTCTACTTCCCCATCTCTGTGCTGCCGGAATGGATGCAGCCACTGGCGCGTCTCTCCCCTGCCACCTACGTGTTGGAGGGCATGCGGGCTTCGCTGCTCGACGGAGCTAGCACTGGTGCGTTGCTCGGCCACATGGGCCGGTTGGTGCTCATCGGCGTGATCGCCATCCCGGTGGGACTGGTGATCTTCCACCAGGCAGAGCGGTATGCCAAGCGCACGGGGAAACTGAAGCGGTGTGGGTAAAATAATGAACAATGAAGCAATGAACAATGACCAATGTCCAATGACAAATGAGCAAATGAGCAAATGACAAATGAGCAAATGCTGAGGCCGACGCTCATTGTTGACGCTGACGATACGTTGTGGGAGAATAACATCTACTACGAGCAGTGCATCGCTGCTTTTGTGGAGTTGATGGTGGAGCGGGGCTTTGGATGGGAAGAGGCGGAGCGCA
>CAYPOY010000195.1:0-9705 GCA_964412395.1 uncultured Anaerolineales bacterium | reverse complement strand
GGGATAGTATAGCCCGGCCAGGATGGGCTTGAGCACCTTGTCGTCAATGGTCAGCGACCTGGTCAGAGTGTCGGCCTGGAAGTCGAAGATGCCGGAGTTGTACTTCTCCTCGGCCTGGCGGTAGAGGTCGGCCATCCGGGCGTAGATGTGGGGGCCGCCGGTGAGGGCCAGGAGGCGCCCGTACTCCTCGATGCTCCGGTCCTCGCACATGCGCAGGAAGATGACGCGGTCAATCGTGCGCTGGATGGCGAAGTTGAGTTCGTGTACCGAGAGGCCTTGGTTGCGCAGGGCGACGTTGCGGGCCAGCACGTCGCGCCAGCCCTCGATCTCCTTGAGGAACTCGGCGTCCACCTCGCCGGTGCCGCGCTTGCGCTTTGTGTCTTGCACGTAGCGGTCGAAGGAGCCCTTCAGCACCGACTCTCTGGCGAACACGTCGTAGATGTCGTCGAAACGGTCGAGGTACTGGTCGAAGGTGAGGTACGTGATCCGGCCCACGCTGGCCCCGTCCTTGGGTTTGGGACGCTGGCGGCAGTCGTAGACGGCGAACTCCTCGAAATCGGTGAGGATGGACAGGGGCAGCTTGGCGCTCCAGGCGTAGCGGCGCAGTTGGTAGGCCGGGCCGACGTCGCCTCTGACTGAGACCGAGGGCTTCTTGGCCTCCAGGAAGAACTTGCGCACCCCGCCGACGCGGAAGCAATAGTCGGGTGCGCGGGTCGCACCGCCGACCTTGATAGCGTCCTCGTGGACCACGTCCTTGTACTGCTCGGCGTACCCCTGGACGTTGCGCACGTCCCAACCGAGAGCCTCGAACATTGGGTCAATGAACTCGACACGCACCTGGGTCTCTTTGTACTCGGCACGCTTGTAAGCGTCCAGGTTGTGGGCAAAGCGTTCTACCAGGCGTTCGATCTCGATCCTGGCCTCGTCGTGGGTGGATGTCTTCATAGGCTGCTCCTTGCTCGGCTACCCGTGATTATACTCAATTCCGCCGCGCATGCCAACTGATGGAACATTCCCCGCATCTGTGGTAGAATAGTGTCCACGATGGAGGCTGAGACGACTGCTGTCATCACTGTGGTCGGCGGAGGCCTGGCCGGGAGCGAGGCCGCCTGGCAGGCCGCCGAACGGGGCGTGGGGGTGACGCTGTACGAGATGCGCCCGCGCAAGATGACGCCGGCCCACGTCAGCGACCGGCTGGCCGAACTGGTCTGCTCCAACAGCCTGGGCTCCGACCTGCCCGACCGGGCTGCTGGTCTCTTGAAGGCTGAATTACGGCATCTGAACTCGCTGGTGCTGGCCTGCGCCGATGGTACGCGCGTGCCAGCCGGCGGTGCGCTGGCGGTGGACCGGGAACTGTTCGCCGCCGAGGTCACACGCCGCGTCGAGGCCCATCCGCGCATCCGCGTCGTGCGCGAGGAGGTGACGGCGATACCCCAGGGGCCGGCCGTCATCGCCACCGGCCCCCTCACCTCCGACGCGCTCGCCGGGGCTATCGGGGCGCTGACGGGCCAGGAGCACCTGTACTTCTACGACGCGCTGGCTCCCATCGTGACCGCCGATTCGATTGATATGTCGGTCGCGTTCCGGGCCTCCCGTTACGGGCGTGGTGATGCGGATTACATCAACTGCCCGATGACGGAGGGGGAGTACGACCGCTTCGTCGAGGCGTTAGTGGCGACGGAGCGTTTCCCGTTGCGCAACTTTGAGCGGGAGGATGCCCGCTTCTTCGAGGGCTGCCTGCCGGTCGAGGTGCTGGCGGCGCGGGGGCGGGACGCGCTGGCCTTCGGGCCGCTCCGCCCCGTCGGCCTGACCGATCCGCGCACGGGGAGGCGGCCCTGCGCAGTGGTGCAGTTGCGGCAGGACAACCTGGCTGGGACGCTCTACAACATAGTCGGTTTCCAGACCAACCTGCGCTATGGCGAGCAGGAGCAGGTGTTCCGCCTCATCCCAGGGTTGGAGCGGGCAGAGTTCGTGCGCCACGGGCACATGCACCGCAACACGTTCATCAACGCGCCGCTCCTGCTGGAGCCGACGATGGGGTTCCGTGGCCGGCCGGGGCTCTTCTTCGCCGGGCAGATCACTGGCGTGGAAGGGTACGTGGGCAGCGTGGGGAGCGGGTGGGTGGCGGGGGTCAATGCGGCCCGCTTCGTGCTGGGGCAGAAACCGCTGACCTTGCCGCGCACGACGATGCTGGGGGCACTGTGCCACTACGTGAGCCACGCCGAGCCGGAGGCATTCCAGCCGATGAAGGCTAACTTTGGTCTGATGCCGCCGCTTTCGCCGCCGGTGCGCAGCAAGCGGAAGCGGTATCGGGCCTACGCGGCGCGGGCGATGGCGGACCTGAGAATGACCAATGGCGAATGACGAATGACGAATGGCGAATGACGAGTGACGAATGACGAATGACGAATGACGGTAGACTTCAACCTATGCGAATAGGGTCGGCACTGGCTGCGCTTACTCTCTTGCTCGCTGCGTGCGGTGCGCCGGAGCCTTTGGTCTTCGATGGCGAGGCGGCCTATGCCCACGTCCTGGCCCAGTGTGACCTGGGCTTCCGCCCCACCGGGTCGGAGGCAGGATGGGCCACTGGCGATTACATCGTCGCCCAACTGGAGGGGCAGGGCTGGGCAGTAGAGACGGAAGAGTTCACCTACCGGGATACACCTGTGCGCAACGTCATCGGCCGGTCTTCGACGAGCTCAGACCAGGGGGTGGGGGAGGGGCCGGTGATCATCCTCGGCGCCCACTATGACACCCGTCGCAGCGCCGATGAGGAGGATCCCAGTGTTCCCGTGATGGGGGCCAACGACGGGGCCTCTGGCGTGGCGGTACTCCTGGAACTGGCCCGCACGCTGGACCGGGACAGGTTGCGGCATCAGATCTGGCTGGCTTTCTTCGATGCCGAGGATAATGGCCATCTCGGTGGCTGGGAGTGGTGCGTCGGCTCGTCATACATGGCGGAGCACCTGGAGGTCACGCCCGAGGCGGTCGTCGTCGTGGACATGATCGGCGACGGCGACCAGCAAATCTACCTGGAGCGCAACTCCAATGCACCGCTGCAGACGCAGTTGTGGGAGATCGCCGCGACGCTCTCGTACACCGGCACGTTCATCTCCGAGTACCGCTGGGCGATGTATGACGACCACGTCCCCTTCGCTCAGCGGGGCATCCCGGCGGTGGACATCATTGACTTCGACTATCCCTACTGGCACACCACCCAGGACACGCCCGATAAGGTGAGCGCCGGGAGCCTGGAGCGGGTGGGGCGGGTGTTGGAGGTGTGGCTGGAGCAAGGAGACAAGGGGATAAGGTGAGAGGAGACTCAAAATGAGTACTAAACCCCAGGGCATTGCCCAGCCAACCATCAGCGAAGTTTTACAGGAATTCCTCGACGAGCAGCGGAAGCGGCTCAAGCCGCGCACCTTTGCCCGTTACGAGGATGTCATTGAGTTGCTCCAGCACAGCATCAATGGCTACGCCTACAACTCCCTGGACGAGGAGGAAAGCGCCCTCTTCGACGAACTCTACAACGAGCAGGACATTGAATTCTGTGACATCTTCGGCCCCGAGAAGATTCTGGACAACGTGGGTGAGTTCCTGGACTACTTCATGGTGCGCAAGGTCATCGCCGGCAAGGAGTTGCTGAAGGCGGCTGGCACTGTGACGAAGAAACTGGCCCGCTGGCTCGAGGAAAAGGGCTACGCGACGACCGAGGAGGCGGAATGGGCCGTCGAGACGGGGGCCGAGGCATCCCGCAGCCTGCCCAAAGCCGAGGAACTGGCCAGCTTGCTCTACAACTTCGCTCATAGCCAGTCGCCGGGGAAAGTGCTGAAGCGCGTTGATGACCAGTTCCTCATCAAGCGCGTCGAACCAGGCAAACTCTGGCTATCGGGGTGGCTGTCCTATAAAGGCACCATCGGCCCTATCGCCGTGCCCCACGAGATCACCGACCTGGCCGAGGAGGGCTGGGTGGTCATGCTCTGGCTGGGGCGCACGCGGCGCGGCTGGAAGATACTCGATGTCGGAAACGTATACCCGATGTAAGGAGCCCTGACGTGCCCCGTGCCCTTCGCTTCCTTGCTCCCCTGCTTCCCTGCCTCCTGCTTCTTGCCTCTTGCCTTCCCATCCCCACTCCCACACTCTCCCCCACCCATACTCCCACACTCATCCCCACCCACACTCCCACACTCATCCCCACCCACACTCCCACACCTTCCCCCGCCCCCACCCACACTCCCACACCCTCTCTTGCTCCCACCCTCGATCCCGCCGCCATCGCTGCCACCGTCGCCAAGGGGCAGGCCCGGCTGAAAGCGGAAGGCGTGGAGCCGTTGTGCCTGCGCTGGGAGGACACCGACAACGACGGGGAGCTGGAGTGGGTGGGGCTGTACCTGCGGCCAGAGGAACCGCCCCAACTGGAGGCCTTTGTCCTCGATGGTGAGACCTGGCACGACCTGCGACCGCTGGAGAAAGAGAAACATGGCCTGGGCGAGTACCCCACCTGTGAACTGGAGGTGCGCGACGCCAACGCCGACGGGCTGGTCGAGATCCTCGTCTGGGGCCACGCGGAGGCCAGCACTGACCTGCTCCACATTTTCGCCTGGGATGGGACGGCCTACGCGCTGTTGGCTGCCTTAGAGGGAGATGCTGGCGTGCGGTTGGAGGACACGGACGGCGACCTGGCCGATGAGGTCGTCGTCGGCTACGACGCTGGGGATGACCTGGTGTGGGAGGCGGTGTACACCTGGGACGGGGCCAACTACGGCTGGACCTGGGAGCGGTATGCCTGGTTCTACCTGGACCGCCCTCACATCTACCGCACCGATACCCCTGAGCGTGCTGTCATCTCCTTCTACCTGGCGGTAGACGACCGTGACCTGCCTGGTGCCTACGGCCTGCTGAGCGCTTCTGCCCAGGCCGCCCGATCCTATGAGGCGTGGGCGGTCGGCTTCGCCACCACCGTGGCAGTGGAGGTGGGCGCGGTGCACGAACTCGCCCGCAGTGGGGATACCGCCACCGTCGCTGCCCAGGTGCGCGCCTACGACAACGTGGACGGGCGTATCATCGCCACGCTTTGGGACGTCGTGTGGACGGTTGTGCGAGCACCTGACGGTTGGCGTCTGGAGAGCGCCACTACCGCACAACTTGACCAGTGGGAACTGGGGTATTATCGGTAGAAGTGTCCTGGAGGAATGGGGGTTAATTTCGTGCCGGGCCGCCAGGCAGGTATGTCTTTTCGTGACCGCGCGCTTGCTACCGTGCACTTTATCTCTTCCTGTGGTATACTAATTCCTGCTTGAGCGCTGTCCTGTGCCACGCTTTGAAACATGTAAATCTGGGTTCCTGGAGGTGAAGCATCGCGAGACCATCTGGACCGACCGGTCCCCCACAGGAGCGGGCTTTCCTGGTGGGGGTCGAGTTGAAGGGACCGGCAGCCCTATCGTCTGATGGCTACTGGCCGGTCGAGGAGTCACTGGCCGAACTGGCCCAACTGGCCCGCACAGCCGGCCTCGTGGTAGTGGGGCAGGCTGTGCAGCGGCTCGAGCATCCCCACCCAGCTACCTTCATTGGTCCGGGCAAGGTCAGGGAGGTGGGTGAGAGGGTGGCGGAGACTGCTGCCGACGTTGTGATCTTTGACGACGAACTCTCGCCGCGTCACCAGCGGGAGCTGGAGATGGTGCTGGGCGAGGAAATCAAATTGCTCGACCGTACTGCTTTGATCCTCGACATCTTCGCTCAGCACGCCAACACCCGCGAGGGGGCGTTGCAGGTGGAGTTGGCCCAGTATGAGTACCGGTTGCCGCGCCTCACGCGGGCCTGGACCCACCTGGCGCGGCAGGCAGGTGGACGGGCCGGCGGGGCTACTGGCGGCGTTGGCGTGCGCGGTCCTGGCGAGACGCAATTGGAGACTGACCGGCGGGTGATCGGAAGGCGTATCGCCCGACTCAAGCAGGAACTGGAGAAGGTCCGCGCCCATCGGGGCCGCTACCGGGCTCGCCGCCGCCGGGAGGGTATCCCTGTCGTCGCCATCGTCGGCTATACCAACGCTGGCAAGTCCACCCTCCTCAATGGTTTGGCCAACGCTGACGTGCTGGTGGAAGATAAGCTCTTCGCCACGCTCGACCCGACCACGCGCCGCGTTGCATTGCCCGGTGGGGGCGTGGCCCTTTTCACCGACACCGTTGGCTTCATCCAGAAACTTCCTACTCAGTTGGTGGCTGCCTTCCGTGCCACGTTGGAGGAGGTGGCCGAGGCAGACCTCCTGCTCCACGTGTTGGACGTCGCCCACCCGCAGGCGATGCGCCAGGCTGAGGCCGTGCGCGAGACGCTGGAGGAGATCGGTGCCGTTGGCAAGCCCATCGTCAGCGCGCTGAACAAGATTGATCGTCTGCCCACCCTTGATGCTGTCTCCCCCCTTATGACCAGATTCCCCAACAGCGTCGCGATCGCGGCCCTGACTGGGGAGGGGCTGGAGTCGCTGTTGGCCCGCGTTGAGGCGGTGTTGGAGGCGCAGATGATCTGGCTTGATGTGCTCATCCCTTACGAGTTGGGGGAGTTGGTGGACCTGTTCCACCGGCGAGGGTTGATCGAATGGGAGGAACACACCGGGGCGGGGACGCGCATTGCAGGGCGCATACCGAGCGCGTTGATAGGACGCTTCCAGGAGTTGCGAGAAGTGGCGCAGAACAATTGACGGGCTGGGCGGTCCGTGCTAGAATGTTATGTACTGTTTTCTATTGGGGGGAAGTGCAATGGTCGGCGAATTACTGAAGCGCATCAGTGACTTTCTAGCCCGTATGCCTGGGCTTCCTATTATCGTCGCCATCGGCCTGGTGGCACTCAACTTTGTACTTCAGTTCTTGCCTGGCTGGCCCGTCGTCGGCTGGCTGGCCCGCACGCATCTCTTTTTGCACATCGGCCTGATCCTGGGGTTCCTGGGGGTGCTGTTGGGCGATGCGTTGTGAGGCGTAGTTGCGCCAGGCCGAGGAGCCAGCATTGCGATGTTCGCAGCAGTGTGGGCAGCGAGCGGTATGCATGACGGGAGCGGGTCCTGGCCCGCTCTCCTGTCATTGTGACTGCGTGAGAGGGGATCGGGCACTTACTGGAATAGACTCCTGGGGGGTCGGTGTGAAAGACGAAGACAAGACCAAAGAACAACTTGTCAATGAATTGGTGGAAATGCGCCAAAGGATTGCTGAATTGGAAGCGGCGGAAACCGAGCGCAAGTGGGTGGAGGACGCGCTGCGTCGGCGCAACCGCGAGTTGGAACTGCTCGACCGGGCGAGTCAGGCGTTCAGCGCCACCCTCGACCTGGACCAGGTGCTCGTCACTGTCCTGGAAGAGGTGCGCCATCTGTTGGGTGTGGCGGGATGCTCGATCTGGCTGAGCGAGGCGGAGACGGGTGAACTGGTTTGCCGGCAGGCCACCGGCCCCGGAAGCGAAGTCGTGCGCGGCTGGCGGTTGGTGCCGGGAGAGGGGATCGCTGGCTGGGTGGCCCACAGTGGCGAGAGCCTGATCGTACCGGATACGTGGGCCGACGAGCGCCACTTCAAGGGGGTGGACCGGCAAATCGGACTGGAGACGCGTTCCATCCTCAGCATTCCACTGCGGGTCAAGGAGGGCGTGATCGGCGCACTTCAGGTGGTGGACACGGAGGTTGACCGCTTCAGCTCAACGGACCTGACGTTGCTGGAGCCGCTGACCGCCTCGGCTGCTATCGCCATTGACAATGCCCGGCTGGTTGATGCGCTGCGCCAACGCACCGTCGAGCTACAAACGCGCAACGAGGACCTGGACGCTTTTGCTCACACCGTGGCCCACGACCTAAAGAACCCCTTGGCCCGTATCGTCGGCTTTTCCGAGGTGTTAAGAAATGCATCCGCCACAATGCCGGGTGAGGAGCTGCGCCGCTATCTGCACAAGATAGCGCAGAACGGGCGCAAGATGAGCAGTATCATTGACGAGTTACTGTTGCTGGCTGGAGTACGCCAGATGGAAGTGGAGATGCGGCCACTGGATATGGCGAGTATTGTGGCCGAGGCCCTGCAGCGGTTGGGCCATGTGATTGAGGACCACCAGGCCGAGATCACCGGGCCCGACGCCTGGCCGGTAACGCTGGGCTACGGCCCGTGGGTCGAAGAGGTGTGGGTCAATTATCTCAGCAACGCTCTCAAGTACGGTGGTCAGCCACCTCGGGTGGAGTTGGGCGCGACAGAGCAAGAGGACGGTACGGTGTGCTTCTGGGTACGCGACAACGGTCATGGCATCCCGCCGGAGGCCCAGGCCCGGTTGTTTACTCCGTTTACACGGCTCGACCAGGTTCGTGTCGAAGGACACGGGTTGGGGCTGTCTACCGTGCGGCGCATCGTGGAGAAGCTTGGCGGGCAGGTGGGGGTGGAGAGTGAAGTGGGGCAGGGAAGTGTCTTTACCTTCACTTTACCGGGTGTGGCTGGTGGTTAGACCGCCAGAGGCAAAGAGCAAAGGAGAAGCAGATGAAACGTGATGAACTAATCGCTTATCTTGACGAATACCTGCGCGTCAACGAGATCGAAGATACCTCCCAGAACGGCCTCCAGGTGGAGGGATCGGAGGAGGTGGCGAAAGCCGCCTTTGCCGTGGACGGTTGCCAGACTGCCTTCGAGCAGGCGGTCGCTGCCAGAGCCCAACTGCTTATCGTCCACCACGGCCTATTCTGGGACAAGCCCCTTCGTCTGGTCGGACCTCTCTTCCGGCGAGTGAAGACGCTCATCGAGGGCGGCTGCGGCCTCTACGCTGTCCACCTGCCACTGGATTTTCACCCCGAGGTGGGCAACAACGCCGAACTGGCCCGCCTGCTGGGACTGAAAGATACCCGTGCCTTCGGCAAGTACCACGGCAGCGAGATCGGCATCGGCGGAGTGCTCGACCCGCCTCCCCCGCTGGGCGCGCTGGTCGAGCGGCTGGCGCAGGCCACCGGCGAGCCCACTGTGCGCATCCTGGCCCACGGGCCGGAGGAGGTGTCGCGGGTGGGGTGCATCTCCGGTGGGGCAGCCTTCCTGATGGACCAGGTCGCCGGCGCTGGCTTCGACACCTTTGTCACTGGCGAGACCAGTCACGCCTTTTTCCACTATGCTGCCGAATGGGGCCTCAATGTTATCTACGGCGGCCACTACGCCACCGAGACGCTGGGCGTGAAGGCGCTGGCCCGCCACCTGGGGGAGGAGTTCGGGTTGGAGACAGTGTTCCTGCATGTCCCCACGGGGATGTAATGGGTTGCTAAAGCACGGGTACTGTGCTATCATCTGAGCGCACCCGTGCTGGAAGGAGGTGATGTCCATCGATGCAATGCTTTCGTCCTTGACTGGCAGCAACTCTCTGTTAATGATATTTCCAAAGGAGGTGAAGAATGTCTAAGCGTCTATGGAGCCTGATAGGTGTCCTGGTCATCGTGGCCCTGGTGCTAGCTGCCTGTGCACCGACCCCGACACCGCCGCCTACCGAGGAGGCCGCCGAGGCCCCCACTGAAGCGCCCGAAGAGTTCGTCTTCGGCATCGTCCTGGTCGGCCCGTACAACGACCACGGCTGGAGCGAGGCCCACTACACCGCCGCCGAGTACGTCACCGAGAAACTCCCTAACAGCCGCTTCGTCTACCTAAACAAACTCAACCCCGCCGACCGGCCGGAGACCACCCTGGAGCAGGTGGTGGACGACATGGTCTCCCAGGG
>CAYPOY010000194.1:0-9707 GCA_964412395.1 uncultured Anaerolineales bacterium | reverse complement strand
CCTGTAAAGTCGCGTCTAACTTCGCGACTGCCCCCTTGACCATGCGCACCAGGTCATCTTTGATTGGAATTTCTGCGAAAGGCAGTGCCAGTGTAAGCGTGATGCTCTCATCCTCGACGCTTACGTCTTTGATCATCCCCAGTTCGACCAGATTGCGCTTGATCTCGGGGTGCATCACCCCGCGCAAGGCACCAAGAACTCGTTTATCTGTGATCATTTTCCTCCCTCAGTGAGATTGTGTTATCGCCATTCTGTCATTGGTTCATTGTTCATTGATTCATTGTTCATTCTCTCAAGTCATCGAAAGTGTGGTTGACGAGCGATGTGCCGGTAAGCGCCACTACGTCCGCCTGGGGCAGCACCTCGGGCGCTCGCTCGGCGGGCAGATCGCCGGACCGGGGATGCAACTCTACCACCCAGCAAGGCTCCGCCGCCTGCCGCACCCGTTCGGTGAAGGGAAAGTGGCCCACGATGGCTACTTTCCGACCGGTTCCCCTCTTCAAGATGACCTCCGCAACACCTGGCGTACCGGCACATCGGTCCGCAGGCTCTCTAGCAGCGCATCAATGGTATTCACCCTCGCCCTCCTCCATGTGCCGGCTGTAGGCACCCACAAGGTGGTCTATCAGCCCGCGCGTCTCCCGCAAATCCTGTGTCCACAGGCCCAGCGCCTCGTCTCCCAACGCGGTGAGGCGATAGACCCGCCGGGGCGGCCCCTGCGTCTGCTCCTCGTCCCAGGTCGAAGTGACCCACCCTTTCTCCTCCATGTCCCGCAGCATCCGGTAGACCGCGCTGGGGTTCAGATCCCCCACGCCGAATTCCCCCAACTGTTGCAGGAGCGTGTAACCGTGGGCAGGACCGTAGTGCAGGAGCAGAAGCAACGCCGGCTCCAGCATCCGTACCGCCCGGCGACCACATCTCAGCCTCCTGTGACCCTGACCTCGCATCCCTCTTCCTCCCTTACAAGACCGCCAGGCCCCGGCTCAACCGATTGTAGTATACCACACTATGTGTAATTTGTCAATAGCAAAATAACATATAGTCTAACTTCATATAGTCAGACGGCATATAGACAGGGTGGAAGCACAGTGGCATTGCGATCCTTCCGCCTCATCTCCCCGTCCAGACTTGCGCACCTGGCAGAACATTGGGCGGTCGGGGTCGCTCCTTCCGCAAAAGCAAACGCCCAGGGCGTTTACCCTCTCGTCCTCCCACCGCAGCCCCCGCCCACCGTACTCGGCGGGGAAGCGCAGTCCCAGCAGATTGCGCCGCCCGGCATCTTGGACGAAGCCACGCGGGTACTGCACCCGGTCGGCGTCCATGTCCAGGATCCACTGGCGCGGTACGTCACGCACGAACTCGCGCACATGGTCTCGCAGCCTGCGCCGCTTCTCAGTCAGCATCGCTTCAAACATCGGGCACCTCCCTCACAAGGCCTGGCTTCCAGCAAATCGCTCCCAGTTTACACCCAATTGGACCATCAAAGGCATCCCAAACTGGCGAACGCGCGTGGATCCCGAGGTCAAACAGTGGGGTAGGGGCAGGTCTTGTACCTGCCCAGAAGTCATGTCCACAATGGGCCAGCGCCACAGGCATAGCGGTAGCCCCACATCACCTTCCAGCGCGTCGCAGGCCACGCGCGATCCCCCACGTGGACAGGCCGATCCCGATCACGCAGTACAGATGAGTCCAGGTAAAAGGCCCGAGCAGTTGGGGCATGTCCGCTCGCCAGAACTCGAAGTAGAAACGCTGCGCACAGTACAGTTCCACATATAGGAGGAACGAAAAGCCGCCGAACGGCCAGCCCGCAGATTTGCCCCTCTTGGCCGTGTATCGCTCAAAGGCCAGGAGCAAGACAAAGATGAGCAAGTTAGCGACGATACTCGCGATGCGCGTCGGATAGCGCCTGGCCCACACACCGTGGACGTCGGGTAGAATCAGGGAGGGCCAGGCGGTCGTCTCCCGGCCGTAGCAGCAGCCGTGAAGCAGGCAACCCACCTCTAGCCCTCGTCGCCCGGCAGGTGCAGGCAGAGACGGGGCACCGGATCACGACCTCCCATTTCTGAACACCCGCTCATTTGGTCACTGTTCGTTGTTCTCCCGCACATAGATGACCGCGACGTCATCGGAGTAGGCCAGCGTCCAACCGTCGCCGCCGAGCGCCAGAAAGTTGTCGGTGAAGCCCCCCGCCTCCGTCAGCACAAAGTTGACGCCGTACTCGTCGAGCACCTGCTGGAAGCCGGGTCGGGCAAAACGCACCTGGAGATATTGGCCCAACAGCTCGTCGCCGTAGAGGTCGGTGCGCCCATCCACGAACACCAGGTAATCGGGCCACAATCGCCAGATCAGGTAGCCACCCCAGTTGTAACTGTTGAACATCGGTCCCGCAGGCCGGTGCTCCTGAACCCACTCCACGGCCTCCAACGGCAGCGTGCGCCGCTCGTTATCGACGTTGAACTCGGCCCGCAGCGGGAGGTACGCCTTGACACCCGCTGCCACGAGCACCAGCGCCAGCAGCAGCCAGTTGACCAGCGCCAGGCCGGCCGAAGGTGGCCGGCCAGCCCGGCGCAGCGGCCTCAACCAACCCCGCGCTCGCGCTGCCCTCAGCCAGCGCTCGATGGTAGGCCGCACGTGCCGGCTCAGTACCGGCGCGGCCACCAGCGCGAAGGGGCCCATGTTGCGCCCGGCCAGCAGACTGGCGTAGGCGAAGCCAGCCACCAACGCCAGGTCGCTGCCGTCCACCCGCCGCCCGGAGAACCCCAACGCCGCCAGCGTCGCCAACAGCAGCCAGATGAAGGGCTGTGTGTACAGCGGATGAAAGTCCGGCGAGCGCCACTCCTGGATAAAGTCCTGCAGCGTACCTATGCTCACTGTATCGAGGTAATAAACCCACATCCTGGTCGTATTGGGATTGAACAGCAGGCAGAGGAAGGATAGGAGAGAAACCAATACAACCAGCCCCACACCCCGCCACGGCACGATGGGATCCTCATCTTCACACCCTGGCTCATGCCCTGGCTCATACCCGGGGAGCGAGACCCAGACCAGCAGGTTGTTGAGCACCTCGCCGGCCACGAACCCCACCAGCACGATAAAGCCCAGCGCGTAGCCCGCGTGCAGGTTGACCCACAAGGCGAACAGCGGCGGGATCAGCCACAGCCGGTTGACCCCGCGCCACTTGTACAGGTACAGCAGGTAGCAGAGGACGGCGGTCAGCAGAAATGAGAGCAGTTGCGGGCGCGCAATCCAAACCACCGCCGAGGTCGCCGCCGCCAGAACGACGATAAACGCGCGAGTGAAGACGTCCCCCTCCATCTGCACGTAGACGAAGGCAAAGGCCAGCGTGACGACCAGTGCCTGGAACAGCCCCAGCCCGAAATAACGAAAGTGATGGAAGAGGAAATACAGGATCACCTGGCTCAGCCAGCTATGGTTGACCCAGGGCCGACCCTGCCGGGTGTGGGAAAAGACGTCGGTCTGGAGAATGTGACCGCTCTCCAGCGTCACCCGCCCGGCCTGCAGGTGCCACCAGGTATCGGTGTCGGCGGGGGCGCGGGCCGCCATGGCGAACACGGCGATGAAAAGCACGGCCAGCGCTAGCCACCGCGTATCCAACCAGGTCAACGCTCGTCTCATCTCAATATCCCATTGATCCATGTTTCGGACAACACCCGCACCTTCCAGGCCAAGATAGAGTAACCGCGAAAAGGGCGAGGGCTAACCACGACCCACACCGCGACCGGAAAGCTGAACGCGACGTACCTGGCCACACCGCCAGCGGCTGGCACCGCTGCCGTCGTCCACGCCAGCAGCCACAGCAACCAGCGCCGCCAGCCGCTCACCTTGCCCAATGCTGGCAACAGCATCAGGAAGTGATACGGCATCAGAAACGGCATAAACAGCGCCCCTGAGGCCATCAGCCGCAACGGGTCACGTCCAGAAAATGGGAACATGAGCAGCCCCAACGCCAGGATTGGCCAACCCAGGTTGCCCCACCCCATTGCCGAGGGGTGCGTGTAGCACATCCCACGGGCAGCGAACAGCCTGCCCGGCCACCAACCCCATACCAACACGCTGACGATGCCCAGCACAGCAGCCCAGACCACCCACTGCCAGCGGGCAAATATAGCCCAGACTGTGATGTTGGGTTTGGTCAATGCCCACAACATTCCCAGTGGGAAGAACATCAACCCCCACATCGCCAGGCCATCAATCTGCCCCAGCCACATCAACATCCAAACCGGCGGTGTCAGGAGAGCCAGGAGCGCGGCCTCCATATAACGGCACGCCCCCTGACTCACGCTGACTGCGACTGTCATCAGCAGCATCGCAAGCTGAAACGCCAGGCCGACACGCCAGGGCAAGATCGTCAACGGTCGCAAGATCCAATAGGTCCAGGGTGGATACTGGTCGTAACAATTGCCCGCTGGGGCGAGAAGAGAATCACGAGCTTCAAAACACACCTGCCAGTCCCATCCCAGCAGCGGCAGTTGCATAACCAGCGGGGTCAGTATCGCCCCACCGACCAAGACGACCAGCGCGGCCAGCATACGCCGATTCACAGGGCCTGTCATCCACTCCATCGCGATTTCCCTCTGCCGGGGAATGCTCAAGGCATGCTCTGTGTCGAAAAAAACGCTTCCGCTTTCAGGCAGTAATCTGAGGCGGAACGTCCAGCATCTCACTTCCCGGCCGGCAGAGCCAGTTCGCTCAATGTCACCTTGCGCGAGAGGTCATGGAAGACGTGATAGTCGCCGATCTGCACCTCTGCGTAACTCACGCCCAAATCGCGCAGCCGCTCCCGCAACATCGCGTCCAGCACCGGGTGATTGGTGGTGACGTAGACCGCCGTGGGGCTGGCCTCGACCCACTCCCGATAGGGCGCGTACCGGTCATCACGGGAAGTATACCGCAAGTCGGCCTTGTAGGGCAAGCGGGGCACCAGGATGATCTCCTCCCCGGAGAGAAACGCGATGGGATAGGCCACCCAGTAGTTGGCGTAGCCGCGCGTGCCGCTGTGCGCCCGCAGGAAATCCATCAACTCCACGTCGTAGCGATGATCCACCCGGGTGATGGCCTCGAACTGGGTGGTGATGCCAGGTGGGTTGGTCCACGCAGCCTGGGCCGTGCCGACCAGGTTGAAGACCAGGACAATCCCCAGCAGCACCCAGGCCCAACGCCCGGCGCGCTCCCGCAGCGCCGTCAGCGCCTCGGCGGTGAATACGAACAGCGGCAGGTAGAGCGGCAGGAAGTAACGGCCCGAAGGATCGCCCCCGAAGGGAGTCAGGATGAAACCGAGGAACAACGTCCCGCAGACCCCCCACAGCAGCAGGCGACCGGAACGAACAACCACTCCAGCGCGCCGGCGCAGCCCGTAACCCAACGCGCCCAGGTAGAGTGCCAGCGCAGGCACGGCCAGCCACAGCGGCGGCCCCTCCATACCCCAGGGGAAACGCAGCCCAAAGAGCGCAGGCAGCCCCAGGACGACAAAGTTGAAGACCCGCGCACCAACGTTGCCCAGGAAACTCCCCGCCACGGCCGTGCTACGCACCGCCGCCCCCGACAGTTCCGCCACGCCGACGTCCACGCGGCCCAGGTTGCCCAACCACCAGGGCAGGCTGCCCGCGACAAAGCCCAGCACCGCCAGCAAATATCCCCGCCAGGAGCGTAGGGGCAGGTCTTGTACCTGCCCAACTTGTACCTGCCCAACTTGTACCTGCCCAACTTGTACCTGCCCAACTTGTACCTGCCCAAGAGGGCGGCCACAAGTGCGCAGCCGCCACAGAAGCCACAGCGCCACAGGCACCAGGTAGACCAGCACCAGCCCAAAAGCCCAGAAACCCAGGCCCGCCACCAGCCCCCACGCCAACCATAACCCCCAGCGCTGCATATCCTCCCAGCCCAGGCGGTGCCCCCACCAGAGCAGGAGATTGCCCGCCAGCAACGCCTCGCCGTAGCCGCCCAACGACGCGGTCGTGTAGAGGGTCAGCAGCACGGGAGGAAAAGCCAACAGCAGCGCGACCAGCACCGCAGTGCGTCGGGCACCGGTGAAACGGAGGACAACGGGGTAACCGGTCACGAGGGTGGCAGCAAAGAGCGCGACCTGGACCAACCGAATCGCCAGCATCTGCTCACCAAACACCCGGAAAACCCCGGCGACCAGATAGGCGTCGAGGGTGCCCATGTAGGTCTGACCGTAAAAGAACCACGGTCGCTCACCCTGCAGGATGTGACGCGCCATCAGCGCCACTACCGCCTCGTCGGCGTTGAAAGGGACCGCGTCGAAGGCAAGCAACACCGCCTTGAGCGCCACCGCCCCGGTCAGGATCACGACCAGGGGCCAGACCCCACGTAATGGGACTCCTGCCCGCCCCCCGCTTCCAGGCTCGCCATCGGCTGCTGGAAGAGATCGAGGCAGACACCTACGGCAGCAATGGGATGTTGGTATTCGAGCGAGGCGCACCATCACGCGACCCATACCCAGCGGACAAACAAACCCAACAACACGACCTGGAGCAGGACGAACACAAAAAGTACCACACCAGACGCCCACCGGCTGCGGGTGATCAGCGCCAGCGCGATCATATTCGGGAATAGCACCAGGGTGTAGCGCATCATGCTGTGGAGTTGTTCGTCCCCCAGGTACCCCATCAGGAAGACAAACTGAGAGGCAGCGGTGTAGAGCCAATAAGTGGGCCTCAACTTCCACAGGCTGACCAGGATCAGGACCAACGAGAGAAAAAGAACCAGCGTATTTACCACGTCCTGGAAACTCGACTGCCCGGTGATCAGGCTATTGATCGCCATCGCCATACTGGTCCACGGAGGCGCGAAATGCACCACCCAATCGCTCTGGTAAGTAGCGCCCATCCCAGGCAGCCCGACCATGGTCAGGTAGACGTTATACGACGCTGTGCCTATCGGCCCCCCGGCAGCAGCCAGCAGTCCGGGCCAGGCACGCAATGGACGCCTCCTGGCCTGGCACAACGCCTCGTAAGCCAATGGAAAAACCAACACCCAGCCCTGCATGCGCGCCAGTGACGTCAAAAAGGCTGCCACTCCTGCCAGCGCCCAATTGGACTTGCGGGCCGCGTACAAGGTCAGTATAGCGAAGCAAAGATACAGAGGTTCCGTATACCCGGCCAGCAAGAAGAAACCGGCCGGGAGTGCCACCTGGTACACCACAGTTCGGCGTGCCACGCGCTCCGAGAAATCCAAACTCACCAGTTTGTGAAGCAGTGTCAGCCCCGCGATCAAAGCCACGTTAGAGATAAGTAACGCTGCCAACAGGTGCTCGCCGCCAAGCAGCCTTCCCAGCCAGCGAATCAACAGAGGGTATAGGGGAGAAACTGTCACACTGCCGTCGTCCGGCCGATAGCCTTGCAGCGCCACCTTCGTGAACCATTCTGTGTCCCAGCGAAACCACACGCCCAGGAAAAGGTCCAACAGGGGATTGCTGTGAGGATAAGCCTGGTGAAGCGTCTCGTAGACAGGGTGACCAATGTCAGGAACGTCCACCGGCGCCAGGCTGACGGCTGCGGCAGCCCACGCGGACACCAGCACACGCGTGATCAGATAGACAACCAGCGCCCAGCGCAGGGCAGGATCAAGTCGCTTCCACCAGCCAATGCGCTGGATATCGCTGGACTGGTAAAACTCAAGCCGATTCCGTTTCTGAGCACCCATCCGAAGACTTCCAAAGTCTTGTTCAGTCTCAGTCAAGGTTTTGGGTCTACACTTTGCGCGCGTACGCGGTGAACAGATCACCCAGGTTCACCGGCACCGCCAGGCCCCGCAGTCTCAACTTCGTCACCAGCCACTCGGCCGGCCGGCCCACGAGCGGCACCAGCGCACCCACCCGGTTCATCAGGTAGCCAAGCCGCAGGTAGCGCCCCTGGGGTTTGTCACTGAGCACCTGGAAACCACACCGCTCCAGCATCGTCCCCAGCGTGCGCCGCGAGAAGTAGTAAATGTGCATCTCCATCAGCCACGGCCAGCGCGCACCCATCAGCCGTGCAAAAAGGCTATCAATGTCAATCGTGTGCACCACCGCCAGTCCGCCTGGCTTGAGCAACCGGTACACCTGCTGAAGCGTCCCCCGTGGATCGGTTAAGTGCTCGATCACGTCCCACATCGTCACCACGTCGAAGTACGCATCTGGCAGGTCCGCCGTCTCCAGTGTCCCCTGTACCACGTGGAGCTCCCGCAACTGCGCCTGATGCACCGCCCAGAGGGATGGGTCCACTCCCCATGCCTCCCAGCCATGGCGGGCCGCGATCTCGACGAAGACCCCGATGTGGCAACCCACGTCCAGCAACGGGCGACCATTCGGCGGACCGGTGAGCCGCTCCAGCGGCTTCAGGTGGCGCTCGAAAGTCCACACCCGCCCCTCCCGTTCCTCCAGGTAGAGCGTATCCTCAACCGCCTGGTAGGTATCGAGAATATCGTGACAATCCAGACGGGGGTTCATATAGACCAGGCCACACCGACGACATTGGACAATGGTATGGTGTCGCCCGTAGCCGCTATTCGTGCAGGCGAAGGCCGACCATTCCCTCGCGTTAGGGTTTTCCCGGATGGTGCAGGGATAGCATACGATCGCGTCATCAGCCCCACAGAGGTTGCAGCGCACGTGTTCCATCAAGCTGATCTCCCCACGATGCGCGCCCGGGCCAACCGCAGCACCGTCCCTAACGCCTTGACCACCTCGTTTTTTGAGACTTTCGAAGCGCCGAGACGGCGGTTCTCAAAAACGATGGGCACCTCACCCACCCGCCAGCCATGCCGCTGCACCCGGTAGAGCATCTCGATGAGGAAGGAGTAACCGCTGGCTTTGATCTCGTCCAGGTCCATCTCCTCCAGCACTGTGCGGCGGTAGCAGCGAAAGCCGGCCGTCGTGTCGTGGGCGTGCAGGCCGAGCAGCGTGCGGGCGAAAGCATTGGCCCCCCAACTGAGCAATCTGCGGTCGAAGGTACAGCCGCTGGTCCCGCCGCCGCGCACGTAGCGCGAGCCGATCACCATATCGTAGCCCTGGCCGATCTTCCCAACCATAGCTGGGACGTAGCGTGGGTTGTGGGAAAAATCAGCGTCCATCGTGCAGATGAGATCGGCTCCCCTGGCCAGCGCCCGTTTAAAGCCGGCGATGTAGGCCGTGCCCAGGCCCAGTTTACCAGCGCGATGGATGACCTCCACCCACCCATCGCTCTCCGCCGCCAGCCGGTCGGCAACGGCGCCAGTGCCATCCGGCGAGTTGTCATCCACGACGACGACGCGCACAGCCGTCGGCAAGGCAAGCAATTGCGCCACCAGCGATTCGATGTTCTCTTTCTCGTTGTAAGTCGGGATAATAGCTATCGTCTGTAAATTATTCATCTATGCCATAACTGCTCAGGCTGATGGGCGAAGGTCTCCCGACCGAGCCCTTTACGCCTCGGTCAGAGACCTTCGGCGAACAGTCAGAGACCTTCGGCGAACGGTCAGAGACCTTCGGCGAACGTCACCTTGTCCCCCCTCCCCTCGTCTCCCCCTCACCTCTGCCCCCCCGCTCCTCCGCACCTCCGCTCCTCGGCCCCCCCGCCCCTCCGCTCCTCGGCCCCCCCGCTCCTACGGGGTGAACTGGGCGATGGCCAACAGCACGCTGATCACAGTGCCGATCAGCGCCAGCGAACCGACGAGCCAGCGGGTCTGTACTACCATCTGGTGATGCA
>CAYPOY010000193.1:0-9750 GCA_964412395.1 uncultured Anaerolineales bacterium | reverse complement strand
GTACTTCTTCTTCCAACCCGCGTAGCTCGGTGAAAATGTACGGTAGAGAAATCCTTGATATGCCTCTGCCAGATGATGATCGTGTTCGGTTGAGACACTGGATTTTCCGGAGTGAAAGCGTCTGGCAGCGGCGATGGCCCGTCGTCGCCTTTCCGCAACATCAATGCTGCCCAATTGCCGGATCAGGTGGTCTACGCTCTGACGAATCAAGGCGGCAACGGAACTCTGGCGGGTAGCAGCCATGGCCTTGAGTACTTGTGCCTGCTCTTTGGTCAGTTGTATTTGGATGCGAATCATGGCTTGCTACTTCATTGATGCAATAATTATACTGATACTGTGATGATAACACGGGATTGGCAAATAATCAAATAGGCGGGAAGGGGAACTGACCGTCAAGATAGCCCCTCACGACTATACCCGCATCGCTCTGGGCCACGCGCTGGCGACAGTGGGGTAGCCCTGCCGCACCCCCACGGCTGCGCAGTGCTGCCTCTCTCGAACCGCTGAATACGCTGAACTCCGCTGAGACCGCTGCAAGCTCCCCCCTCGGCGACCTCAGCGCTTCAGTAGGTCACGGTCAAGGTGTACGAAGCGCCGAACACGCCAAATTGGGCGAGCCTTTCATTGCTGGAGCTAGAACGTGCACCTCAATGCTCCCCGAGTTATCGTGCAGACCGGCATCATTCATCCGCAGTGCTGATTGGCCATCCGTAGAGATCATGAGTGGCGTGTAGGTGCTGATGCCGAACGGGATGCGGGTGCCAATGCTCTCAAATTTCCTGGTTCCATCACAATCGTCGGCACCTTCACTACCTCCTCCCCCTCCATTGCCCGCCCCAGTGCCTCCACGAAACCGCTCGCCGTCGCATACCGGTCGCCGGGCTCCTTTGCCAATGCCTTCTTCAGCACCCCCTCCACCCCCGCCGGCAGGTCGGGCCGCGCCTGGCGGATGGGGGGCGGCGGCTCGTACACGATCTGGTGCAACAAGACCAGGGTGCTTTCGGCCTCAGTGGCTTCGTCTCCGCTACCTATGCTAACCGCTAACCGCTGACTGCTAACTGCTAACCGCTAATGGCCGGCACGATCACGCGCAGCCGACCTGGCAGGATCGTGTATTCGATGTGGGTCGCAGACAAGTCAAACAGTTCGCCATCAGCCTGGATGGGAGTGGGCGGGTCACATTTGATGGTCAGGCGGGTGGTGCGGAGGTAGGTTACCTCTGGGCGCTCAATGTGGCTGCCGTCGAACGTGGTCGGCAGCAGGCGCAGTAACTTGAGCCGCCCCAATCCCCCGGCGAACACCAAGTCCAGGTAGCCATCGTCCGGCTCGGCGCGGGGCGTCATCCAGAACGCGCCCCCGGTGCGGCGCGTGTTGCCCACAGAGACCAGCGCGGCCGCTCCCTCGTACTCTCCACCGTCCCAGGCAAGCCACACGTGCCAGGGCTTGTGACGGAGGATGGTCTTGAGCGCGGCCAGGACGTAGCGCGGTGTGCCCTTGACCCGCTTCATCGCTGCCTGAGTGACAGTCACCATCGGCTCCAGCCCGATCGCCGAGTTGTTGTCGAAGAAGCGACCGTTAACGCACCCCACGTCAATGACGCGCGTGTGTGCCGCCAGGATAACCTGGCAGGCGGCCTCGACCTCCTTCTCCAGGCCGAGCATGTCGGCGAAGTCGTCGGCTGAGCCGAGCGGGATGATGCCCAGCGGGGCGACCACTCCATCGCCGGCAGCCTGCACCAGGCCGTTGACCACCTCGCTGATGCTTCCGTCGCCACCGGCGGAGATGATGGGCGAGGAGCCTGCCAGCGCAGCCTCCCGCGCCAGTTCGATACCATGGTTGGGCCCCTCGGTGACGACCAACTCATAGTCCAGGCCGATCTTCTGACACGCCCGCTCAATGTCGGGAATGGCCGCTCTGGCCTTCCAGCGGCCCGCATACGGATTGACGATGATCTTGGCTGTGTTCATTTCTTTGCCCTCCTCATGCCTATGATAGCGAAAGTTGCCTTTTTACGCAAGCGGCGGCCGGGGCAACGCTTGACGAAAGTAGCGGTTTGCGCTACAATAGTGCTGCCTTGTGGGCGGGCTCAGGTCCGCCCGTTTGACCGAAATTCTACTCAAGTGTGGCCAAGATCCATGGGGAACCGCTCGTAGTGCGCACTTTGGGGCGCTGAAGCGCCTACTACGAACCTGCGTCCACGAAAGTGATGACGAGTGATCGGGAGGTAGTGAATGAATCAACGGACAGGACAGATTGAGTTGACGGCCGAAAAGCGGACGGTGCTGGGCAAACAGGTGAAGCAACTGCGACGGCAGGGGTGGGTGCCAGGCGTGATATACGGACACGGTTTCGACTCCGTGCCTTTGCAGTTCGAGGCGCGAAGTTTGCGACAAGTGCTCTCGCAGGTCGGCGGTAGCCAACTCATCGCCATCAAGATCAAGGAGCAAAAGCAGCCCGAGATGGCTCTCGTGCGCGAAGTGCAGCGCGACCCCATCTGGGACGCCCTTTGGCACGTGGACTTTTATCGCGTGATGATGACCGAGCGCCTGACGGCTGAGGTACCTTTGGCAATCGTGGGGGAATCCCCAGTGGTGGAACAGAATGAGGGTGTTCTTCTACATAGCATCTCTGCTGTCGAGGTTGAATGCCTGCCTGGTGACCTGGTAGACGCGATCGAGGTAGATCTCGCGGACCTGATCGAGGTGGATCAGGCATTATACGTGCGCGACCTAGCTGTCCCTGCCGGCATAGAGATTCTCACCGACCCGGACGAGATGATCGTACGTGTGGTGCGGCTAGAGGAGGAAGAGGAAGTAGAAGAAGAGGAAGTGGTAATGCCTGAGGCCGAGGAGATCGAGGTCATCACGGAAACTAAGGCAAAGGAGACTGCAGAGGATTAGTGAGAGAAAGGCAAGAAATGAAGCGGAGGCGGGGCCACAAGCCCGCCTCTGCTTTTTGATTTAGGAGATCAGGGGACTGCCCATCGGTGTGAGCGAACAGAGAGCCTTTGGCCAGGCATTGATTGGCCTACTTTCTTGACAGAGAGAGAGTTAAGGTATAGAATGGCTTAATCGTATGGCTGTTATGGAGCAGTGGGTATGGAATACAAGGACTACTACAAAATCCTGGGCGTAGACCGGGATGCTAGCGAGAAGGACATTAAGCGGGCCTACCGGAGGTTGGCCCGCCGATTTCACCCCGACGTCAACCCGGGCGACAAACAGGCTGAAGAAAAATTCAAAGAAATTAACGAAGCCCACGAGGCTCTGAGTGACCCGGAGAAGCGGGCCAAGTACGACCAGTTGGGCGCCAGTTGGCAGCAATGGCAGCGTATGGGCCACGACCCGGGCCAGTTTGACTGGTCGCGGTGGTTCACCGGTGCACCGGGAGGGGTGCACGTCGAGTGGAGCGGCGACCTGGGCGATCTCTTTGGCGGCGCGGGTGCCGGAACGTTTTCGGACTTCTTTCGCGCCATCTTTGGCGGGACGGGTGGTGCAGAGCACACTCGCACTGCTGAGGATCTCTTCCGCCGCACAGCCGGCCGGCACACGGTGCGTGGACAGGATATGGAAGCCTCGGTGGATGTCACACTGGAGGAGGCGTTCCATGGCACTACCCGCGTGTTGGAGCGGGATGGGCGCCGGATTCGGGTGAAGATCCCACCAGGCGCGCGGAGTGGGTCAAAGGTGCGGGTCGCTGGCAAGGGTAGCCTTGGCTACGGAGGCGAATCGCCTGGCGACCTTTACCTAAACATCACGGTCAAACCACACCCTGTCTTCCAGCGCGAGGGGGACGATATACGCTGCGACGTTAACCTGGACTTGTACACCGCCGTGTTGGGCGGTCAGGTACGGATCTCGACACTGAACGGCGACGTATCGCTGAGGGTCCCCGCTGGCACCAACAGCGGTAAGACCTTCCGCCTGCGGGGCAAGGGGATGCCCAACCCACGTAACCCGAAGCAGCGTGGTGACTTGTTGGCTACAGTCCAGATACAAGTCCCCCAAAGGCTTAGCGCACACGAACGGGAATTGTTCAAGGAACTGGCCCGTCTCCGAGAAAGGAAATAGAATGATTTCACGCAAGCGTTGGATACTTATCGCGTTGCCTCTAATGTTAACTGTGTTGGCTTGCACCTGCAGCAGCCAGGAGTTTTTCTTTGCGCCCACCCCGAGTGTACCGCAGCCCTCTGAACCGTCTGAACTGATTGTACTTATTGCTACTCCAACCCCTATGCCAGAGGAGGCCATCGCTGAGATGGACGCAGAAGATGCCCTGCTGGTCAATCTATACCAGCGGACCAACCCTGCCGTAGTGTACATCGAGGTTCTGGTGAACGACGGAGAGACGCTCACGCCGTTGGCCAGCGGGTCCGGATTCGTGATGGATACAGAAGGGCACATCATCACCAACAACCACGTCGTCGAGGAGGCCGATGCCGTGCAGGTCACTTTTTCCGATGGCAGTGTAGCCGGCGCCCAGATCCTGGGCCGAGACCCGTACTCCGACCTGGCGGTGATCAAGATGGACGTTCCGCCCGAACGACTGGTGCCGCTGGAACTGGGCGATTCGAGCACGATCCAGGTAGGACAGCGGGTCATCGCCATCGGCAATCCCTTCGGGCTGGAAGGAACGCTGACTGTCGGTGTCATCAGCGCACTGGGACGCACCTTGCCGGCCCAGGTGTTCCAGAGCAGTGGCCGCTTTTCTAACCCCGAGATCATCCAGACTGACGCGGCCATCAATCCGGGCAATTCCGGTGGGCCGCTGCTGGATACACATGGGCGGGTGGTCGGCGTCAACTATTCCATCCGCTCGACGACAGGCGTCAACTCCGGTATTGGTTTCGCCGTGCCGATCAACACCGTCAAGCGCATTGCGCCCTACTTGATAGAGGAAGGTGTGTACCACTATCCTTACCTGGGCATCACTTCTCAACCCCGCTTCACCGTGGCGGAGTTGGCGGGTCCGCTAGGATTGCCGGTGACTCATGGGGTGCTCATCGAAGAGGTCCAGCCGGGGACTGCTGCGGCCCGGGCAGGTCTGCGGGGTGGTGACCGCGAGGTCGAGGTCACGGGAATAACGATCAGGTCTGGTGGTGACATCATCACCACTATTGATGTATACGAACTGCGCGACTTCGATGATTTGATCGCCTATCTGGTGCGTGAGACCGAAGTGGGGCAGGAGGTTGTGCTGACCATCATCCGCGATGGGGAAGAGTTGGAGATTCCGGTGACATTGGGGGAGAGACCATAGTCAATGAACAATGAACAATGAACAATGAAAACGAACGATGAACAAGCTTGAGGGATCAGGGAATGGAGTTGCTGACCGGATGACCGCTAATAGCTAACAGCTAAAGACAAGGGGTAAGAGCAATGTTCAGACAAGAGGACTTGCGTGAACTGGCAACGTATCGGGCCGAGACGCCAATATTGAGCGTCTACCTGAACGTGGACCCGATGGAGCACACGACGGATGAGTATAAACTGGCACTGCGGCAAATGCTAAGGCATGCGGAAGGGATTGCTGCACCTGAAGACATGGCGGCCGTGGAGCGATTTTTTGATCACGAGTACGATTGGTCAGGCCGGGGGGTGGTCGTCTTCTCTGGAGCCAAAGAGGAGTTCTGGCGCACGTATTCCCTGGCCGTTCCTGTGGCTTCTGGAGTGACGACGGCCCGTAAACCCTACATCTGGCCGCTGGCGGCGTTGGTGGATGCCTACGGCAGCTACTCAGTGGCGCTGGTAGATCGGCAGGAAGTGCGACTGTTACTGTTCGACATGGGTGAGTTGCAGGCTACTGATGGGTATTTGGGAGCAGAGGTACGCAAGTTAAAGAAGGGGCGTGGCTCGTCGGGTGGGCCAGGGCGTCGAGGCGGAGCGCCCATTTCAAGTCGGCGCGAGGAGGAAGTAGCGCAGCGCAACATTCGCAAGGCTGTCAAAGCGACGGAGCGGTTTTGTCGCCAGCATAGCCCGCAGCGCTTGATTATCGCCGGCGCCGAGCGGACGGTATCTCAGTTCCGTGAGGCGTTGCCCAAACCGTTGCAGGAGATGGTGATCGGCTCGTTCAGCACCGACATGAATGCATCGGAGCCAGAGATACGGGAGCGTTCCCTGGAGGTTCTGCGGCAGGTGGAAAAAGAGCGAGAGGGTGCTCTGGTGGAAGCAGTGTTCACGGCGGCGGCGAAGGGGCGTGGCGGAGTCATCCGCCTGGCCGATACGCTCGGCGCGGCCCACGAGGGCCGCATCCAGACGCTGGTGATCACCCGCGACTACCACCAACCAGGCTATCAGTGCCGCAACTGCGCTTACATCACCGACCAGGCTTTGGAGATGTGCCCCTTCTGCGGCGGTGAGTTCGCGGAGATCCCCGATGCAGCCGAGGCGCTGGTGACAAGAGTGATTGAGGACGGCGGCAAGGTGGAGGTGGTGGACGATCACCCCAAGATCGCCGAGTTTGGCGTGGGGGCACTGCTGCGGTATTAGGATGCGGATTTCAGGGTAACGACAGATTAGGGACAACAACAGAACAGGGGGCCGCAATAGCGGCCCCCGATTGGTTTGTGACACGTTCCAGGTTCATGATCGAATGCTCCTATCTCGACTCCGGTTTAAGAAAACCAATCAACTCAAACCCAACGTGCTTTCCAATCTCTCCCAGGCAAACGTCGGTTCGAGTATCCATCCCACGCATTGTGGACGAGCCAACTACGACAATGGCGGCTTTGCCCGGCTTTAACACGCGGGCCATTTCAGCCAAGCAGCGCGTCATTTCCGAGTAGTAGCGATGTAGTACTTTGCCCTTTCTAGGATCAACTCTGGCGATGCTGTCAACTACTTGACAAGCGGATTCGGGCAACTCGACATACTCAACGCTTGTTACAGCGTCGTGGCCGATGTATTCTCGGCGCAGTTGTGAAAGGTTGCTCAACGAATGCCCAAACCACACCAACGAGAACTTTGTCCTGTGAGCCGCCGCTCTTACACAAATCCAATGCAGTGCTATTGTCTCTCTAACACAAATCCAGTATAATCTCAACAAACGCGAGCCAAAACACTCACGCATCACGTTTCACGTTTCACGCATCGCATCGGGTAGGGAACTATGGATCTAAATAAATTCACGCAAAAGGCACAAGAAGCGGTACTGGGCGCACAGTCGCTGGCGGGTGAGTACAGCCACGGCCAGATCGAGCCAGAGCACTTGCTGCTGGCGCTCCTGCGCCAGTCTGACGGCATCGTGCCTCAGATCGTTCAGAAGCTGGAGGCCAATCCGGGCGAGATGGCGCGGGCAGCGGAGCGCGAACTGCAGCGCAGACCCAAGGTCTATGGCGCGACGGCGCAGGTAGAACTCTCGCGTGAGCTGGCGCGTGCCCTGGAAGAAGCGGAGAAGGTCGCCGCCCGTATGCGGGATGACTACGCCAGCACTGAGCACCTGCTGCTAGCACTCACCGGAGCTCACGGAGGGGAGGCGTCCCGCTTCCTGGCAGCCTATGGCATCACCGAGGACGCCGTCCTGCGGGCGCTGACCTCTGTTCGTGGCAGCCAGCGGGTCACCAGCCAGCACCCTGAAGCAACCTATCAGGCCCTCGAAAAGTACGGGCGCGACCTGACCACGCTGGCCCGGCGGGGGAAACTGGACCCGGTCATCGGGCGGGATGAGGAGATTCGGCGTGTGATGCAGATTCTGAGCCGCCGCACCAAGAACAACCCGGTCCTGGTGGGCGACGCTGGCGTAGGTAAGACCGCCATCGCCGAGGGGCTGGCCCAGCGCGTCGTGCGCGGTGACGTGCCCGAGGGCCTCAAGAACAAACGCATCATCGCGCTCGACATGGGCGCGTTGATCGCCGGCGCCAAGTTCCGGGGCGAGTTCGAGGAGCGGCTAAAGGCTGTGCTCAAAGAAGTGACCGACGCGGCGGGCGAGGTCATCATGTTCATTGACGAGTTGCACACCGTCGTCGGGGCAGGTGCGGCCGAGGGTGCGATGGACGCCAGCAACATGCTCAAGCCTATGCTGGCGCGGGGTGAACTGCACGCCATCGGCGCGACGACCCTGGACGAGTACCGCAAATACATCGAGAAGGACGCCGCGCTGGAGCGGCGGTTCCAACCGGTCTATGTGGACGAACCGTCGGTGGAGGACACGATCAGCATCCTGCGCGGCCTTAAGGAGCGGTATGAGATCTATCACAGCGTGCGCATCCAGGACGCGGCCTGCATCGCGGCCTCCACGCTCAGCCACCGCTACATCGCCGACCGGCACCTGCCGGACAAGGCGATTGACCTGATTGACGAGGCGGCCTCCCGGCTGCGGATGGAGATTGACTCCAAGCCGGCTGAGCTGGACGAGGTGGATCGGCGCATTATGCAACTTGAGATCGAGCGGGAGGCGCTCAAGAAGGAGAAGGATAAGGCCAGCAAAGAGCGATTGAAGAAACTGGAGAAGGAACTGGCCGACTTGCAGGAGCAAAACGCTGTCCTGCGCACCCGCTGGGAGCAGGAGAAGGGAGCTATCCAGGCCATCCGCGAGACCAAGGAGCGCAGCGAGCAGACGCGCCACGAGATCGAAAAGGCGCAGCGGGCGCAGGACTACGCCAAGGCATCCGAGTTGCAGTATGGTACGCTCGTCGAACTGGAGCGGCGGCGGCAGGAGCAGGAGGAGCGCTTGCGCGAACTTCAGGGCGACCATCCGCTACTCAAGGAGGAAGTCGGCCCGGAGGACGTGGCCGAAGTGGTGGCCGGGTGGACCGGCATCCCCGTCTCCAAACTGCTGGAGGGAGAGGTGGAGAAGCTGCTGCGGATGGAGAAGGCGCTACACCAGCGCGTCGTGGGCCAAGACGAGGCAGTGCGAGCTGTCTCCAACGCCGTCCGTCGCACCCGGGCTGGACTCCAGGACCCCAATCGGCCCATCGGCAGTTTCATCTTCCTGGGACCGACGGGCGTAGGTAAGACAGAGTTGGGGCGGGCGCTGGCGGAATTTCTCTTCGACACCGAGGAGGCGATGGTACGCATTGATATGAGCGAGTACCAAGAGCGGCACACCATCTCCCGGTTCATCGGCGCGCCGCCCGGCTATGTAGGTTACGAGGAGGGTGGTCAACTGACTGAGGCAGTCCGCCGCCGACCCTACAGCGTGGTTCTCTTCGATGAGATCGAAAAGGCCCACACGGAGGTCTTCAATGCGCTGCTTCAGTTGCTCGACGAGGGACGGCTGACCGATGGTCACGGGCGCACAGTGGACTTTACCAACACCATCGTCATTATGACCAGCAACGCCGGTAGCCGCTGGATCAAGGAACTGGGAGCTCAGGCTGCGCAAGAACGGGTAATGGAGGAGCTGGACCGCACCTTCCGGCCCGAGTTCCTGAACCGGGTTGACGAGATCATCCTCTTCCGCAGCCTGACGAAGGAGGACTTGCTGCAAATTGTGGACATCCAGACGCGCCACCTGCGCGATCTATTGGCCGAGCGTCACATCGGGTTGGATTTGGCCGACGCAGCCCAGCAACACCTGGCCGACGCTGGCTACGATCCGGTTTATGGCGCGCGACCGCTTAAGCGGGTCATCCAGCGGGAGGTGCAGGACCCGTTGGCGCTGGCGCTGCTGCGGGGCGAGTTCGCTGAGGGGGACACGGTGCGGGTGGACGCCCGCGACGAGGAGATCGTGTTCGAGAGGGGGTGACGAGTGAACGGGTTTTCGAAGCAGAAACCCTACGTGGGGGGGCAAAAAGGGCTGAAAGTGGGG
>CAYPOY010000192.1:0-9793 GCA_964412395.1 uncultured Anaerolineales bacterium | reverse complement strand
GCGGTATATACGCCGCCGCCGGGGCAGCCACGCCTACCCTGGCCTATAACGACGTCTGGCAGAACACGGGCGGGGACTATGTCGGCGACGTCACCGCCGGCACGAACGACATAGCGGCGGACCCGGACTTTGTGGACTTGCCCGGCGCCGATTTTCACCTGGGGCCCGAATCACCCTGTATCGAAGCGGCCGACCCGCAAACGGGGCTGGTGCTGGACTTTGAGGGAGACCCCCGCCGTACGGGCCCGGGGTATGACATCGGCGCCGACGAGGCCGCCGATTATCGCGGCGTCAGCCTGGGGCCGGACCTGGCGGGGTACGGTGTCCCCGGTCAGGTGCTCACGTACACCCATTACCTGACCAACACCGGCACGCGGAGCGACGTTTTCTCACTGACCCACAGGCTGGTTGTGAGTGGGAGCGGCTGGAGCGTGGGACATGCCTCTGAATACGCCCTGCCACCGGGCGCGGCGACGGCGGTGCCGGTCACTATCCTCGTATCCAGTGACGCTGTGAGCGGGACGCAGGCCACCCTGTTCCTCACCGCTACCTCTGAGGCCAGCCTCTACTTCTCCGACGTGGCCTCCAACACCACCGGCATCAGCCGCAATTGGGGAGTGCTTCTTGCGCCTCCTTATGCTCAGAACGTCAACCCTGGCGAGGTGCTCACCTACGAGCACACCCTGACCAACACCGGCAACGCCCCTGACACCTTCGATCTCGACTTCTCCAGCAGCATGGGGTGGGCTGTGATCACCCCAACTCAGGTGGCGAATCTGGGAGCCGGGGGGTCCGCTCTCGTCTACGTCCGGGTCAATGTGCCCGCCAGGGCCCCAGGCGGCGTGGTCGAGACGACGATCGTGACGGCAACCAGTACCACCGACCAGGCCAGCGAGAAGGCCCATACCCTGGTGACCGACACGACCGAGGTCAACTACACCTCCGGTGATCGGTACGTGACCACCGGGGGCTACGACGAACCCAACAACTGCCGGGTCATCACCGAGCCCTGTCGAACCGTCGGGCATGCGGTGAAGCAGGCGGTCGGCGGCGACGTCATCAAGGTGGCGGAGGGCACCTATGACGAGTACGATCTGACACTCAACAAGACGGTCGAGTTGCAGGGAGGTTACGACGCCAGTTTTTCCGCCCAGGGTCCCGATGACTACCCCACCATTATTGACGCCGGGGGGTTGGGACGGGTGCTGTATATTTTCGGAAACCCGACGGTGGAGGGGTTCACATTGCAAAATGGCGCGACCAACGGCTCTGGCGGTGGGGTCTACGTCGGGCTGGGCGCGCCCATCTTGCGGCGCAATGTCATCACCGGCAACTCCGCGATTCGGCACGGCGGCGGGGTGTACAATGCGGGGAACCTGAGGCTGGAGCAGAGCAGACTGGCGGGCAACACAGCCGATAAAGGGGGCGGGTTCTACAACGGCGACGGTAACTCGAGGGTATGGTCGAATGTATTCTACGACAACGTGGCTGATGACCGGGGCGGCGGTTTCTACAGCGCCGGCGACAGTCCGCAGGTGTGGCACAATACGTTCTACAGCAACACCGCCGGCACCGCTGGTGGGCTCTACCTGGCCGCTGGTTCCCCCATCGTCAGCAATACCATCGTCGTCAGCAACGCCGGTGGAGGCATCTACGGTGCGGCCATCACGGTGGACTATAACGACGTGTGGGGCAACAGCGGCGGGGACTACGGCGGTTCGATCGTCAGTGGTACCAACAATCTCTCGGTTGACCCGCTCTTTTTGGACGTGGCGGGGGAGGATTTCCATCTGCATCAAGACTCTCTCTGCATTGACAGCGGCGATGCGACTGCGGTGGCGGAGGACCTGGATGGGCAGCCGCGCTGGATGGGCGTCAAGCCGGACATCGGCGCTGACGAGTACCAGGAGGCCGGCGTGACACTGGTCCCCCTCGAGATCGCCAGCAGCAGGGGACCGGGACTGCCGGTGACGTACACCCACGTCCTTACCAACAGCGGCAACTACTTTGATGACTTCCGCCTGACCTGGCAGAACAAGCCGCAGGGATGGACAGTGATGGTGAACGGGAGCTCCATCCAGCCGCTTACGGTGACGCTGGGTTCTGGCGCTGCGACGGCCGTGGAGGTTCGGGTGCAGATCCCCGCGGGTGTTCCCAGCGACACGGTGAACACGACCATCGTCACCGTCACCTCCAGTGTTGACAGCAACGTCTACACCAGGGCCGTGGACACCACCACCGTCGGGCAGGCTGTGGACGTCTCCCTGGAGCCCGACCGCCTTGGCTGGGCGGACAGGGCCAATACGGTCGTCTATACCCACACCCTGACCAACGAAGGCAACCACGTGGACACCTTCTCCCTCGATGTTGGGGGCAGTTGGGGTGTCAGCATCTCGCCGACGCCGACGGTGCAACTGGCGATGGGCATGGCGACGACCGTCTACGTGTCGGTCACCGTGCCGGATAACGTCTATGGCGTCGAGCCCAATACCACGACTGTCACCGCCACCTCCATGACCGATCCCCTCATCTTTGACGTTGCCGCCGATACCACCGTCGCCAACTGGCAGCACGGCGTGGAACTGGAGCCCGATAACGCTGGCGGTGATGAGCCGGGGCAGCGGGTTTTCTACACGCACGTCCTGACTAATACCGGCAACTACACGGATACCTTTGCCATCACCCACTCCTCCAGCCGAAACTGGGACGTGAGCATCTCGCCGACGCCGACGGTGCAACTGTGGGGGAATGAGGTGGTGGGGGATTATATGACGGCGACGGTCTACGTCACGGTGAACATCCCCAGCACCGCCCTGGGCGGCTGGGTGGATCAGACGGTGATCACCGCTACTTCCGTGTCCGACCCGACGATGTTTGATACGGCCTGGGACACCACCACCGTCTCCCGGACGGTTGGGGTGGGGTTGGTTGACGATCACACGGAATGGGTGTCGGCGACGACGACCCGTACCCTCACCTTCTCCCACACTCTGACCAACCTGGGCAACAGTACGGACACGTTTACCGTGGCCGTTTCGAGCGCTCTGCACTGGGACGTCACCGTCTCGCCAGCGCCGGCGGTGGAACTGGGGCCGGGAGCGAGTATTACTGTGTGCGTGACCCTCACCGTGCCGCAGACGGCGGCCTGCCCATATCTGTCGCCGGTGGACACGGTCGTGGTGGCCGCCACTTCGTGGTTCGATCCCAACGAGCAGGCTACGAACACCGACACCGTCGTAGTGAACCGGTGTCACAGAGTGGAGCTGTCACCCGGTACCACCAGGAGTGGCCCGCCGGGGCTGGTCGTGTATACTCACACTTTGACCAACACCGGCAGCTATACCGAGTCCTACTCGCTCAGCCGGAGCTACGACCCGGGATGGGGTGCTCAGGTCTCCGGCGACACCAGCGGTGTCGGGCCGAAGAAGACCCGAATCATCACGTTGGAGGTCACGGTGCCCTTCGTGCCGTGTGGCAGCACACCGGGCGTGAGCGTCGTTACTGCCACTGATTCGGTGAGCCCCACCATCTTTGCCTGGGCAGTGGACACGACTACCGTTGAAGGGATCTACTACGTGAGCCTGACTCCCGCGCGTACGGTCCGCGTCACTTCCAACGCCACGTCGGAGGTTGTCGTGACCTACACCCGCCGGTTGACCAATACCGGCAACTGCACCAATACCTTCGATCTCGGCGTGCAGAGCAGCTTCACCCCGACGGTGATGCCGACGCGCACGCCGGAGCTGCCGTACGGCGGCTCTGTGCCGGTCGTCGTCACCATCACCGTGCCAATCGCTGACCCCGACAATCTGCTGGAGGCCACCGCTGTCGTCACCGCCGCCGGTGACTACGGGGGTTACGATAGCGTCACTGACCTCATCATCGTCAACCAGAGGGTAGACGTGGCGTTGGAGCCGGACCGCACGGGTGTCATCACTCAGCCTGCCGGTGGTACTGTCACATATACTCACGTCCTGACCAACAACGGCAATTACACGGACACCTTTGATCTGAACTGGCAGGACGAACACGGATGGTCTGTGACGGTGAACGGTTATACTGTCCAGCCGCTGCCGATGACGCTTGGCTCTGGCTCCACCAGGTCGGTTGCGGTCGCGGTGACCGTGCTCTCGAGCGCCTACACCGCCACGAACCGGACACTGGTCACTGCCACCTCCCGCACTCCGCAGGCGGGGACGGTCGCGTACACGCCGACGGCCACAGTGGTGAACACGACGACGGTGCGAAGGCCCCACGTGACCCTGGAGCCCGATCACACCCAGTCTGTGGATCGCCCGGGCATATCCATCACGTGCTCCCACACGCTGATCAACAGCGGCGGCCTGACGGACACTTACGTGATCACCTACGCCAGCAGCCAGGGGTGGGCGGTCAGCCTGGTGCCGCCGACGACGGTGTACACCCTGCCAGCGGGCTTCACTGTTCCGGTCACGGTCGTCGTAGACGTCCCGCCCGATACCGAGGCCAACACGCAGGACGTCACCGTCATCACTGCCGAGTCAAAGTCGTACACCGGCGTTGTCTCCGACACCGCCACCGATACGACGAATGTACCCTACCTGCCGGGCGTCGAACTGGGTCCTGATCCTGGATATAGTGATTCGGTCTATCCACCCGATGTAAAGTACTACACCCACGTTCTGACCAACAGCGGCAACTATACTGAGACGTTCGATCTGTCCACCCGTGGTGAATTCAGCCTGGTTGACGTCGCTCCTACCCAGGTGATCAGTCTGGGGCCGGGCCTGACGGCCACGGTTAAAGTCACAATATCTATTCCGCCCGAGGCGGCGGCCGGTGATGAGGAGCGGGCGGAGATTATCATCTCTTTTGCCGGCCAGCAGGCGGTTTTCTACGATATTGTCTACATCAACAGTATCAGTGGTACCCGCTACATCGCCCCCGACGGACGGGATGAACACAACAACTGCACCGAGTTGGACGTCGAGCCGTGCGCTACGGTGCAGCATGGGGTGGATCAGGCCATGCACGGCGACCTGGTTCAGGTGGCCGGCGGCACCTACACCGATACGCTGAACGCCGGGCAGGTGGTCAGCGTGAGCAAGTCCATCACACTGACCGGTGGTTACACCACCACCGACTGGGACAACTCCACGCCTTTCGCCCGCCCGACGGTGCTGGACGCGCAAAGACAGGGGCGGGTGATGGTCATCGCCGTAGCGGGCACCAGTCCCACGATTGAGGGCCTCCAACTGTACCGGGGGTACGTGGACGGCGACGGAGCCGGGCTGTACATCGCGAACGGGGCAACGCCGACCGTGCGCCTGGGCATCATCTATAGCAACACGGCCGCCGGTTTGACGAGCAAAGGCGGTGGTGTCTACTACGGCGGCGGCGGCAATCCTGTCCTGGAGCGCAGCGCAATCTACAACAACGCGGCCAGGGAAGGCGCCGGCCTATACCTGGTGTCTGGAGGGGCGCGGGTCTGGAATAACCTGGTCTACCACAACGCGGCGAGCGTCGTGGGCGGTGGCCTCTACAACAGCGTCGGCAGCCCCCTGGTATGGAACAACACCTTCTACAGCAACACGGCCGGCACCGGCGGTGGTTTCTACTCAGCCGCTGGCTCTCCGGTCGTCAGCAACACCATCGTCGTGAACAATGCGGACTATGGGATCTATATAGCCACCGGCATTAATCCCATCCTGGCCTACAACGACGTATGGGGCAACAGTTGGGCAGACTATAGCTCGGGGTTGCCCGCTGGCACGGGCAGCATCTCTGACGATCCGCGCTTTGCGGGCGCATTGGGCGCTGACTTTCACCTGACGGGAGCCTCGCCCTGCATTGACGCTGGCGCTCCGAACGCCTCCCAGCCAGGCGAGGACTACGATGGCAACCAGCGGTCGTTGCTCGCCCCGTATGACATCGGAGCATTCGAGTATGGGCTGGCAGGTGCCAAGACGGTCGCGGAGACCGCTGATCCCAAAGCGGTCATCACCTACACCATCAGGGTGACCAACAGCGCTGGCCTTGCCAGCACGATCCCGGTCACCGACGAGCTCCATCCTTACCTGTACGACGTCCATCTGTTGGCCTACCCCGCCAGCAGCAGCGGCGAGTACGTCACCAGCACTCGCACAATTTCCTGGATGGGCTCTGTAGCCAGCAATAGCACGGTCTACATCACCTTCAGCGCCCGCATCACCGAATGGGTGGGGGCGGGCACGCTGATCACCAACGTGGCCTGGGTTGACCACGCCTGCACCGCAGTCGTGACGACCACCATCAACCCGGCGTCCGGCACCCGCTACGTGACCGCCGGCGGTGACGACACGGACAACGGTTGTCGGTTCCAATATCGGCCCTGCGCGACGGTGCAGCAGGCGGCAGATCAGGCGCAGACGGGCGATGAGGTGAAAGTGGCCGCTGGCACCTACACTGGTGCCAGCCCGGTGGTCAGCGTGGACAAGGCCATCACCATGACCGGCGGCTACACTACTGACTGGACCACGCCCGACCCCGACGCCTATGCGACGACACTGGACGGTCAGGGCAGCAGTGATCCGGGTGTAGTCATCACCGGCCCGGTGACGGCGAGGCTGACCGGGTTCCGCGTCGTCGGCAGCGCCGGTGGCGTGGCCATCTACACGGCGACGACCGTCATCAGCCGCACCCGCATCTACAACAATAGCGGCGACGGCGTCCACGTCGCCGGAGGTGGCCTCACGCTGGAGCGCTCGTGGGTGTACAGCAACACCGGTGACGGGATGGAAGTGGCGGGCGGCACCTACGCGCTGGTCAACAACGTCATCGCCCACAATGAGGGGGCCGGGCTGCGGACGGCAGGGAGCGACGGGGCCGTGATTCACAGCACCTTTGCCCGCAACACTGCTGCTGGAGCGGTCGTCAGCGACACGGCCCGCTTCACCAACACCATCTTCTACAGCCACACGGTGGCCGTCAGCGCAGTGACGGGCAACGTCGAGTTGTGGAACACACTGTGGTCGCAGAACGTCACCGACGCGCTGGGGAACGTCGTCAGCTACACCAATGTCTCCGGCTATCCGAGGTTCGAGGATCCGGCCGGGCTGGATTATCACATCCAGGGCGACTCGGCGGCAATTGACGAAGGTGTGGACGTTGGCGTGAGCGAGGACATTGACGGCGACGTGCGCCCGGTGCTGGATGGTCCCGACATCGGGGCGGACGAGCATCCGTTGTCATTTGCCAAGATCGGGCCGGAGCATGCTGAGCCTGGGCAGGAGATCACCTATACCATCGAGCTGAGGGCGAAAGATGCCGGCCTGGTGATCACCGACACGTTGCCCCCGTACGTGGAATATGTCCCCGGCACCGTGACGTGCACTGTGGGCAGTTGTGGCTACCTGGCGGCCCACGGCCCCCAGGGGACCATCACCTGGACCGGTAGCATCACCGGAGAGGTAATCATCACCTATACGGGGCAGATCACCTCCTGGCTGGCCGCCGGCGTCGGCATCACCAACGGCGCCCAGTTGGAGAGAAAGGGCAGTGTCCTGGACTCAGCGCTGTGCCAGACAGTGATCAGCCCGGTAGTCGGCACACGCTACGTGGTCCCGGCACCGGTCGGTGCCGACGCGGATGACGGCACGGGCAACAATTGCCTCAGGTACTGGAAGCCCTGCCAGACTGTACAGTATGCGGTGAACCAGGCGCAGCCGGGTGATACGGTGAAGGTGACCACTGGTGTGTACACCGATACCCTGAGCGTCGGGCAGGTGGTCAGCGTGAGCAAGGCTATCACACTGACCGGCGGCTACACGACGAGCGGCTGGGTCTACGACCCCGAGGCCTATCCGACCTATCTGGACGGTCAGGATAGCGGGCGTGCGATGGTCATCACCGGTCCGGTGGCTGTGACGGTGGATAGCTTCCACCTGCTCAACGGCTCCGTCGGTGATGACGGTGGCGGCCTCTGCGTCTACGCCGCTACAGTCACACTGGCCCGCTGCCGGGTCTACAGCAACGTGACGAGTGGCGCTGCCCACCACGGTGGCGGCGTCTACGCCGAAGGTGGCGCGCTCACGATCACCGCCACCCAGGTCTACAGCAACACCTCGGCCAGCAGCACCGGCGGCGGTGTCTACTGCGGTGGTGGCACCTGCGCCCTGGTTAACAGCCACGTCTATCGCAACACGGCCAGCGGCGGTGGCGGCATCTGCTGCAGCGGAGGCACCTGCTCCCTGGCCAGCAGTGAGGTTTGCAGTAACACGGCCAGCTCCAGTGGCGGTGGTCTTTACCTGGACGGCGCCGACGTCACGATCACCGTCACCCAGGTCTACAGCAACACCTCGGCCGGCAGCACCGGCGGCGGCGCTTACTGCAATGGAGGCACCTTCGTCCTGGTCAAAAGCGGCATCTACAGCAACACGGCCGGCTCCAGTGGCGGTGGCCTCTATCTGAGCAGCGCTGGCGTCACCCTCACCGGCAATCGTGTCTACAGCAACACGGCTGGCGCTGACGGTGGCGGTGTGTACGTGAACGGGTGCGACCATGTGACTCTGGAGGACAACTTCATTCTGGACAACGCTGTCGGCACCAGCAATTGGGGCGGCGGGATGTTCGCCTGGGGCACTGGCTCCACCGTGCTCGCCGTGACCAACAACGTCATTGCTGCCAACCGGGCCGGCGGCGGCGGTGGCCTCTACGCCGGGGGGAACAGCAATGCCGAAGGCCACTTGCGCCACAACACCATCGTTGGCAATGGTAAAGAGGGACTGCGGGTCGGCAGCTTCACCCTGGCGATGACGAATACTGTCCTGGTCAGCCATACGGTAGGCATCACCACGATCTCGGGCGTCGCCTCCGTCACTGCCGATCACACCCTGTGGTATGCCACGGGTACTCCCACCGACACCGATGGAACCGTCGCCACCACCAACGATCTGTTTGGCGACCCGAAGTTTGTGGACCCGGCCGGACTGGACTACCATATCCGAGTCAAGTCGGGGGCGGTTGACGTGGGCGTGGCCGCGGGTGTGAACGATGATATAGACGGCGACACGCGTCCGCTAGGGCAAGGCTACGACGTGGGCGCAGATGAGCTAGCGGTTAAATTGAGCGTCACCAAGCAGGCCGAGCCTGACCCGGTGGAGGCAGGGGCGCAGTTGACCTACACCATCCGGGTCACCAACACTGGCGACCTGGACCTGAACGCCACCATCACCGACGTCCTGCCCGCGCACGTCACGCCCACCGGGTCTCTCACATGGATGCCGCCGGCTCCCATCGTGCCTGACGGCATCTGGACGCAGACGGTCGTCGTCATGGTGGAGACGGGCTACGCCGGGACGCTGACCAACGTGGTCGAGGTCACGACCGAGGAGGGCGCGGCGGGCGTCTACACCGAGACCACTGCAACCAAGATCACGACGTTGGAGGTGACGAAGCAGGCCGAGCCCGACCCGGTGGAGGCGGGGGCGCAACTGACCTACACCATCCGGGTCACCAACACCGGCAGCGTGTACCTGCACGCCACCATCACCGACACGATGCCAGTTCATATCATGCTTGGGCAAACGTCTGGCGGGACCGTGATCGTACCTGGTGGGCAGATCACATGGACTCCGGTCATTACCGCGCCCGGGGGCGTCTGGATGCAGACGGTCGTCGTCACGGTGGAGGCGGGCTATGCCGGGACGCTGACCAACGTGGTCGAGGTCACGACCGAGGAGGGCGCGGCGGGCGTCTACACCGAGACCACTGCAACCAAGATCACGACGTTGGAGGTGACGAAGCAGGCCGAGCCCGACCCGGTGGAGGCGGGGGC
>CAYPOY010000191.1:0-9802 GCA_964412395.1 uncultured Anaerolineales bacterium | reverse complement strand
GCGCCAGGGCCGCCGAGTGGCTGGGCGTACCGGCCGATGCTGTGACTGCGGGCGGCGGCTACATCTACGTGCGGGATAACCCTGACCGGCGGATGTCCATACGCGAGTTGTGCGGGCTGGGCCTCTACGTCAAAGGTGGGCCGGTGGTTGGCCGGGGTTCGTGGCTGGGAGAACCGGGCTTCAGTTCACCGGTAGGCGAAGGCTATCCCGAGCCGCCGTCGAAGAGTTTCGTCTTCGGCACCCACGTGGCCGAGGTAGAGGTGGACCCAGAGACCGGGCAGGTGACAGTGGAGCGGGTCACGGCGGCGCACGACGTGGGCCGGGCCATCAATCCGCTGGGTGTAGTGGGCCAGGTGGAAGGGGGTGTCGTGCAGGGAGTGGGTTACGCTCTGTACGAGGAGATGGTGATCAAGGACGGAGAGGTGCAGAATCCATCATTTCTGGACTACCGGTTGCCGACGGTTGTGGACGCCCCGGAGGTTGATGCGGTGATCGTCGAGATACCGGACGAGGCCGGGCCCTTTGGGGCCAAGGGAGTAGGTGAACCGCCGGTGATCGGTCCGTCGGCGGCCATCGCGAACGCCATCCACGATGCGGTCGGGGTGCGCATTCAGGAGTTGCCCATCACGCCGGAGAAGGTGCTGCGGGCGCTGGATGCCCTGGCTGAAGAGTAATCGGACCAAATCGGAAGCAATAGCAGATCCATGGGCGAGCGTGTTTCTTGCCGACACTTTTGAGTTTGAGTCAGGAGGTATCGTGCCACTGGGAGAAAAAATTCGAGCAAGAAGACAGGAGGCTGACATCAGTCTGCGAGAGTTGGCCGCTCGCACGGGGCTTTCGCCCAGCTTCGTCAGCCTGGTGGAGCGGGATATGGCGTCCCCCAGCATCACCTCGCTGCGAAAGATAGCTGATGCACTGGAAACACCGTTGTTTCACCTCTTCATCAACGAGGAGGAGGAGGAGGAGGAGGTCATCTCCCCTGTCGTTCGGAGCGACCGGCGGCGCAAGCTTATGGTACCCGATTCTCACCTTATATACGAGATTCTCAGCCCCAGTTCGGCGCGCCAGTTGCTGTTCTTCATAGCCCGCCTGGAGCCAGGGGCCATCAGTTCCGACGAGCCGCTGTCCCATCCCATGGAGGAATGTACCTTCGTGCTCAAGGGACGGCTCAAACTGGAAGTGGGGTCTGACGTCTACATCCTGGAAGAGGGTGACAGCATCTGTTGGGATGGCAACTTGCCTCACCGACTGACTTCCATCGGTGAGGAGACGTTGGTGGTCATCTCGGCCGTCACACCGCCGTTGTTTTGAGGTACCTGATTATCCCTGCTGCGGCCGCGAGCCCCGATTATATGGAGGCATTCGAATGCGGTACAGCTCCTCCGCTGCCTGCTCCACCTCGTTCAACCGCTCCCGGAGCACCACCTGCGCTTGTTCCAGATCGGCCTCCGGGGACACCTCCAGCGGTTCTCCCAGGGCGACGGTGATGCGGCTGAAGGGGAAGGGAACGACGTACTGGTCCCAGCGAGGAATACGAAACCCGGTAGCGGTGAATGCCCCGGCGGTGACGATCAGCGCGTTGGTCTTGCGAGCAATGAAGACCACACCCTTCTTGGGCTCGTGGGAGGGGCCATCGGGACCATCGGGATTGAGATAGAGAGCCCTCCCCTGCTTGATCTGGCGGACCAGCACCAGCAGGCGGCGGGCGGCCACCAGCGAGTCGGCCCCCATCGAGATAGCCACAGGAGTAGCTCCCAGCCGCCGCGCCCAGACACTCAGAACCGCTCCCCTGGGATCGTCAGGCACGATCAGCACGTACTGGCTGAGATCCTCCTCAGCGGCGAGATAGCCCGCCAGCATCATCGTCATCCCGTGCCAGGCGGCGATGATGAGAGGGCGACCGGCAGCGTGGACCCGATCCACGTGCTCCCATCCCTCCACCTGGTAGCGGGAGGTGCACCAAACTAACCCGGCGTAGGTAGAGAGTCCCCAGCCCTGGAAGCGGCGAAAAGACGTGATCTTCACATTCCCATCCTCAGCCCCATCCTCAGCAGATCAGGTTGTAGGCAGCCCGAACCAGGCCGAAGGAGGCGTAGCCGCCAGTCAGGCCAAGCCAGACCAATTGCGGAGAAAGCCAGATCGCCAGCACGGCTGCGACGACCAGCCCTGCCAGGTTCAGCCAGCGCCGCTGGAAAACAGAGTCCAGCGCCGGATAGCGGATACGGCTGACCATCAACAGGGTCAAAGCCACCATCAGCACCAGGAAGACACCGGCAGGGATCAACCGGTGATGGTATGTGCGGTTGGAGAGCACGCTGAGCGCCAAGATCGCCCCGGAGACAGAGATGGTGAGCCCCACACTGTCGCTGTGGGATTTCTTTGGAGGGAGGAGGTTGAAGCGGGCCAGCCGAAAGACCCCACCGACCATGTAGCCCGCACACACAACCCATACGACCATCGGGCTGAGAGCCAACCGCCACAGATACTGGTAGACCAACACGCTGGGAGCCACCCCGAAGGTCACGACGTCCACGAGGGAGTCCAATTGGAGGCCGAAGGCACTGGTGACCCCCAGCCGCCGTGCCACCCCGCCATCCAGGCCGTCCAGCAGATTGCCGACCAGGATGCAGGTGCCTGCCAGCGTCAGTTCCTCGTGCAACGCTAACACCACCGCCGAGAAGGCGCACACCAGACCCGTGAAGGTGATAAAGTTGGGTAGTAGCCTTCGCCATGAGTCATTCATCTAATTTCTCCTCCCTTCCATTGCGCGATCACCGTAACTCCCGCACGGGACTGGTCCCCCACCCGGACGACCGGCTCCGCCCCCGGTGGCAGGTACAGATCCACCCGCGATCCAAACTTGATAACCCCCAGCCGTTCCCCGGCCTGCAGTTCCTGGCCGGGGCCCACCCAGCAGACGACCCGGCGGGCCAGGATGCCAGCGACCTGCTTGACCAGGACCCTCCCATAGCGGCTCTTCAGGCCGACCAGGTTGTGCTCGTTGACCTCCGATGCATCGGGCCGGAACGCTTGCAGGAACTGGCCTGGGACGTATTCCACCAACACCACCCGCCCCTCCACTGGTGCCCGGTTGACGTGTACGTCGAGCAAGGACATAAAGATGCCAATCTTTAGCCCTTCCCCTGCCAGAAAACGCGGTTCGTGTACCCATTGCACCTCCACCACCCGCCCGTCGGCCGGGGCCAGGAACAGCCCCTCGCCCGCCGGTGGGGTGCGCTTCGGGTCGCGAAAGAAGTACAGGAGAAGAGCGAAAAGGGCGACCAACAGCCCCGCTGGAAGGAAGGTGTAGAGGCCAAGCCAGACGACGGACACGCCCAGGGCGAGGATGAGGGGAATTCCCACAATCGCCAGTTCCTTTTCGGCACCACGTGCCAATCGGAGGGAAAATCCTGCCCGGGAATTGCGCATACTGGAATTATACTCGCATTGGTGTGTCTGGCAAACTTCCGAGAAGCCCTCCCGGCGCTTGTGACTCACGTCGTGGCTCCTTTCACCTCACCCCCACCCCGGCCAGCTCTTCGATCAACGTCGCCAAGGCCGAATGATCAAGTTCGGCTCTACCGGTCGCCACCAGCGCCCCATAGAACTCGTGCACCAGGCCGGTGGCGGGCAGCGGCACGCCGTATGTCCGCCCCGTCTCCAGGGCAATCTTCAAATCCTTGTGTTGGAGATGGGCCTTGAACCCCGGCTGGAAGTTGCGGTCCAGGAAGCGCTGACCGTGCACATCCAGGATGCGGCTTTGGGCGAAGCCACCCAGGAGCGCCTCTCGCACACGGGCCGGGTCCACACCCGCCTTCGTGGCCAGCACCAACGCCTCGCTGATGGCCTCGATAGTCAACGCTACCACGATCTGGTTGCACGCTTTGGTCACCTGGCCCGCGCCCGCATCCCCAACGCGGACAATGTTCTTCCCCATCGCCTGGAACACCGGCAAGACGCGATCGAACACCTCCGGCTTGCCACCGACCATGATGGAAAGAGTGCCCCGTTGAGCGCCAACATCCCCGCCGGAGACAGGCGCATCCAGCATCTCGACCCCTAACTGCTCTGCCTTGGCTGCCAGGTCTCGCGCCACCACCGGCGAGATAGTGCTCATATCCACGATGACCTTGCCCGGGCTGATCCCTTCGAAGACGCCGTTGGAACTTTCCACCACCTGTCGCACATCCGGGGAGTCAGGCAAGCACATCAGGACGATCTCCGCCCGTTGGGCCACGCCCTTTGACGAGCCACCATCCTCCGCCCCAGCCGCGACCAGCTCTTCCACCGGCCCGTGGCTGCGGTTATGCACCACCAGCGGGAAACCCGCATTCAGCACATTGAGGGACATGGGTTTCCCCATAATGCCCAGTCCGATGAATCCTACAGTCAGTTTGTCCACCATAACCCTCCTATCTGGTTTCTTTCTCCAATATTATAGCATATCGTGGGCGTAATGTCTAAGAAGTGCCTGAGCCGGTGCAAGCACCCCCCAACTGAAACGCATTTGCCAGATACTCTATAATATGGTAATATAAAAGGGGGCTGCGCAAGCAACACATCGGCACGCGGCAAGGAGGTAGGTATCTCTCCGGGGGTTGCCCCCTTGTTTAGAGGTTGCTCCGTTATAGTTGCTCAGGAGGTGAGACATGTCCCATTTGAGAAGGTATCGGAAAACGTGGTCGTTGATCGTGATTCTGTTGCTTTTGCCTGTTTTGGGTCTTGGGCCGCCCCTCGGCCTGGACACTCCTCGGCCGGTGTTGGCTGGCACCTGTCCCCACGACCCAGAATTCGGCGGTCCGTCGGGCGTCACACTCGACGAGTGCGTGACCACGACCCACTTCATCGTCTACTACACCACCGACACGGCGGATGGATCCCATCGCATCCTCAATGAATCCCAGGCCCAGATGGTGGCCAACAACCTGGAATTCGCCTGGGATCGCTACGTGAACGACGTTGACTTTAACTTCCGCGTCCCCCTCAACACAGACGTGGAGCCCCTGGAAGCCTGGATCTACGATATCGCTGGTCTGGGCGTGACCTCGACCGGGTGGAACCACATGGAACTGGACGCTGCCTACGTGCGCGGCAGCAGCACCAGCGAAATGGATCGTCTTCAAAGCGAGGCAACGCCCATGCACGAGCTACTCCACCGGGTACAGTTCAAGTACTCGGGCTTTGGGGACGAGTGGGGCACTGGCCTCTTCGCCGTCGAGGGGCACGCCAAGTTTATGGAGGACGAGGTCTTCGCCGACCTGGACAACGCGGTCGGTACCCAGTACCAGCTTCGCAGTAACGGGTACCTGGGCAACCCCAACTGGAACGTGACGACGGCCAGTTACAACGCCTGTATCTTCTGGAAGTACTTTACCGAGCGTTATGGCGCCGCTACCGACGAGCCGGAGCGTGGGGTGGATGCCATCCGCCACTTCTGGGAGGAAAGCGAAACACCGAGCGTCGAGGGGATCGGTACTGTGAACCTCACGTTGGATAGCCTGGGCCATCCGGCAGTCACCTTCCAAAAAGTGTTCCGCGATTGGATCGTCGCCAACTACACCAAAGACCTGGGCACGGTTCCCGAAGCCAAGTACGGCTACATTGACGACGACGGCAACCCCTACAGTTCAGTGCCCAAGACGGTGGACGTCAGCGTCAGCGATGGCGACTATTCGACCAGTGCCAACCAGTCCGTCAACCGCTGGGGGGCCAAGTACTACCGGGTCCGCCCGACGGCGACCTGCGGCGCGATCAATTTCGACTTTGAGCGCGATTCGGGCACGCCGGTGTACCACGTCCTGACGGTCAAGGACGACGAACTGGTTGACCACTGGACCAGCACCTCGTACGACTGGAGCAAGACGGTCGTCAACGACGATTACGACGACGTCGTCGCCGTCGTGGGGGGCTATGGCGCCGACACCCAGGTGGACGTCAGCTACGGTTGCGCAGACCTCTACCTGAACATCGTCGATCCAACGCACTCTGAACCGGCCTTCGTGGGCAGCATCTACGATCCCGAAAAGTTCCTCGTCCGCCTGGAGGTGACCAGCACGCAGAGCATCAAGATCGAAGGCTTGAATGCACAGGATTTTGACATCACGGTCGGCACGCAGGCAGCCGACATCATCCTGGGAGCCTACATCCAGAGTCAATACTGGCTCCTGGTCCAGGCCCCGACGCAGACCGCGGCGGGCGATTACGACCTGACCGCTGCCTTCGGTTCGGCCAGCGACACAGAAAGCACCGCCGTCAAATACGTCACGCGCGTGCACGACGACATGCTGATCGTTGACCGCTCGGGGAGCATGCTTACTGGCGACAAGCTCGGCGCGGCCAAGAACGCCGCCCGGCTGTACGTGGATGCCACCGCCGACGGCAACAAGCTCGGCCTGGTGAGCTTTGGCCCAGACGCCACGTTGGATCACGACCTGGCAGACGTGAACAGCACCGTCCGCACCGCGATCAAGGGCGCGATTAATGCCATAAGCACCACTCCCCCCGTAATGACCTCGATTGGCGACGGGCTGTGGATGGGCCACCAGCGCCTGGATGCACTCGGCGATCCCGAGCATCCCTGTGCTATGGTCCTGCTGAGCGACGGCAAAGAAAACGAACCGCTCTACTGGAACGACATCAAGACCACCATCATCGCCTCGCCCTGCGTCGTGGACACCATCGCCCTGGGGCCTGGGACCAATGAGTTGCTGCTCCAGGAGATCGCGAGCCTGACCGGCGGTAGCTACCACTACGTCCCCGACGAAAATCCCAGCCCGCTCATCCAGGGGATCAGCCAGGCGGGCGGAGACTGGCGCAACGAGCTGGCCGGAACCTACGAGTTCATCCAGGGCGACGTCGCCGGCCGCTCCCGTCTCTTTGAGATCAACGGCGAGGTCAGCTATGGCGCGCCCGCTACGCATACCGTCACCATCGAAGACGACGTGACCGAGGCGATCTTTTTCGTCAACTTTGCCTCCCCTGCCAAAGTGTACTTTCGTCTCTATGACCCAGATGACTACGAGATCAATTGCGAAGAGCCTGGCGTCCGATGCGAATGGGATATGCCCCACGTCGTCATCAACGTTATGACCCCCACGCTCAAGGCGGGGACCTGGACAATGGTCGTCGGTTCATACGGCATTGCAATCGGCGCGGAATCTGAGGCCGCCTTGCAGGGTACGCCCTATGTGGCCGGGGCCAGCGGAAACACCCACCTCACGCTGCATCCCTTCCTGGGCGCTCCGCTCGCCAGCCGCCTGCAGGGGGTACGAATGCCCGTCCTGGCGGCGTTGGCCGGCAAGACGCCGATCCTGGGCGCGCAGATCTCGGCGACGGTCATGTGCCCGGCCGGTGTGCAGCAGCTCCTGCCGCTCTTCGACGATGGGGAGCACGGCGATGGCGACGCCAGCGATGGCCTGTACGGCAATCTCTTTACCCTGTCCAACAAAATGGACCCCAACGACCCTGACGGGATCGAGGGAAGTTGCCGCGTCAAGTTCCAGACCGACGGCGTTGCGGGGCAGGTTGGGGAGCGGCATGCTCAGGTCAGCTTTGCCATCGAAAAGGATGCCGACGACGACAGCGACGGGATGCCCAACAACTGGGAGGACGCCCATGGCCTGGATAAGTCCAACGCTAGCGACGCTGGCGAAGACCCCGACCTGGATGACCTGGACAACCTGGCCGAGTACAACGCCGGCACTGACCCACACAACAGCGACTCCGACGGCGGGGGCGAGAACGACGGCTCGGAAGTAGACCTGTTCGGCCAGGATCCACTGGACCCGGCGGATGACGAAATCCCGGCCATCGAGTGGGTCAATGCCTCGCCCCACATCAGCGCTACCGTGCTGACCTTTGCCGTTGATCCCGACTACAACCGGCTGAAATTGTACCGTTCCACCTCTCCCGACACGGGCTACGTCCCAGTGCAGAACAACGTTCCGCCGACGGGCGTATACACCGACACCGGCCTGACCAACGACACCACGTACTATTACCGCATGATGGCCGTTGATGCCGACGGCCACCGCAGCGCCGTCAGCCCGACCCGGGATGCCACGCCCAAAGAGGATCCGTTCCCACCGACCAACATCGGCGTTCTGATCAACGACGGTGCGATCAGCACGACCTTACGGAGCGTGACTCTGTCGTTCTTCTTTGAGGAGCCGGCCGAGGAACAGGACGTAGATGAGGTGCGGATCTCGAACGACCCATCGTTCACCGGCGCTACCTGGCAGCCCTACTCCGAGACAGTCTCCTGGACTCTGGCCAGTACGTTGAGCCAGGGTGACGTCGCGGAGGTGTATGCCAAATTCCGCGATGCGGCGCTGAACGAATCGCCCGACGTGGCTGGCGACTCGATCCTGTTTGAGGGAGAGGTGCACCTCGTGTACCTGCCCCTGGTGCTGCGTGACTACCCATAGCCCCATCCCTGGGCTCAGCACACCACCGAAGAGGCCCTGCCGCCTGGCAGGGCCTCAACTTTTCCTACCACCCGCAAACCAGCGACCGTAACATGTTTGGGACAAGCAGGGAAGGACTCAATCTCCACCAGCCAACCCAACAGCCCGAAGGGACACAGGAAGCGGCACCAGGGGCGGTAGATGAACAGGCTGGCGACGAGCACTCCGGCCGAGAACAATACGATCCCCAGGGTAAAGTTGAACGAGAAAAGTTGGAACGGGTCAATTTGGACACCCAGACCATCAGCAGCAGGATGACCAGCATGGCGGCGATGGGCAGCACAAGTTGGTGTTTCACCAGGACGGTGGTGAGGAGCGTGCGCAACGAAGAGACGGGATTAGGGTTCAGGCCTCCCGGAATGAGAAAGCCGAAAACGAACTCAAAGACCAGCACGCCGCCGGTGAGGAAAGCGAGCCGCTCCCGTGGCGATGGTCAGAGCGGCCAAGGCCTTGTCCAGATCCCCGCTAAATACAGGATCTTCCGGGTTTCGCGGGGTAGGTATGCTCAAAGGGGACGTGCCGTCCCCGTATGTGGCGTTGAGGCGATGCACTACCCCCAGATGTGCGGCGCGGGCAGCACGCCCGCTCAGAGCACCCCGCGAAATCCCAGAGAGCCCAGTTGCTTAGCGTGTCCTCGTCACCATGCTGTCGCTACCACCCCGCCGGAGTGGGTCAGCCGTCAATGCCAGCCTTCCGCTGCCCATGCTGCCTTCGCCCCACGGTTGCAGGCTCGACCTCCGGAGTTTCTCACTTTCGAGGCCACCTATGCGTTCACTTTCGTTACGGCCTATGACTCGCTACCATCCCTCAGATGGCATTGTCGATAGGCTCCAGAATTTCGGTTTCCCTCCACCCTGCTATCCTAGCTACGGGGCTCCTGGCTTTTACCCCGACGGGACTGTCTCCCGCTGAACACGCCAGCCTTCGCTGGACACACAACCGTACGTGAGGTTTTCCCTCATACGGCTCTCCGACAACCTTCTTCCTGTAGCTTGCACAGTTTCCTCACCTCACGCTTTGCATAGCCTGCCACATCAGGCCAGCGTCAAGTGTTGTCTCCGCTTGGCTCCCAGGTATAGTCTGCGCTGACCTTCTCGTGAGCTTTCTATGGGTGTTGTTGGCCCTTTCGGGCATGCACCATCACTTACGGTCCCGCTCGACGCGGCTGAAGCAGGGTCCCTTCCCTCCGATGAGATTATGTTGTCCTCACCATCACCAGCACTATGAACCCCTCCGACTTCTCACGTAGCATCCCGCTGAACTTCACTTCTTCAGCTTATACCAGCGATTACGATGGATGTGGACCACCGACCGAATGAGACCTCTCCTGTTCCGCC
>CAYPOY010000190.1:0-9805 GCA_964412395.1 uncultured Anaerolineales bacterium | reverse complement strand
TCCATCTCATCCAGCGTCGGCACTTTTCCACCGACGAGGAACTTTCCACCCACGTAGCACATCGGGACGGTGCTGCCCTTGTGCAACGCGTACCTTAACGCCCGGCTCGGTTCCTCCGGCCACTCCGCTCCCCGCTCAAAGACCACCAGCCGCACCTGGTCGGGATAGCGGCGTACCATTTCCTCCATCACCGCTATGACCTGGCGGCACTTGCGCGTCGGCGGCCGGGCGACGTAAGCTTCCAGTTTTACTCTTTCGTCCAGGATCATCCACCCTTGTCCGTCTTGATGAGACGAGTCGCTTCCTCTTGGTCCACTTCCGCCAGTAGCCTGACCAGCGTCTCCCTCAGGTCAGGGAGCAGTTCGGCGGCCTGGACCACGGACTGGGCCTCCTTGGGACGACAACCGGTCAGTGCCTGCTCCAACCGCTCCAATGCCCCTCGGTCGCTGACGAGGAAATCGCCCTGGATGCGAGCCTGGCGTATGGCCCCATCTTCCATGTCGACTGAGAGGAACACCACACCGCCTTTCGCCTTGGCCGAAACCGTCACCCCGTAAGCGTGCCGCGTACCAAAGTTCCACTCGTCGGTGCCGTATTTGACGGCCAGCAACTCGGCGGCCAACTCCCGTTCTTCAGGCATGAGAGCGCCGGGCGCCAGTTCGATGCCCAGAATCCGGGCAAAGTTGGCTGCAAAGCGTTCCATAACCTCGTCTGTGTCCAGTTCCCGCCCCACCTCCTGCGCCAGCGAAGTCACTCGCTCCTTGACCGACCAGGCCGGCTTGCCGGCGAACTTGAGCGCTGGCGGGGTCAGGGCCCGGTTCATGATGTCAAAGTCCATGTTGACCAGGAAGGTGCCGCTCTGGACGAACGTGCCGTACCAGGCAATCTGGGCCGAACCGTAAATCTTGCGCTCGCCGACTAGCACGTCGTTCCTCCCGTGAAAGTGGGCGCTGACGCCATAGTCGGCGCAGGTGCGGATGACCGGCGCGGCGAACAGGCGATACAGTTTCTCCTCGCTCTGGGGAAATGGGGCGCGGGGGAAGAAGGCCGAATTTCTTTCTTGCACTCCTCATTCCGCCCGGCGAACTCGCAGCGGATGGTCAGGGGCAGGTTCAGGCCCAGTTCCCGTCGCAGAAAGGCGACCGCCGTCTCCAGGGAGAGGTAGACGCTCTGCTTGCAGCAGCGGGGACCGCCGCCCTCGGCGATGACCTGCAGAGCCTCGGCGGTGGCCTGCAGGGCCAGCGATCGTTCCCGGTCTTTGCGATACGAGGCCCTGGTCAAGATGGAGACCAGTGCCCCCACGCCCACCGCCGCCCCACATTCGCCGCGCGTGCCGCACACCCCATAAGGAATATCCGCCGTGCGCTCGATGGCCGACGTCAGCCGGCCGGGCTTGAGCGGGCGCTGGCCGCTGTTGGACAGCGCGGCCAGCACGACCGGGGCGACGAGCACGTGGTGCTGTGCGCTATGCATGACCATGACCGGGTGCTTCATGATTAGGTTTGCAATGACGCCGGGGTTGGTCTCCCGCGTGCCCTCACATACCCGCTCGACCGCTTGAAGCGGATCGGCCAACTGGCAGTCCTCGCAGATGTGGTGCCCGTTAGGGCACAGGTACTCGGCCGGCGTCTCCCGCCCGCAGAAGGAGCACACCGCCACGGTATCCGTCTCGTATAGTTCGGCCCCGCAGATCACACAAGGATATGATATCGGTTTCGTCCGCCAATGCTCTCATCTACCCGGCCGGAAGGCGTCCAGAATGGTACGCGGCGGGAAAGTGATGGCCTTGGGCTTGCAGACGGTGGCACACGAACTGCACCCCACCAGACACTTGAACGGTTCCACAACCGCGACTTTACCATCGGGGGTGGGGGCCAAAGCACCATACGAGCACAGTTTGAGACACAAGCCGCACCCGTCGCACAGTTCCGTCGCCACGGTAGGGAACCAGGGGATGTGCTCGCGCGGGTGGCCACGCCACGTGCCGTAGCTGACCGGCTGCGGCTTGCCGCCACTTGCCCGCTGGTCAACGTATTTGCGATACTCGCGCAGCAACGCCTGCGCAAAGTCATCAACCGCCGGCTTGGGAATGTAGTTCTTATATACACGGGCACGTTCGACCAACTCCATCCCCAGGCCCGCCTCGTCTGGCCGACGTCCCTGCTCGTACAACTCGTCGAACAACTCGTCCAGCCCGTGCATCCCGGCTGGCGCCCGCCCCACCAGGATCTGACGGTGACTCAATTTCGCCATACTCACCTCATTTACGTGATCTTCCCACCGGGAAGATGCAATCCTCCGCTCATCAGTCACCTTCAAAATAGTAAAGCGATGGGATTTGTTCCAACGCGGACCGCAGCGCCGGTTTGAGACGCTCGTAGGCCCAGACGACCTCCACGTCCCTCAGTGATGGGTTGCCCAGCAAATGTTTGACCAGCCGGAAGGCGTTGACGCCGCCGCCCACGTCCTCGCCCTGGCGCAACAACGCGCTGACGGTGTCCTCGACAAAGGCCTGTGTCAACTGGCGCTTGAGCGCCTCAACCTGCTGTCTCAACTCTTTGTATGCCACTGCTCTCACCTCCTTGCACCGTCACTCCCGCCGGCCGATGGCGGGCATATCCACTGCCAGCAGTTCGGCCAGTTGTGCCTGCTGCCCGGCGTACTGAGGCTCTTGAAGCGGGGTGCAATCCTCCAGTCTCACTTGACCCATCGCCAACTTGGTGGCAAAGACAAAACAGGTCGGCTGACCACAGCCTTTGCAGTTGGTCCGCGGAAGGAGTTTGTAGATATCCATTGGCCCCGGACGCTTGTGCATCTCATAGTCCGGCTCGATCTCCTCTCGCCGCTCCCAGGTTCGGTTCACCAGGTCCACCAGCCCCTGCGCCACCTTCTGCGCCTCCGCGCGGTCCTCCAGGTGGCCGATGGCGATCTTGTAGGGCCAGAAGGCGATGTTGCGCCCGCCCTTCTTCCAGGCCAGGGAGGGAGCCTGGGCGATGTAGACCGCCCCGCGCAAGGTCCGGTTCAGGTAGGGCAGAACCGGGCTAATGTCCACGTTGAGACGCACGATGGCCGCAAACTCCTCGCTGCCTGGCTCGCAGGGAACGCTTTCTACCTCCAGGTCGTAGTCCTCAATCAGCATAGATTCCTCCGTTCACGGCAACCACGCCCGCTGCTCCCAGCTCAAGGCGGCCACGATCCAGGCACTTATTTCTTCCCTGGTGGGCATTCTTCCTTCCGAAACCAACTCGCCGTTGATGACCAGGCCCGGCGGCCCGGCCAGAACGTAGCGATCAATCTCGTGGGGATCGTCTATCCGGCTGAGGCTGGCCTCCATCCCAAGCTCGGCCAACACCTGCCCCACCAGGAGTTCCAGCCTGAGACAGTCGTGACAACCGGAGCCCAAGATTTTGATGTCCATTTCACACCTCCATAATTTTGCGGGGTTAAAAGCAATATGCTGATCCCCAGCGAACTCGGTGCCATAATCACCGGGCACACGGTTCAATCTTTCCCCTACCTGTTGCCGCGCAGGCCCTTCAGATGGATTGGGCGGCCAGGAACCCCTCCGCGATGGCATTGACGATTTTGCGTGGTTGGACAGAGTCGCCGATGACGATTGGGCCAAGGTCCTGAAGCGCGTGCGCCGGTTCGTTCGACGGTGTTGCCCCTCGGGCCAGTACCGCCCGGTCGGCAGGGACGACACGCTCTTCTCCAGCCTCGTCCCGCACCAACACACCGTCCGCCTGAATCGCCTCCACCTCGACGCGGGTCATTATCTCCACACCATGCTTCTTTAACTCTCGCAAGAGGTAATCGCGGTAGAGCGGCTCGATGCTGCGCCCGATTGTCTCGTACCGCTTGAGCACGGTCACCCCGTTTCCCTGTACAGCCAGGTATTCTGCCGTCTCTAGTCCCAGCATTCCCCCACCGACGACGGCAAACCGCTGCCTTGTAAAGTGCATCTGGCTAACCAGGAGTTCCTGGGCCACGAGCACGTTCGGTCCGTCCACGCCGGGGATGTCCGGGATAGCAGGCTCGGAGCCGGTGGCGATGATCACCACGTCGGGTTTCAATGCTCGCACCCTCTCCGCCTCCAGCGTCTCCCCCAGGTGGATCTCCACACCCAGGCGGGGCAGTTCGTGGGCAAAGTACTCCGTGATCCAGTTGAGCTTCTCCTTCCCTGGTGGTATAGCGGCGACATTGAGCATTCCGCCCAGGCGGGCTTCACGCTCGTAGAGGGTCACCTGATGCCCGCGTAGGGCTGCCACCCGCTCGGCTTCCATCCCCGCCGGACCGCCGCCGATGATCAGCACCCGTTTGGGTGTCGCTGTTCTTTCGAGGCGGCACGTTTCCGCTCCCCGGCCCACGGTCGCGTTGAGGGAGCAGCGCAGGGGTGCATCCTCCACGTGGCGGGCTACCACACATTCGTTACAACCGATATACCGCCGAATGGCTCCTACCTCCCCGGCCTGTGCCTTGTTGGGCCAATCGGGGTCGGCGACGAGTGCTCGCCCCAGGGCGACGAAATCCGCTTTCCCCGCCTCCAGAATCTCCTCGGCCACCTGGGGCTCGCGGATCACCCCCACGGCGATCACCGGGATGGAGACCGCCGTCTTGATCTCCTCGGCCAGGTAGACCCGCCAGGCCTGGGGATAGGGCATCGGCTCCAACCGTTTCTCCTTGCCCCCCAGACCGAAATCGGGATGGATAGCGTCTGCCCCCGCCTCCTCCAGGCGACGGGCAAACCAGCGACCATCCTCCAGCGTAAGTCCGCCTTCCAGCATGTCTTCAGCCACCAGGCGTACCATAACAGGAAAACTGAAGCCCACGTGACGCTTGATTCCTTCCACGATCTCCAGCAAGAAGCGGATTCGGTTCTCGCGGTCGCCGCCGTACTCGTCTTGGCGCTGGTTGGTGAGCGGGGAGAGAAACTGGTTGATGAGCAGGCCGTGGCAGGCCTGTAGCTCCACCGCGTCGAAGCCGGCTCGCCCGGCCCGCCGCGCTGCTTCCACGTATTTCCCGATCACTTCCGCGACTTCTTCACGGGAGAGTACCCTGGGAATGAGGCCATCTTGGGGTCGGGGCACGGCCGATGGAGCAACCGGGGTCTCCTCTTCGATGTAGTGCAGGCCAGCGTTCATCCCCGGATGGGTAAGCTCCACGGCGGCCTTCGCCCCGCCCTCGTGGATGGCATCGGCCAGACGGCGCAGGCGGGGGATGAAAACATCGTCGTCAATACGCGGCTGTGCCGCGCCGTGCCGGGCCAGCGGGTAGGCAATGCACACGTTCTCTACGGTGATGAGTCCAACTCCACCCCTGGCCCGTTCTGCGTAGTGGAAGACCAGTTCATCGCTCACCGTGCCGTCTTTAGCGGCCAGGTTGGTGGAGATAGGGGGCATATCCCGCGTCGGGATGCCTGTCTCGGGGTCGTAGCCGTGCACACGGTAGCACTCCGTGAGCATTTCCGCGTGCTTCTCCTGCTCCTCCTTCCCCTGTGGAGTGTCCCTCACCTCCGGCTTCTGCGGCAGCCGGTCGTCCTCTCTCGTTATCCCCTGCCTGACGTTGAAACCCCTTTCGAGGGCATAGATCCTTTCCCCGGCCTCCTCCAGGCCGGTAGCGTCGAACTCGAGGCCAGTGGCCGTCGTCAGCAGCCTGGCCAGCCCGTCCCACAGCGGATGCTTCCACACGAGCGGCACGGCGCAGACCCAACTGTTGACAGCCCCTTTGCAGCGCCCTATCGCATCCGAAATCGTCGTGGCCCTTTCGGAGACGGTGAGCGCCCCCACCGGGTCCTTGGACACGTCGGACACCAGGCCCTTACTCACAAGCGCGGGGAAGATCTCCGGGGCGTTCTCGCCATAGGCCCAACTTCTTCCCCTCAGGTGATCGGTGCCCCTGGTCGAGGTCGCGTGGGCGAGGGCGAAAAGCCCCGGAGGGTGGGGGCCACGGCTGAACCCCTTGACGTGGTAGCAGTAATCCATCGCCCCCCGGCCGATGATCTTTGCCAGGCTGTACATCCCCTCGGCTATCAGGTTGCCGAACCCCTCTCTCAACGCAGTGCAGTGGACCAGTCCGATCTGGGAATCAGCATCCTCCCAGTCCAGCGACAGCCCGCCGGTGTCCTCTGCGGTGATGATCCCCCGGTCGTAGAGTTCCTTGGCGAGGGCAATCGCGTTGCCAAGCCCTATCACGCACATCCCGTACTTGTCAGCCAGGTTTTCCATCTCCATTATGGCGATGGGGTCTTCGACGCCGCAGTTGGTGCCCATACAGGCGATGCACTCAAACTCGAGGCCTGAGCCTTCCTCCCCCGCATACTTGCCCGACGGGATTTTGTAGACATCCTTGCACCCGACGGGGCAGTCGTGGCAGCCCGTTCTCCCCACCTCGTATTTCTTCCAGGCTTCGGGTCTCAAAGCCGCGGGGACTTTAGCGCCGGAGAGGTATTCCTGGAAGTACCTGTAGCCCGGCCACCAGGACATCATGCCGATGTGCGTGCCGTGTACGGCGATGACTTCGTGCTGCAGGTCGTCTTCCAAAAAGAACTCCCTGTCCTCCCACGCCAGTTGCCTGAACTCCCCGGGATTGGCCAGTGCCACTTTGCCGCTGCCCTTGACGGCGATGGCCTTCAGGTTCTTGGAGCCCCACACGGCGCCGCTCCCCCGGGTGGCGGAACTGTGCTTGTCAACGATGGTGGACGCGAATCGGACCAGGTTTCCCCCCGCCTGACCGATGCAGGCCACGCTGATGTTTTTCCCATGCCTCTTTTGAAGTATATCGGTGGTCTCCCATGTCGTCTTACCCCACAGGTCCGCAGCGTCCCTCAGTTCGACGTTCTCGTCATCTATCCAGAGGTACTTCGGGCTGCTTGCCCTCCCTGTTATCACGATTTGATCGTAGCCAGCCCACTTCAGGAACGTGGCGAAAGAGCCTCCGACGTTCCCGTCGCCCAGGATGCCACTATAAGGCGAGAGGGTGCTGACTTCTAAGCGGCTTGCCATGCCCAGGGGGGTGCCCGATAGTGGGCCAGGGGCCAGGCACAGGACGTTCTCCGGGCTCAGCGGGTCAATGCCTGGCTTCACCTCGTCGAAGAGCGTCTTCGAGTTGAGCCCCCTGCCGCCTACGAAGTCCATCGCCACCGACTCGGCCAGCGGCTGCTTCGTGACCTTTTCCCTCGTGAGGTCTATCCTCAGGATAGTTCCTCTCCAGCCGTACATCTGTTTCCTCCTTCTTGTGCTCATGTAGCAGCAAGCGTCGGCGGTTGGAGCCGTGTCATCCGCGGTAGCCGTTCACCTTTCGCAAAACTTTGATGTTCAGCATCTATACCCCCATAAGTCAGGTCGTCGGGGGTGCCTTCACGCCCCCCTTTTCACAATCCATGCACAGGTCAGTGGGCCGGTTGGTCCAGTACACCAGCCCGCAGCCCGGACATGTCACTTTCCGCAGGCTACTCTTCTTTCGTGGGCGCGGTCGCAGTTCCGGCGGCAGCGCCGCGAAGCTATCCGTCACGCAAGTGCATTGTACTGTTCGGTCCTCCGCATCTTTTGGCTGCACGATAACCTCCCGCCGGTATGAATTGACTTTAGCCTACAGACCTTGCGCCGCTTGGATCCACTCCACGATCTCTTCTTTGCGCGGAATGCGGCCCGACGACTTGACTTCTTCGTCAATCACCAGGGCTGGCGTGCTCATGACGTCGTAGGCCATGATCTCGTCCATCTCTTTGACCTTGATGAACGTCGCTTCGACGCCCAGCTCACTGACCACTTCGTGGGCCAACTTCTCCAGACGATCGCACTTGGCACACCCGCCACCCAGAATTTTAATCTTCACTGTTGACCTCCTTCATAAAGAGTTCCACGCTATGTACCAAAAAGCGTGTATCACGTTTCACGTCTTCACGTTTCACGCTTCAGCGTATGAACCAGCCAAAGATCAGCCCCGACAGGGTGCTGAAGATCGTCACCAGAACCACGTAGACCGCCGTCTTCCTCTTGCCGATCACCGAGTTGGTGATGAGGATGGACTGCAAACTCAACTCCGGGTCGGCCAGCAGATATGCCAGCAGCGGGCCCCGGTGCATCCCCAGCGAGAGGAACGTCTGCGCGATGGGTACCTCGACCAGCGTCGGGAAGTACATAAAGACGCCAAACAGCACGCCGATCAGGTTGGCCCACACCGTGTTGCGCCCGGCAATCGCCTCAATCCAGGTTGTGGGGATGATGGCCCGGGCCATCCCGGCCAGAAAGACGCCCACGATCAGCAGCGGGATGATCTGCTTGACGAAGCGCCACGTCTCCCACAGCCACTCTTGGATATCGTAGACCTCAAAGCGCGTGGCGGCCATCCACCAGACGGCCCCGATGAGCAGGATCTCGGCAATGAGCTTGCCGGTGACGCCAACGCTCAGGCCGTTCGTGGCCGCTACGACTCTGAACGAGGCGACGATCAGGGTCAGAGTAATCAGCCCCAAGGCCACGTAGGTCCAGGTATTGAACCCTTCATCCACCTTGTTCAACCCCAGCCAGGCAGTGATGGCGATGAGGATCAGTAGGCCGATCAGGAACACCCCGTGGACGCTCACGCCCTCGATGCCCAGGCCTGGGTTCGGCGGCACGACGCCATCCAGCCAGCCCTGGAACCCGCTGGCCCAGGAGCCGGGGAGCGTGAACGTGGCGTAGCTGTTCGTGAGCAATCCCACCTGCAAGGTGCCAGCGATCAGCACGCCCAGCAGCAGCAAGAAGAAGACCCACGTGCGGCCCGGCACCTTCGCGCCCTGGGCGAAGGCGCGGTTGCCGTTCGTCTCCTCGTTGTGCGTCTCGTCGTCCTTACGGAAGAACCAGGCCATCAGCATACCGATGCCGACGCCGAATACGATGGACAAGATGATTCGCGCCAGCGCGATGTCCATCCCGATCTGCACGCCGGTGAAGGAGATGGCCAGGATGTTGACCGCCGGCCCGACGAACAGGAACGTGATCGCCGGTCCCAGCCCCGCACCTTTCTTGTAGATGCTGGCAAAGAGTGGCATGATGGTGCACGAGCAGACCGCTAACACAAAACCACCCACCGCCGAAGCCGGGTAGGAGGTCCACTTAGGGGCGTCCCGGCCCAGGTATTTGGTGATGGCCTCTTTGGGGATCAGCGCGGCCAATGCGCCAGCTATGAAGAAGGCTGGCAGCAGGCACAACAAGACGTGGGCCGCCAGATAGGCCGCCAGGCTGCCCAGTCCTGTCTGTAGCAGCATGGCCAGGTACTCCAAGACGTTCAAGTTTCACCTCCGTAGTCTGTACTGATATATGCACCACGTTGCATATCGTGCACGCAAAAAAAGAGCTGCGCTTACGGGTAACATGACGTGCACTTGGGACAAGGGCAATCCAGCAGGCGGGTCGCCTGCCCCGCTGGCCCCAGGACTTGCTCCAGCAGCCGCTCCACTCGCCGGTCGGCCAGCCGGTAGTAGACGTTGGACCCCTCTCTGTTGTCTACCACAATACCGGCCTCGCGCAGCACTCGGAGTTGTTGAGAGACGTAGGCCTGCGGACGCTTCAGGACCGTCTGTAGATGACATACGCAGGCTTCCGCCCGTCGCAGCTCGTCCAGGATGTGCAGCCGGGCCGGGTGGGACAGGATATGAAACAGCTTGGCCGCTTGCCGATACGAGTTCTCTGTCATCATACTCCCGAATTATATGCAGCACGCCATATATGCAACATCACGCATATTATACAACCAAAGGCTATCCCTGTCTTCTCTACCGTACATTTTCACCGAGCTACGCGGGTTAGAAGAAGAAGTACACGTC
>CAYPOY010000189.1:0-9845 GCA_964412395.1 uncultured Anaerolineales bacterium | reverse complement strand
GTACCCGCGTTGGTCAGCAGTGCGGCGGCCTGACCAAGGGTGAGTGAGATGCGGCGTATGAGCTGTGCGGGCTGACGGAGGAGGAGATTGGGGTTGTGGGGGGGCAGGATCACTGAAGCACTGAGGGAAGTGAGGCCACTGAAAGCGGCTTCAGTGAACTCGTGGTTTCAGTGGGGCCACCTGGCTCGCTTCATCATCTTTGGCTCTTTTGTCACTGCCAAGCCCGATCCAGGTGATATTGTTGAGGTGATGGAAATAAGTAGGTTCACAATTCGACAAACTCTCGCCGCGCAACTTTGAGCGGCTGTGCCTGTGGCTCGTCGAGCGCGAGGCCGAGCATCTCTTCCAAACGCTGCTGCACCGGGCGTTTCGGGGGGAATTGAGATGAGACCTGTAAGTGCACGCAAATGAAAGCTGCCATCATCTATTGGTCGCAAACCGGAAACACTGAAAAAGTGGCCCTCGCCATCAACGAAGGTTTGGAAGCGGCTGGCGTCGAGGTCTTGCTCAAGAGGACAGAGGAAGCCGCGGATGTTGACTTCTATGGCTATGACCTGATGTGCATCGGTTTCCCGTCCTATCAATGGTCTCCTCCTAAGCCGGTGGATGAATTCTTGAAGGGCAAGTTCATTGAGTACAGGAAGCAGGGTCGCGTAAAAGTAGGCGCTCCCAAGGTCCCTGGAAAGAACGTGCTGATCTTTTGCACGTATTCTGGGCCGCACACAGGCATCAACGAGGCCATTCCCGCCGGCAAGTATGCCGGGCAATTCTTCGAGCACCTGGGTTTTACCGTGTTGGATGAATGGTATGTGGTAGGTGAGTTCCACGGCTCAGAGGAAGCGAGTACGCGCGGCAGGCTGGGGGATATCAGGGGACGGCCCAACGCAGAAGACCTGAGAAAGGTCAAGCAGGACGTGACGCAACTGCTGCGGCGTCTATGGCTGGACATGCCTGCACACCCGGCAACGCGAAACTCCCAATGCAAATAATGCCTCAGAAGAACGACCAATGACCCAGCGGAGATTGACGCGCTGATGTATGAGTTGTATGGATTGGCGGATGCGGGTTGGAGATTCCGATCAATTCGTCAGCGGCATCATAGCAGTGAAAGCCCGCTGAAGTGGGCCGGAAGTCGTAATTAACACCAACGGGGGACACCCAAAGGAGGGATACCGTGAAACGTCTGGCTGTCTTAGTTCCACTTCTCATCTTGTTACTGCCAGCATGTTCTCCGCCCACGCCCGAGGTCATTGAGGAGACTATCGTCGTCTACGTCACCCAGCCGCCGCTGCCGACCTACACGCCGTATCCGACGTATACGCCCGTCCCACCCGCGCCTACGTACACGCCCTATCTCACACCGACCCCACAAGCTGTGGCGCCCACCAGCACACTGACTCCGGATCCCTCCGCTTATCTGGGCGTCGCGCGGCAGGGGGGCAGGTTGGGGACAATATGGAATCTGGCAGACGTGCGGTACAACTCGCATCCAGATCGGTTGCGGGTTGTGTGGGAGATGGCCGAGCCCGGCGATCATGTCCCCCTGTTTGAAGTTGTCGAGGTGGACAACATCGCCGATCCCTTCCCCCTGGGCCACGACCCTTCGTGGGGCGCGGCGCGCATTGACCTTGTGATGAGCGACGTGTACGCTTATGACTTTCCCCTCAGCCAGCGACTGCCCTTCATCCCGCCGGATAATCCTCATGTGACCCGGATTGACCTGTACCCGACCTTCAGCGACGCCCATCTGGGCTTCTCCATCGGTCTCAAGAAGCCTTCGGCGTATGAAGTATACGAATTGAAGAACCCAGTGCGCATTGTCATAGACGTGCGATACGGTGACTGACCGAGGCCAGTGGTTCAGCGATTCAATGGGCCGGAGGAGGTGGAATCACTGAACGCACTGAGAGGAATGATCACACTGAAAGGAGCTTCAGTGATCTCAGGGTTTTAGTGGGTCAGTGGTTCGGCGGAGACGCAGATTGACGCGCTGGTGTACGAGTTGTATGGGCTGACGGAGGAGCCGGTTACGTTAATCGAGGCGCGCTGAGATGCCTGGCACTTCTCAATTGCCAGGCATCCGCATTGCCAGGGAAGATGTTTGTCTGTATAATACGGACAAACCGGACCAAAAGGAGGCAATATGCAGGTCGGCATACGCCAGGCCGGGCGGGAGTTGTCCCGGCTGATCAACCAGGCAGTCTATGGGAACAAGCACATTACGATTACCTCCAGGGGCAAACCTAAAGCGATTCTCCTGAGCATCAAAGAATATGAACGACTGACCAAAAAGACCGGGCCGCAGATGGCGGTGCTGGAAGAAGCCCGCCGCTTGCGCGAGGCATTTGCCGCTCGCTACGGCGTTCTCGCGGTAGACCTGGTCCAGGCGGCCAGGGAGGAACGAGAGGCCAGGATGGCGTCTGTTCTCGTCTCACAAGGAAAAGATGATGAGCCAGACAAGCCAGGTCGTTGACGCTAACCTGACCATCGCCCTGGTGCTACCTACATCCTATTCCGCCAAAGCTCAAGCCCTATGGGAGCGCTGGAGCGCTGAAGCGGCGGATGTTTTCGCACCGGACTTGTGGGCTTATGAGGTCACCTCGGCGTTGCGCAAGGCGATCTCCATCGCCAGGATGCCCGCCCCGGAAGCCGAAGCGCACCTGGAAACCGTGATGCACCTGGGGGTTCGGCTGGTGCCCCCGACGCTAGAACTGGACCGGTTGGCCCTGCAGTGGGCTGAGCGCCTGGGGCAGACGGTAGCCTACGATGCCCATTACCTGGCCCTGGCCGAGACGCTTGGGTGCCATTTCTGGACGGCGGACCGCCGCCTGGCAGATTCGGCAGGCGCTGAGGCTTCGTGGGTACACTGGATAGACGCAATCGCCCTCTAGTGAGGTGCCTACCACCCGAGAAAGGGGGGGAAATCCTGTCAGAGACGACACAATTATGTCGTCAAATAAGGAGATGTGCGAAATGACTCTAGCATGCAAAAGCCGAGGAGTAAGAGAGAGGCCGATGAAGACCATGATTTTGACTTGCGTGATGGTGGCCCTGCTGGTCAGTTGTAGGGCTTCCACCCATGCAGATAAGGCCACTATTTCCTTTGCCTGGTCCTACCGTGCGGGCGACTATGTCAGAGGGATACCAACAGTGAGCAACGAAGTCGTGTACGTGGGGGCTGACGACAACACCCTGCACGCTGTAAATGCCGGCACAGGAGACTCCCTCTGGCGTTATGAGACGGCCGACAATATCACCTCATCGCCGGTTGTCTTTGGGGACACGATCTACTTCGGTTCCTGGGATGGCGCCGTCTACGCGCTGGATGCCGGGCAGGGCGGGATGCGCTGGCGATACGAAACGGATGGATGGATCACCGCCTCCCCTGTGATCAGTGATGACATCCTCTACGTTGGTTCCCACGATGGCTTCTTTTACGCCCTGGCGGCAGAGGACGGCGATCTGGTGTGGCGGTATGAGACTGGCGACCGGATCGAGGCAGGGGCGGCACTGGCTGGAGACCTCGTTTTCGTCGGTTCGACCGACAATTATCTCTACGCTCTCGACATCACCAGCGGCGAACTTCGATGGCGTTACCGGACGGAAGGAGGCATTGTGGCTACCCCGGCCATCGCCGCTGGGACCGTCTATGTGGGCTCTGTTGATCGGAAGTTCTATGCGCTCGATGCTGCCACCGGCCACTTGCGTTGGACCTTCGAGGCAAAGTACGCCATTGAGTCATCGCCGGTCGTTACCGACGGTGTGGTATACGTCGGCGCAAACGACGGCCGGCTGTATGCGTTGCATGCCCGAGACGGTCGCCTCGTCTGGCAATACCAGGCCAAGAACATCATCCGGTCTTCGCCAGTAGTGTGGGGGCGTCTGGTCTTCGTGGGCTCTGACGATGGCTATCTCTACGGCCTGGACCGCGAGACAGGCGCGCTGGTGTGGAGTTACCGCACCGGAGGCGCCATCGCGGCAGGCCCTACCGTGGCCGACGGGAGGCTTTTCGTCGGCTCCACCGATCGGCGACTGCACGCCTTCAGCCTGGGAGCGGAGTAGGAGGTTAGTAGTGGAACCGGAGCAGGTAAGAGGTATGAATCGGCAACTCGGTTTCAAGCATTTGGCCCTGGCTGTCGCCCTCCTGGGGTTGCTCGCGGGAGTAATCCTCGTGTGGACCTTCAGGGATTATCTGCGCTCGCCTCAGGCCCTCTACCACGAGGCCCAGAGCGCGAGCCCAGAGCGGGCGGCTGTGCTATATGAGCGGCTGGCCGAGAAACTGCCGCAGATAGAGGAGTATGTCCGGCTGTGGGCTGCCGAGGTTGCGATGCCAGACCTGGAAGCGATGCGCACGCTGCAGGCCGTTGTCGCTTTCCGGCCCCAGAGTCCGGCCGCCCGCCAGGCACACATCGCAATGGCCCGTCACTATGCGAGCATCGAGGTCCCAGGGGCGGAAGATGAGTATCGAGCGGCGTTGGTCCTGCATGACACGGTCGCTTTGCGCCTGGAACTGGCGCGTTACCTGGAAGAGCAGGGAGACGACGAAGGAGCCTATGCCGAGTACCTCCATATTCTGGGCGAACAACCGGATGCTTTCGCCGGGATGCGACGCATTGGGCAGGATCCGCTTGCCGTAGCCGAGGATCTGAACGCCGCCATTTACTACAGTGACGCCCTGGAGACGCTGCGAGGGAGCGATGACCCCGGGGCACTGCCTTTGCGCGCACGGGCGCTGAGTGGACTGGGGCGCTACGAAGAGGCGGAGGCGGCCTATCAGGCCTGGCTGGAGGAGATGCCCGATGATGTAACGGCTCAATTGGGCCTGGCCCGGGTCCTGGTGCGCCTTGGCCGTCCTGATGATGAGGCGCTATCTCTCTACCGGACGGTCGACTCACCGGACAGCCATCTGGCCCAGGCTGAGTTGCTGGAAGAGGAAGATCCTGATCAAGCCTTGGCGCTTTATCTGAACTCCCCCTACCCGGTGGCCTGGTGGTCCGCGACCACGATGCTTGAGGCGCAAGGGCGGCTGACGGAGACATTGCCCATCTATACCCGCCTGGGGGAAACTGATACCTATCTTGCCGATGACGCTGCGTACCGCCTCTACGTTCTTGCCCAGAGAGTGAGGGATGAAGAGGCTCAGGCTGAGGGTAAGGCACTATTGGATAGGTTCGGTCTGAATTGGCTGGCGCTGCGAGCCGCCAGGGGCAAGTTCAGCTTGGTCACGGCGCCATCCTTGGTCACGGCAGGCGGCGACATTCTGGACAAGGCGTGGGCATTGGAATCGATTGGGCGCGAGGACCTGGCGCACATGGAATTCGTGTTAGCCGCCCGATTTCGGCGTGCGCCGGAGGTGGACCTGGCGATGGCGGAGGCGTTGGCTTCGAGGTGCTATGTGGTCGACGCTCAGGCTATCGCCGAAGCATATATAGAAGATCATCCGCAGACCCCCCTGGCCTTCTGGCAGTTGAGCTATCCGAGGCCCTATTCGGCGACGGTGGAAGCAGCGGCGGCAGAGTTCGATGTAGACCCGCTGCTCATTTGGGCCGTGATGCGCGAGGAGAGCCGGTACGATCCGGAAGCCCTCTCCTACGCCGGAGCACGGGGCCTGATGCAGCTCATGCCATCAACCCAAGCCTGGATCGCAGAGCAATTGGATGAGGATATCCAGCCAGGCGATGCCTACACCCCGGAGGCCAACATTCGCATGGGGGCCTGGTTCCTGCACTTTCTGGCTGACTACTTCGAAGGAGACCTCGATCTGGCTATCGCTGCCTATAACGGTGGCGCAGCCAGCGTGGATAGTTGGCAGGCAGATCCACTGGTCTCAAACCGAGACGATCTGCTGCGTTGGATCGGGTTTGGGGAGACACGGGAGTACCTGGAGCGAGTGTCTTTAAGCTACCAAGTTTACCAGGAACTGTACGCCATGGCAGCAATGGGGAATAAGCAGAGCGACGCGCCAGTTGGAAGCTCGCTAGCAACGAAACTGGTCACCTTCTGAGGACGCGGAGGAAAAAGCGTGTCTAGTCCTTCTGTCCGAGATCTTCACCAGCGTCCCACTGACTGCCCGCGCCCATCGTGAACTCAATACCTTGCGTCGCAGCAAGGTCACTGGCCAGGCCCTGGTCGCGCAACTCCTGCGTATCGTCCGCGACTACAGCCTGGAGGCAGCTCACCGCGCCGCTTCCAACCGGGCCGAGGAAACGGTGCTGATCCCGCGCATCGTTTGCAGCGAGGCGTTGCTTTGAACCGTCGTGATGGAGGGGAAATGAGCCAGTCCAAAGAACGATCGCCCTCAATTCGCCATTATTCTGTTGATGAGGCCGGAGATGGCACGTTGTTTAATAGACGGGGGCATATTTATGGGGTCTATTACTCGCAAAAAAAGCCGCTAACTTTAGCGGCTTTAAAAGACCTGCCGGGGATATAGGATCGTTCAGCCACGGCTAGACGATCACACGGCGTGGAGCCGAATTTTGTCCCCTGGCGATGATAGTGTATCATGACTCGAACATTTGTCAAGACCGTCGAACGCCGCACAACTAAAGGGGGACTTGTGACTCGACACGACATCATAGACAACCGCACCCGGGAACTGGCTCCCGAAATCAACAATCTTCTGGCCGATTCGGTCCGCGTCCACTTCGCCGACCAGCGCAGCAACCTGTGTTGAGCCTGCCTGTCCACAACCCTTGACAAGATCACCCTTTGTGGATAGAATGACCACCACATCGTAAAAAGTGTTGGTATTCTTATCCATCCTTGGTGACGTGACGATGGAGACGCGCAAGTCAGTTCAAGATGCTATCGCCCAATTCCGTCAACACGGCGGCACCCTGCGCACCGCCAAAGCGCTGCGCCTGGGCATCCACCCGCGCACCCTCTACGCCATGCGCGACTCTGGCGTGTTGGAGCGGCTCAACCGGGGCCTCTACCGTCTGGCCGAGCTGCCCCCCCTCTCCAACCCCGATCTGGTCACCGTTACCCTCAAGGTCCCCCAGGCCGTCGTCTGCCTCGTCTCCGCCCTGGCCTTCCACGAACTGACCACCCAGGTTCCCCACACCGTGGACGTCGCCCTGCGCCGGGGGAGCGGGCGTCCTCGTCTAGAATATCCTCCCCTGCGCATCTTTTGGTTCTCAGGCCCGGCCTGGAGCGAGGGGGTGGAGACCTATCAGGTAGACGGTGTTCCCGTCCGCATCTACGACCCGGCCAAGAGCATAGCCGACGTCTTTAAATACCGTGGCAAGATCGGCCTGGACGTGGCCCTCGAGGCCCTCAAACAGTACCGCCGACATCATAATTTTGACGTCGGCAAACTGCTACACTATGCCCGCATCTGTCGGGTCGAAAAAGTGATGAACCCTTACCTGGAGGCGCTGCTGTGATCCGCAACCTCGCTGCTTCCGTTCACCAGCGATTGCTTAACCACGCCAGATCAGAGGGACGTCCGTTCAACGAGGTACTGCAATACTTTGCGCTGGAACGCTTCCTCTATCGCCTGGGGCGTTCCCCTCAGCGCGGTCAATTCGTGCTCAAGGGAGCATTGATGTTCACTGTCTGGCAGTCGCCGTTCTCCCGGCCCACTCGAGACATTGACCTGCTAGGCAGCCTGGACAACTCCGTCGAGCACGCTGTATCGGCGGTCCGGGCGATTTGCCAGGAGCCAGCGCCGAAGGATGGCCTGCGCTTTGACGCCAAGAGCATCGTCGGCGAGCGTATTATTGAGGCGGCCAACTATGCTGGGGTGCGCGTGCGCTTTACCGCCTATCTGGGCACTGCGCGTATCCCCATGCAGATTGACATCGGTTTCGGCGACCCGCTGGTGCCCGGCCCATCCCTCATTCGGCTGCCGACCATTCTGGATTTCCCTCCACCCGAACTGCAGGGCTACAGCCGCGAAAGCGCGATTGCCGAAAAGTACCAGATCATGGTCTACCTGGGGGAGGTCAACAGCCGGGTGAAAGACTTTTACGACATCTGGTCGCTGGCCACTCACTTTGACTTTGACGGCTCTGTTCTGGCTCGAGCGATTCGTGAGACGTTCCGCTGGCGGCAGACAGATATCTCTCTCGATCCAGTTGCGCTCAGCGACAGTTTTGCCCAGGATCGCGAGAAGCAGGCCCAGTGGGTTGCGTTTATTCGCCGCCTCCGCCTGGAAGATGCGCCCGCCACCCTGCGCGAAGCCGCCCAGGTCATTTCCACATTTCTCCAGCCCGTGATTCGAGCACTGTCGGAGGGACGACGCTTCGACCAGCGATGGTCGCCCGGTGGTCCCTGGATGTAGTCATCAGACAATTGGAGGGAATGTCTCAGGAGACCGCCAAAGCCTGCCAGACCTCGCAAGCCTGAATGGAGAGTACCAAATGGTCCACGACATCATAGACAACCGCACCCGGGAGCTCGCTCCCGAAATCAATAACTTCCTGGCCGATAGCATCCGCGCGCACTTCGCCGTCGGCTACTTCTTCCTCTCCGGCTTCCAGGCCATCATCGAGCACATCCCCTACCTGGATCAACTGCGCCTCCTCATCAGCAACGTCACCAACCGCCAGACGGTCGAGCAACTGGCCGAGGGCTACCACCACCTGGCGACGACCCAGCGCGCCGTCCGCCGCGAACGCATGGCCGGGGCCCAGGCTCCCCGCATCCGTGCCGAGACCGCCGACTCGATCCAGACCACGCTGGAACTGATGGATCAGACCGACGATGCCCAGGCCCTGGTGCTCTCCCTGGCCGACCTCATCGCCCAGGGCATCGTGCAGGTGAAGGTCTACACCCGCGGCCGGCTGCACGCCAAAGCCTACATCTTCGACTTCGACCCGGCCCGCATCCACGCCCAAACCGGCGCGGCCATCGTCGGCAGTTCCAACCTCTCCCTCGGCGGCGTCACCCACAACACCGAACTCAACGTCCGCGTCTTCGGCGACGGCAATCACGCTGAACTCTCCCGCTGGTTCAACGAACTGTGGGGCGAGGCCGAGGACTTTGATGCAGACCTGATGCGCGAACTGCGCCGCTCCTGGGCCGCCAGCCAGGTGCTCACGCCGGAGGGCGACCGGCCCGTCAGTCCCCACGACATCTACCTCAAGACCCTCTACACGCTGGTCAAGGACCGGCTGGAGGGCCGCCCAGGTGCAGAGGCCGCCGAACTCCTCTGGGAGGCCGAGATGCCCGAACTGGCCGACTTCCAGCGCGTGGCCGTCCGCCAGGCGATCAAGATTCTGGACGCCTACGGCGGCGTCTTCGTGGCCGACGTCGTTGGCCTGGGCAAGACCTACATCGGCACCACGCTGCTCAAGCACTATGCCCTCTATCGTGGCGCCCGCCCGCTCGTCGTCTGCCCTGCCTCGCTGGTGGAGATGTGGGAATGGTTCATGGAGCGCTACCAGGTTGACGCCCCGGTCATCTCAATGGGTCTCCTCAGCCAGAAAGGGAACGAGCGTTTGCTGGTTGACAACTGGCGCTACCGCGACCGTGACCTGGTGCTGGTGGACGAGTCTCAGAACTTCCGCCACCGCGACATCCAGCGCTACGCCGCCCTCCAACTCTTCACGCATACCCGGCCCACCATCCTGCTGACCGCCACCCCACGCGCCACCAGCGCCTGGGACATCTATCATCAGATCAAACTGTGGCATCCGCAGGACACCACCGCCATCCCCATCAGCCCGCCCAACCTGTCCGAGTTCTTCAACCAGGTTGAGCCGCGCAACGAAGAGCCGCCCAGCCGCGACCTGCAGGAGATCCTCAACCACGTCCTCATCCGTCGCACCCGCCGCCACATCTGCACCTCTTACCCCGATGCCCGGATCAACGGCCAGCCCCTCGTCTTCCCCGACCGC
>CAYPOY010000188.1:0-9858 GCA_964412395.1 uncultured Anaerolineales bacterium | reverse complement strand
GTAATCGTCTGACAACCCTGAGAGAGAAACTGGAACACATCCGGAGGCGTCTTTGACCTGGCCGCCAAGGAGCAGGAGATCACCGAACTGGAGAAGCGCGCCATCGCTCCCGACTTCTGGGACGACCCCGAGACAGCACAGACAGTGATGCGTCGCCTCTCCAGCCTGCGCGAGGAGGCGGAGCGCTGGAGCACACTGGATCAGCGGGTGCAGGACGCGCTGGAACTCTCGGCGCTGGGTGACGAGAGCCTGGGCGACGAACTTGCCGCCGAGACAGTGGCTCTGGAGCAGGAGATAGGGCGGCTGGAATTCCGCCTTCTCCTCTCCAGCCCCTATGACCGAGGCGACGCCATCCTGGCCATCCACGCCGGCGCCGGTGGCACCGACGCCCAGGACTGGACCGAGATGCTGTTGCGTATGTACCTGCGCTGGGCCGAGGCGCGCAGGTACGAAGCCGACGTGGTGGACCGGCTCTACGGCGAGGAGGCTGGCATCAAACGGGCCACCGTCACCGTCTCCGGCCCCTACGCCTACGGCTACCTGCGCGCCGAGCGAGGAGTGCACCGCCTGGTGCGGCTCTCCCCCTTCGACGCCGCCCACCGCCGCCATACGTCATTCGCGCTGGTCGAGGCCTGGCCCGATATCGGCACAGACGTCTCGGTGACAATTGACCCGGATGACCTGCAAATCGAGACTTTCCGCGCCTCGTCGGCCGGCGGACAGCACATGCAGAAAAACGAGACGGCGGTACGCATCACCCACGTCCCCACCGGCATCGTCGTCTCCTGCCAGAACGAGCGTTCACAGACCCAGAACCGGGAAACGGCGCTGCGCGTGTTACGGGCACGGCTGCTCCAACTGGAGGAGGAAAAACGGCAGGAGGAGATAGCCGAGTTAAAGGGAGAACACGTGGATGCTGGCTGGGGCAATCAGATTCGCTCCTACGTACTACACCCTTACCAGATGGTCAAGGACCATCGCACTGCCCACGAGACTGGCAACGTGCAGGCCGTGCTCGATGGGCGGCTGGATGAGTTTATCGAGGCATATCTGCGCTTTACGATGGGGACAGCAATGGGAACCACGATGGAGGCCGGGGAATCCGGCAACGGGCATTAAGATAAGGAGACGGAAATGAGTAACAAAAAGAGCCGCGAGAAGTTCAAAAGAGGGATCTCATCCCCCACGGAGGGACGTCTGGCGATAAAGTCGAAGAAAACATCAACAACTGCCCGCCCCGCCACCAGGGTGCAAAAAAGAGGCTCAGGAGTGAGCCGGGCTGCGCCAGCCGGAACATTGGGCGAAGAAACCCGTGCCAAACTGGACGAACTTCAAAACCAGTTGGGCGACCTGCAAGAGGCGCTGCTGCTGACCGGCGTGCGCAACGACATGGGGGACATCGAAACAACCCTTTCGCTGCTCCCAGCCGAGATTGAGGAACTGCGCACTCGCGGCTACGTCTTCCGCAGTTTCCTGGAAAACAAGGTCAACGTGCTGGCCGAGCAGTGGGAAGAGATGCACGATCGCGTGTCCCGCGAGATGTCCCGGCGCACACGGGAACTGGAGCGGGAGTCCGACGTGGCCGAAAGCGTGCTGCGTCAGGCGATGAGCGGTCGCGCCTCCCTGGTGACCCGCGCCGAGGGCGCCATCAATACGTTCGAGCATAAGGTGAGAGCAGCACAATCCGCGGCCGAGGCGATGTACGAGACGCTCCAGCAGAACGTGAACCAGACCCATACCCAGGTGGACCAGATTCGCTGGCTGTTCGACCAGATAGACGAGGCCAGCTTCCAACTCTATCCGGCCGAGGACCCCGTGGCGGCCTGCCAGGTTCAGTACATGGAGACCAGGAAGGAAGGGCCGAAGGGCGTGCTCTACCTGACCGACGAACGGCTGGTTTTCGAACAGAAAGAGGAAATCGCCACCAAAAAGGTGCTCTTCATCACCACCGAGAAGGAAAAAGTCCAGCAACTCATCTTCGAGGTACCCATCGGACAGATCGAGGAAATCAAGGCCAGCCAGAAGGGATTCCTGGGGCACAAGGAGATACTAAATCTGCTCTTCGCCCCCGAAGCCGACCTGAGCGGTGCCACACTCCGCCTGCATGGCGCTGACAACGAGGAGTGGGCCGGGCTGATCGGCCGGATCAAGTCGGGGGAGATCGCCAAGGAGCGCACGCGGCCGAAGGACGAGGCGGTGGTGGAAGCCACCCGCGCCGCACCAACCAGGTGCCCCACCTGCGGCGCGACCCTCTCCGTCGAGATCGTGCGCGGTATGCGAGAGATCACTTGCGAGTACTGCGGTTCAGTGATCCGCTTGTAGGGGCGACCCTCGCGGTCACCCACACAACTAACAGCCGAGATCAGGAGGATGGGGTATAATGGCGGAGAAACTTATCGGCAAAGTGAACCACTGGTTCGGCAGGATCGGCGTCGCCGGCATCGAACTGACGGACAAAATCGCCGTGGGCGACCACATTCGCATCCTGGGGCACACGACCGACTTCGAGCAAGAAGTCACTTCGATGCAGATTATGCACCAGGATATGGCCGAGGCCGGCCCTGGCGATGATGTGGGGATCAAAGTCCAGTTCCGAGCACGGATCGGCGATCGCGTCTACGAAGTGACATAGCTTGACTGACGTTCTGAAGCAAGCCCGGCACACAATCGAGATATACGACCTGCTAGCCTCTGGCGATGGGGTGGTCATCGGGGTCTCCGGCGGCCCGGATTCGCTCTGCCTGCTCCACGTCCTGCTATGCCTGCGTGAGGAGTACCGCCTGCGGCTCCATGTAGCCCATCTGCACCACGGCGCACGCGGAACAGAGGCCGACGCCGACGCCGAGTTCGTGGCGGCACTCGCTGCCGAATGGGGACTGCCGGTCACGGTCGAGAAGCAAGACGTGCCGGCGCTGGCCCGTGTGCACAAACTTGCCTTCGAGGAGACGGCCCGACGCATGCGCTACGCGTTCCTGGCGCGAGTGGCCAGGGAGATTGGCGCGCGCAAGATAGCGGTAGGCCACAACGCCGACGACCAGGCCGAAACAGTGCTGATGCACTTCCTGCGAGGAGCCGGGCCAACGGGGTTGCGTGGCATGCTCCCACTCACTCCCATCACGGACTACCGCTTGCTCGATCCCTTCCTCCAATCTCCAACCTCCAATCTCCAATCTCCAACACTCATCCGCCCCCTCCTCAAAGTTCCTCGCTCCGAGATCGAGCGTTACTGCGCTGACCAGGGCCTCACGCCACGCTTCGACCGCTCCAACCTGGATACCACCTATTTCCGCAACCGCCTCCGCCACGAGTTGCTGCCACTACTGGAGACCTACAACTCCAACATCCGCACCAGGCTGTGCCACACCGCCGCCGTCATCGCTGCCGACTACGAATTGCTGACCCAACTGCGGGAGCAAGCCTGGGCCGAAGTAGTGCAGAAGGGACTGGAGGCAACCATCATCTTCGATCGGGCGGCCTGGCGTGCGCTGCCGGTGGCCCTGCAGCGCGCCACTCTGCGCCAGGCGACCTACCGGCTGCGCAAAAGTCTCCGCGACGTCGACTTCATCCACGTGGAGAACGCCCGGCAGGTGGGACTGAGAGAAGAGACCGGCGCACAGGCCACGTTGCCGATGGGATTAGTGCTCACCGTGGGCTACGACACACTGACTGTAGGCGACGAAGGCGACGCGGGCGCCCCCCCCGACGAGCCGCTGCTGTGGAGCGCTGAGCCGCTGCCCGTGCAGGTGCCCGGCACGACGCCACTCCCGCGGTCGAAGTGGATGTTGCAGGTGGAGATGTTGGAGGAGTGGGACACACGCCAGATAGCCACCAACCCCAATCCCTGGACAGCCTACTTCGACGCGGACGCGCTTGCTGACCCGCTGAGGCTGCGGTCCCGTCGCCGGGGGGACCGCTTCCGTCCCCAGGGGATGGGAGGGCACAGCGTCAAGTTGAGCGCTTTTCTGATCAACCTCAAGGTCCCTGGTGCCTGGCGTGACTACGTACCGCTGCTCGTGGCAGGCGACGAGATCGTGTGGGTATGCGGCCGGCGCATCGGCGAGGGAATCACTGTCGGGCCGGAGACCCGGCGGGTGGCGCGGCTATGGTTTGCGCGCACGCCCTCTGCGCTGAGAGACACGCCGAACGTCTAAACGTATATCATACGCTTCCCGATTCGCAATCCGCAATTCGCAATTCGAAGGGACGACGTTCCGCTAGAGCATCTCACCTGTTGGCTCTGCTATGCCCCTTTGGCGCACGCCTTCCTCTTCTCACTCCTGTGATGCGGTTCCGCATGGGGGACGAGGGAATGGGGCTTTTCCAGGCCATGCGCTTCCATCAACTCCGCGTCGCCCATCAACTCGCAGGGATTCGCATTCGCGACAATGCGCCCCTCGTCCATCAGGACCACGCGGCTGCATACCTCCAGGATAAGTTCCAGGTCGTGAGAGGCGATGAGAGTTGCCTCCTTTGACGCCTGCAAGAAACGGATCAGGCAGCGACGGGAGCGGATGTCGAGGTTGGCATTCGGCTCATCGTAGATCACCAGTCGCGGGCGCATCGCTAACACGCCAGCGATTGAGACCATGCGTTTCTCGCCCCTGGAGAGATGGTGGGGTGGACGGTCGGCCAGTTTCAGCGCCCCCGCCATCGAGAGCGCCCCTGTTACTCTGGTCTCCGTCTCTTCCTTCGACAGCCCCAGGTTCTGCGGGCCGAAGGCAACGTCGTCCCGCACCGACGGGCAAAACAGTTGATCGTCCGGATTCTGAAAGACCATGCCGATCTCGGGATAGAAATCCCTATACATCATCGGCCTGCCGAACAGCCTGATCTCCCCAGCGTCTGGCTTCAGTATTCCACAGACCAACAGGAAGAAAGTCGTCTTCCCGGCACCGTTGGGACCGATCAAGCCGACCCGCTCTCCCTGCAGCACCTCCAGGCTCACATCTCGCAACACGTCGGGCTTGTCCGGGTAGGAAAAGAACAGCCCGGAGACCACAAGGGCAGGCTCTTCAGAATCGGAGCGTTCAGGCCGCTGCGTCTGGCGTTCCACCGTATTACCTCCCAAATCCCCGAAGGAGGATTTCCGCCACGACAAACCCGGCTGCAAGGATGAGAACACCGCCAAGGATGATCACATCGTGGGAACGCGCCTGATAATCGTCACGAGGTCGTGAGGAGCGGCCATAGCCCCGCAGAACCATCGCCTTGTAGACCCGCTCAGACTGCTCGTAGCTGCGCACCAGGATGCTGCCGGCCAGGGAGGCCAGGACGCCGAGGGTGCGACCATTAAGACGACGTGCACGGAAGCCACGCAGCGCCATCGCCGTCTCCATCGTCTCCAGATCGTCGCTGATTTCGTAGAGGTAGCGATAGGACAGAAGCGTCATATCGGACAGAATGGAGGGGAGGCCCAGAGCACCCATCGCCTTGATGGTGGTCAAGAAAGGAGCAGTGCCAAAGAGAACCAACCCGGTCGTCAGAATGGAGACGAACTTGGCGACGACCAGGAGCAGGTCAAGACATCCCTCCTGCCGCAGCGCGAGGGGCCCGATGCGCAGGAGTACGGTGGAGCCAGAAAAGAAGGGCAGCAAGATCGCCACGACCAGGAGGAAGAAGCCAGGAGCGCGCAGCCGGGTCAGCAAAAAGGAGACCGGCAATCTGGAAACAACGTAGAGGGTAAAAGTGACCGCCAGCATCGCCGGCAGCAACCGCAGGTCCTGAACAAAGGAGAAGACAAAGACCAAAACCATGAGACCGACGAGCTTGCACCTCGGCTCCCAGCGGTGCAATGGGGAGTCCAAATGCACATATTCGTCGAGTCCGAGATTCACTCCCTCAGTCCTCCAAGAGTTCTGGCCTGACCCGCTGGAGGAAGAGGGCCACCAGCGCGGTGAAGACACCTTCGAGAGCTATCAGCGGGACGTGGGCCAATGTCAGCGCATAGATGCTTGCCCGCTCCGCTTCGACGTCGAGATGGGGCGGGACAGTGGTGATGAGGAGAACCAGGGAGATGAGGACGGAAATCCCGAGGCCTCCAGCACCGGCCAGGAATCCGAAAACGCCGGTCCACACCCGACTCTCTTTCCCCACAACGCTGCGAAGCCGGAATACAAAGTAAGCCAGGAGTGCGGGCACTCCCATCATCGTCGCGTTCACTCCCAGTGTGGTCAGGCCGCCGTGTTGGAACATCACCGCCTGGAAGAAAAGGCCGATGAGAATGGCCGGGAAGGCGTAATAGCCCAACACGGCACCTAAAAGTCCATTCAGCACCAGATGGACACTGGTGGGGGGCACCGGGATATGGATCCAGGAGGCCACAAAGAAGGCGGCCGTGAGCAAAGAGGCTTTGGGAATGCTCTCCCGGGGATCTTCTTTTTGATTGATCTTGCGAAGCGAATGCCAGGTAGCCGCTCCAGCGGTCGCATACCCGGCGACGGAGACAGCGGCCGGGAGTATACCGTCAGGAATGTGCATCAGGCCCTCCCCTTCGGCAGGCTCAGGGCAAGCCTGCGTGAGAAAAAGAACGCGGTGCCAACGAACCCCCAAACGACGCAGGCTCCCATCAGCACAATCTGGAGGGGAGTGTAACCGCTGCCGCCTGAGATTGCCATATCGTCACCAATGGGTATGTGGACCATGTCGCCGTGGCCCGCCTGGCGCACCTGGATGTCCCAGGTCCCCGGCTTGGAGGGGTCGGGCGTGAAGACAAAGCGCCCATCCTCGTCGCAGACCCCCTCCAACCAGGGGGTTGGGTCGTCAGGGGCATAGACCGTGACCTGACCGCCGCCCATTGGCTCGCCAGTGTCGTAGGTGGCGCGAATCTCCACCGCTATGCTGATCGTATATTCGATTCTAGCGCCATGGGCCGACGCCTGCATCGTCAGGCCGAGGGCGAGAAGAAGGGTGAGTGGTAGGATGAGTTTCCACTTCATACGTGCAGCCTCCTTGTACAAGGTGCCCCGCTTCAACCGGAGCGGAGCACCTTAATCTATCAAAGCTAATCAAAGCTAATAAACCTCGCTGTGGCAGTGGCCTTCGCCGGCGTGGCCCAGAGTAGGGAGAATGTCCACCAGCATCTGGTAGTCCCTGGCGGAGAGTTTTACCTGGAGCCCAGCCAGGTCCGCGTCCAGCGTCCCCCCCTCCGCAGCCCCGGCAAAAGGCTCGCAGCCAAGTGCACTGACGTTCAGAGCATCGTCCATGGGCGTATCAGCGTCGCCGAAGATGTGGTCGAAATGGAAGGTCATCTCCAGGTCGGCTGTACCGTCCTTCTGGAGCATGCCCTTGCGCTCGTCGCCGACGTACTCCCCACAGGTGTATGTGTATTCCTGATCAATCTTGATGGTAAAGTTGACGGTCTGGCCACCCTTTTCGGCGCTGCCGACGACGACCAGGGCATAGCCTGAGGCGGGGCCGCTGGATGCCCGGGCCATCTTCCAGGAGATGGCATTATAATGGCCTGCGGGCGCATCCTTCACCTCGCCCACCAAGATCGGTGGGGCATCCTCGCCACCCTCCGCCAGGTCCACGGTGTGCGCCTCGTCCAGGCCAACCCTGACCTGGGACTGAACTTCGCCACCCGAATGGGGGTCGTAGGGAGGATCGGACTGGTACGCGGTGATGTCCGCCAGGGTGATGTACACGTGATCGAAGGTGATAGCCCAGCCGTCTTTAGAGACAAAGCCTTGCCGGACAAAATCCTCACCATTGGCGTTGAACTGGAGTGTCCCTTTCTCGGCTGTGCCCCCGCAGCCGACGAGAGTGACCGAGGCCAGAAGAGCTAGAATCATCAGAGTAATGGGTAGTTTATTCATTTTTTTCTCCTTAAAGTCTATTTCCCGCGCCTTGCGGTGTGTGAATGGGAAGGTCCGAAACACCCGGCTCCCAGCCGGTTGCGCAGCCTTCATGGCCTCCATCGGCAGCCTGAAACATCTTGCATCTCCAGGACAAAAAAGTAATCGCCACACACCGGACCTTCAGGCCGGTTAATGGCGATCTTCAAGATGCGCTATTTGGCGCCGACTTCATGTCAGCGAAGTAGAGTATACCACGAACGCTGGAAAACGTTAAATCGCCGTCCCTTGACAAATAGCGGATTATGCCTTATAATAAGGCTAACCCAAGAATTTCCATTTAGTATTCTATGGAGAGCCTAAACAATGACCGAGACAACCGTTACTCCACTCAGCGAAAGCATGCAAATGTACCTGGTCACCATCGCCCGGCTGCGGATGAATGGCCGGCCGGTGCCCCTCTCGCAACTGGCTGAGGCGCTCTCTATCTCCCCGGTCTCGGTTAACGAGATGTGCCGCAAACTGCAGGAGCAAGAGCTGGTGGTCTACCGGCCATACAAGGGGGCGTTGCTCACGCCGGAGGGAGAGCGGCGGGCCTACCGCGTCCTGCGCCGCCATCGGCTGTGGGAGGTCTTCCTGGTAGAGAAACTGGGCTTCGAGTACGCCCAGGCCCACGATGCCGCCTGCCAGTTAGAGCACGCCACACCCGAGCTGCTGGCCGACCGGCTGGACGTTTTCCTGGGACACCCCGCGGTCAACCCATTGGGGCGGGCTATTCCCAGAGCCAGTGGAGACCTTCCTGCGCGCCCCCTGCGCCCGCTCGCGGCGCTCGCGGCCGGGCAGCGCGGCCACGTGGCCCACTGCGACGTGAGCGAGGCCACGCGGTCCTTCCTAAACGAGCAAGGCGTGCGCCCGGGGGCATCGCTGATGGTGGTAGCAACGGCGGAGGACAGCCTGTTGGTGCAGGTGGGGGAAGCGCACGTTTCGCTGGAACGTACGCTGGCGGAGGCGGTGCAGATGGAGATGGAGATGGAGAGAACGCCATCCGAAGCGGCGGTAGTTGCGCTAACACGCTCTGATCTTGACGAGGGGGAACAGAAGGATGCCGGCAGGCAGAACCTGCCCACGCGAGTATCCCTGCACGAGCTGAGCGTCGGACAGCGTGGCATCATCGTGCGCGTGGGAGGCCAGGGACCGATACGCCGCCGGATGATGGATATGGGGCTGGTGACTGGCGCCGAGGTCAAAGTAGTGCGCGTAGCGCCCCTGGGCGACCCCGTCGAGTTTGAGGTCAAGGGGTACAGACTCAGCCTGCGCAAGAGCGAGGCGCGCAACGTCACCGTCGAGGTACCGGCAGAGGAGGGCGAATAGTTGGGGAATGTGTGCGTTTTCTGCGACTCCCATCAGCAAGATTTTGCGCCAGGCCGGGAGGCGCGCCACCCCACAGCGAGTGCTCATCCTGGAAACGCTCTGCGAGAACGGGGATCACCTCAATGCCAACGAAATCTATTCGCTGGCCAGGCGAAAGGCTCCCTGCCTGAGCCTCTCTACTGTTTACCGCACCATTGACGTGCTCAAAGAAGTAGGAGTGATCGAGGAACTCCACCTGAGCGGGGAGTGTCGTCGCTACGAGATCAAGGGGGAAGGACATCATCACATGATCTGCCGGGGCTGCGGCAAAGTCATCGAGTTCAAGTGCCCTTTCAGCGAGGGGTTGATACATGATTTGGGCGAGAAGTACGATTTCGAGATCACAGGGGCTCACCTGGACTTACGAGGCTACTGTGCTGAGTGCCGGCAGAAGATGAGCGGGTAAAGCCATCTGCGAATGGAGATGCGTTTTCGCAGGGGTTTTAATTTTGACTTCTACTCTTGCAAATGTTTCTTAATAGCAAAAAGGAGGTGATGAGCAAAAAGGTGAGGGACACACAATCAACTACAGACGCCCTGCCAGGGGCACGGTTACGTCCAGCAAAATCAACAGAAAGGAGACTAACCTATGACCGTTAAAACGTTGAATCAACTCGAGCCCGGTGAACGGGCAACCATCGTCAAAGTAGGAGGC
>CAYPOY010000187.1:0-9871 GCA_964412395.1 uncultured Anaerolineales bacterium | reverse complement strand
CCGAGGCGTAAAGGGCTCGGTCGGGAGACCTTCGCCCATCAGCCTGAGTAGTTACGTTAATTGAACCGGGTTTCTCCATCAAAAGTGTCTGGTAGCAAATCAAGAAATTCTACCATGACCCCGGGTAAATAGGAAGCCCCTGGCCGAGGCCAGGGGCTTCCTGTTACTACAGTAGCGTGCTGTTTGCCATGCGGGACGTCACTAGCCGTTCCGCATGATGATAGGCAGGTAGATGATGGGGAGTTCGAAGACCTCAGTTAGCGCGCTGTTGTACACCGTCGCCGCGTTGTCGGCGACGAACTCGGCCGGGTTGATGATGGCCCACTCAGCGGGGGCACCCTCATCAATGGTGGTCTGGAAGGTGATGGTGTACGTGTCACCCGCGGCCATGTCACCCTCCCAACGCAGGATACCGGTATCCTCGTCGTACACGTCTTCGGGCAGGAAGGCTGCGCCAGCCCCCTTGTCGATCCACAGGCTATCCGTGACCACCGTGAGGTACGAGGGGATCACGTCCGTCATGACAGCGTTGGTGGCGAGGTGGTCGCCGGTGTTGTGGATGACAATGTTGTAGGTGAGCAGGTCTCCGCCGTACCCGCCGATTATGTCCACCGTCTTCTCGACCGACAGAGAGGTGCTCATGCTGGCATACGTGTAGGCGTAGAGGTAGGCGACGGGCGTGCCGTCCTGTTTGTTCGCCACCGTGGCCTCGTTCACGATGAGCGTGTTGTGCTTCAGGTCGGACTTGGCCTGCACGACGATGTCGAAGTCAACGACTGCATCGCTGAAGTTGGTGCCACCGGGCATGAACCCAAGCCAGGTGACGGCGTGCGTGCCGGCGTCGTAGGTCGCGCCACCCGTGGCCGAGACGTAGGTCACCTCATCAGGCAGCGGGTCGGAGAAGTAGATGTAGCGATCCTCGGCGCTATAGTTCTCGAAGTGGATCGTGTAGGTGAAGGTCTCACCCGCCACCACGGTGTACGCACTGGACATCTTGTCGCCGTCGAAGCCGTAGTCGAAGGCGCGGTCGTAGCCACCGGCCAGGCCCCATCCGATCCACGGGTCCAGGTAGCTGGTGCCCTCGTAAACGTCCACACCCGACGTGTGGTTGTCACCCGGCGCCATGTCCGCCGGCATCTCGACCCAGTAGCTGAACTCGATCGAGTCGCCGGATGAGATCGGGCCTGTCCACTCGATACCGCCGCCGTAGTCAAAGGTGCCCAGCGTGCCGGTGATCAGGCCATAGGCTACACCGTCGACCTGGTCGGTACAGAGGCCAAAGTACATGCAGACGTAGTCCTCTGGTAGCGGCCAGGCATCCACGTACAGGTTGGGCGAATCCAGCGGGTCCAGGTTCTCGAGGCTCACGGTGTAGGTCACCCGCTCACCCGCAGCCACCAGGGCCGTGGGGATGGGTACGCCGCCGATGCTCCACTTTGCTGAGCCCGCGCCGCGGATGGAATCCGCTGTGACGGAGACGTCCAGGTTATCCGAGCTCCACACTGGCGCTCCGGGCGGATCGTCGCGCTCGATGGTGACCAGTTCGTCGAAGGCCCCTGGCAGGACCGACGGGCCAGCGAGTAGACGCGCGCTCAGGTCTGGGTCGCCAGGCGACCAGCCGGGCTTGTCGAAGTGCAGCGTGACGCTGACCATCTCACCCGCGCCGATGGCACTCACGTGCACGTCGGGGTGCTCGGCACTCAACCACAGGTTGAGCGCGTCCCAGGTGATGTTCAGATGCACGTCGGACGGTGGAAAGACGACGGTGCCAGGCTTGCCGTAGCCGTGCACCCAGATGGTGTACTTGGCGCCTTTTTCAAAGCGGTATTCGCCGGCTGGAGGCGTCAACACGACCGCCTCGTTCGCCGTACCCCAGGTCTGGGACTTGGCTACGACGGCGCCGGTCTCGTCCGTCACGTAGAGATCAGCATCCACCGGGTCCACCTCGGTCAGTGTGGCGTACAGCGCGGCGACACGCTGGGTCATCGTCACGGTCGTGCTGAAGCTGGCCGTGGTGAAGTCCAGCGGATCATTCTGCTCCACAGTGACGGTAGCGCTGAAGACCTCCTCCGCATCCACAGGCAGCGGGCCGGGAGCGGTGGTCTCGTACCACCAGTCCAGCCAGACGCCGGAATCGGGGTCTACGTCGTAGCCGTCAATCACGGCCCAGTAGCGGCCGAGGGTGGGATTGTCGAGGATGATCTCCTCGTCGCTGCCGGACGAGTTGCCGGACGAGCCGACGACGGAGTCAATTCCCTCCTCGGGAACACCGTTGTCGTCGCTGTCGTAGACCAGGAAAAAGTCGGCGTCTTGATTGGCGAGCATCTCGAGGTGTGTCAAGAGCCTGGTAGTCCCCGGTTCGTTGACCGTGAATTCTGCATAGACGTTGCCCGTGCACCAGGCACTGTAGCACCCACCGGTGTCAGGTACGAAGGCGGCGAACGGGCCATAGTGGGTGGTGGCCAGGCCGCCGGTCAACGAGGCCTCCAGGTCGGGGATCTCCAGCGAGGGGGTGAACTGTAGTTCGATCTCGCCGGTTTCGGTGTAGGCGGTGGCATCCACTGAGCCGATGGCCACGTCGCCCGCAGCCGAGTCCATCGCCGCGTCGAACTCGATCGTGCCCACGTCCACCTGGAACTGCTCTGTCAGATCCTCACCGTTGTAGAGCACGTTGTGCAGTGCGATCTCGTGCAGGCCAGCGCGCTCCAACGGGACCTTCAGCCAGTCATCCGGCCCGCCGGTGCTGGTGTCGAACGGATAGGCGGCGCCGGAACGGAACGGCTCACTCCAACCGATCGGCTGCAGCGTGTACGGGCCAAAGACCGTCGGGTCGGGTTGGCCTGTTAGACCATACCAGGCGTACGGATAACATCCGGCGGGCCCGTTGGACGCGCAGTCGTCGGTCGGCCCCAACACCCAGGTGTTAAAGTCGGTGGGGGTGAGCGTCCACGAGCTATGGATCAGCAGGTTCCCGGCATCCAGGTCGTTGTCGTCAATGTTAAGGAAGTAGTGACGCCAGTCGCCCGCGCCGGTCCAGCCGCCGCCGTACCAGTTAAAGTAGCCGTAGGTCCAGCTATTCTGGTACAGCGTGTCGGCCATCGCGCCGCCGCCCAGCATAACCGCGTCGCCATCGGGCAGTTCAGCGATCACGTTGACGACGACCGGCAGGGCCGTCTCGTGCGCGTCGTGCTGCGCGTCGCCCGGATCGTTCATGAGGATCACGCCTTCGTAGGCGCCGGGCGCGGCGGCCGTTGGGATCGCCATGACCGCGTCGAACTCGGCCTCGTCTTCGGCCGGAACGTCAAGCGAGCTGTCGCTCAGGCTGAGCCAGGCCCAGTCGGCCCGCTTGTAGAACTCGAGGCCGATCTCGATCGTCGTCGTCGGGACGGTGCCATCGTTGTAGCGATGCTGCCAGCCGAAGAAGTAGCCATCGGCCATGCGCTCGAGCGGATCACGCACGATCATCATTTGAGCCAGCCCACCGAAGTCATAGTCCACGCGGACGTACTCGCCCTGCTGGATCTCGGTGTCGGGGTCGGAGTAGTCAGGACGGTAGAACCCGTCGTTGTCCGGGCCGGTGGCCACGTCATCTACGTGGTTGACCACGCCATTGCCGTCGGCATCCACCCACAGGTTGCCATCGCCGTTGACGTCGGTCCAGTTATACAACAAGAAGCGCCAACTGCTGTTGGGGTTAGCTGTATAGTCATAGACCGGGTCGAAGGTGCTGTATGGATGGACGTAGCGCACGACCATCAGCTCGGCATCGGCCGGGATGAGGCTGTCGTCCAGCTCCATCAGGTAGTCCGGCGAGTGGAAGTTGAAGCTGCTCTCTTCGCTCTCGTCCGAGGTGGTGAAGGTCGTCTCGGTCCTGGTGATGAGCGTCATCACGCCGTCGGACAGGCCCACGCTGATGTCGTAGCCGGACGGGTTGTAGACGGTGTAGGTCCTGGTGAAGGTGTCGCCGGGGTAGGCCACCTTGGCGAAGTTGAGATACTCGGTGCCTTCCCAGTCACCCACCTGCCACTCGTCGGGCGTGGCGTACACGCCATAGATGCCAGCGGCCAGGTCAGTTGCGCGGTCGGCGTTGACCACGCCAGCGCCCTGGTAGAAGGGGCTGCTGGCCGAGTTGGTGGCGCCGCTCTTGAGCAGTGCCTTGGCCACGTCCCAGGTGGGCCACACGCCGTAGCGGGCTTTGTAGGCCTGGTAGACCAGGGCCAGGTTGCCGCCTACCACGGGCCCTGAGCGGCTGGTGCCGCCCCAGGTGGCCCACGATTCTGCGCCGTTGTAGCCGTAGTAGTTGATCCCCTCGTCGCCCGAGCCGCGGCCGCCGTTGCCCAGGACATCCAGGCCGGACGAACCGTCGCGGTTGGGGCCCTTGGAGAAGAAGGCGGTGACGTCGCCATACATGATCTGGTCGGCCTTGGAAATCGAGTCCCAGTTGGTCGAACCATACTGGCTTGAAGAGCCGGCCATGATCGTGGTCGGGCCGCCATCCCCCTCCTCCGGGCCGTAGCCGGGGCCTTCGTTGCCGGACGAGAAGACCCACACGGTGTGGGGAGCGACGGTCATGTTCAGCGCTGTGATCAGGCGGCCGAAGTAGCCCCAACTGCCCCACATCTGTGAGAAGTTGCCGTAGGAGTTGGTGGTGATCTGGACCTCGTCGCCCGAGTTGGCGATACCGTCGTAGCCAAACGCGGCCACCAGGTACTCGTCCTCGTCGGTGCCGGTGTAGTAGTGGTTGCCAAAGTCCATCAGGCCCACTTCCGGCGCAGCGCCCTGGACCATGCCGCCCACGCGGAACGGCTGTGCAGTCAACCCGTCGTTGACCACGCCCTGGCCGGCTATGTTGGAGGCACACTGCGTGCCGTGCGTGTAGCCGCTGTCAAACGCGCCTGCGAACAGCACCAGCTCGCCGGAATCGGGGCAGCCCTTCATCGTGGCTGAACTGTCGGCGCAGGTGATGCCCCACAGCCAGCCGGCCGTCGGCGGCGTGTTTGCGCCGTCGCTGATCCAGACCAGCAGCCCGCCGGAGATGTCGGCGTAGCCGTCACCGTCCATGTCGCGGTAGATCTCTGGGCTGGTCCTGGTGTTCGGCTTCTCGTCGGTAAAGTCATAGTCGTTGTCCAGGTCTACGTACACCGTGTCGTAGACACCGCTCCTGCCCTCGTCCACGACCAGCACCGCCACGCGCTCACCGTACTGGTTCAGCAGGTTCCTGTCGGGGAAGCTGCCCATCTTGTAAAAGTCGCTCTGGCCGGTGGTCGGGATGGTGTACTCGTGGACGACACCGCTGCCCAATGGCTGGTACCAGACTTTGGCTGTACCACCTCCAAACTCCGGATGGGCCTCAAAGGTGGTCTGCGCATCGGTCCAGCGGGAGCCGGCCCAGCCTTCAGCGATACCAGCCACACCGAAAACTATATCCTGCATAAAGTACAGCACCGAGACCTGCGAGAAGGCCATCGGCCAGCCATAGTAGGGTGAGTCTGGGTCGGTTACCTTGGCGTAGGTGCCCTGCAGGTCGGGGTGGCCAAAGTCAATGCCGTCGTCCAGCACACCGAGGATCACACCCTCGCCGGTGAAACCTTTCTCCCAGGCAGCGCTCGACTTATGGCCGTCCAGCACGTCGAACCAGCCTGCGGCGCCCACTTCGCCAGCCTTAGCCTGTGCCTCGGCGTAGGTTAGTTCGTTGGCGCGCAGTGCCTCCAGGCGGGCCAGGTTGGCGGCCCTGTCCGGAGCGTTATCTATCTCCGGGTCGTAGGGCTTTTCGCGCATCTCGCCGCCGACCGCCACCAGCGCGACCACATTGGGTTCCTGGGCGATTTTGAGCAGGTTGCCGGCCGCGGTCTGGCCGTAGATGTTCTGCGTACCGCCGAAGATGGCGGGGCGCACGATTATGCGCGACAGGTACTTACTCAAATCTGTACCTGCCAGGACAGACACATACAGGTCAACCAGGTCTTTGCCGCCCTCCTCGGCCGCGTCGCGCAGCAAGGGGTCAATCTTGCTCAGTGCCAGTTCGGGCGTGACCTCCTCGACCCGTTGCAGTTCGTCGGTCGGGGGCTTGTGCCGTTTCGGAGGCGGCTCCTGAAAGGCGGGTGCTGCAGGTTGCTCCATCGCCGGAGCTGCCTGCACAAAGGGGATCACCAGGCTGAGAATGATCAGCGCAGTCATCGCCCTCCATAAGGTTTTGCGTATCATCTATTTCCTCCTTTTGCGTTACTGTCAGTGAGATCGAATATAGAAGTTAATCATCATCTGCAGAGAATGAACCGCCCAATAAACATCACCTCCTTTAGCTCGTCGTTTAAAACGTGTGCACGTACCCGGAGTCGGTCAAGCAAAGTGACGGTCGGTGTCATTATCCATCGGCCGTCTGCACTTGCTGAACGGTGTAAAGAGACGAAAATGGGCTGACCCAGTGATGTGATGGCGAATTGCTGAGGATACTACCATTGGCGTTTTTTTTCTTGAGGAGCTAAGCGTTAAGAAGCCAGAAACGGTGGAACACGTGTAACTATAGCACATCTCGTGCTGCTTGTCAACATGTCAACATCGTATAAGGGAACGTATCGTATTTGGGACAGAGAGTCAAAAACTGCCCGCCGATGATTGAAATCTGAAATCACCGGCTGATATCACAAAGTGCGTTGAAAACGCACTGGCGAAACCTGTTTCCAACAGGTTTTGAGTATCAGCGGGGCGTTTCAACGCTCCGCGTGGCTGGATTGTGTTCGAGTGAGGTTGACTTTTGCGGGCTCACAGGCTACAATCTAATATGTAATGCGTGATGCGTGAGAGGTGCTCGTTGTGGGGTCACTTTACGGTCTACGTATTGCGTTCGTAGTGTAGGTCACGCGCTTGATGAACTCATCCTCGCTTAGTTCGCCGGCGCTGAAGTCCGCCAGGTCTGCCGCGCTCACGCTCGCGCTGATCTGGGTGTCGGTCTGGATGCCAGAGGCAAGGATCATGACCTGGACCTGGGTGAAGGTGGCACATTCACCCTCCTGTTCCTGGAGGGCCAGCGCGACGTCGAAGGCGGTCCAGACCGATTGAGCAGCCCGTTCTATGTCACTCCCCTCCGCTTCGGGGGGGACGGGGGGGGTGGCCGCATGGCCTGGTGCGAGGGGATAGACGATTTCGAAGCAGAGTGAGCCGTCGGGAGGCAGCGTCACCGTCCCGCCCAGTCCGGCCTGGGCCAACAATTGCGTGGCTTGCCACACATCGGCTGAGCTCGGCGAAGTCTGGCAGGCCTCCGCTGGGGTGGTAGGGGTATGGGGGTGTGGGAGTGTGGGGGTATGGATGCTGGTCGGGCGTGTCACGAGCACCACCAGGGCCAGGATGATCGCAATGTTGGCGGTTGCCAGAGTAACGATGATGCGTTTCTGTCTCGGAGTCATCGGTAAGAGTGTAGCACAATCAATGACCAATGACAAATGGCGAATGACGAATGACGAATGACGAATGGCGAATGGCGAATGACGAATGGCGAATGACGAATGGCGAATGACGAATGAACAATGAACAAAGGTGGCGGATAAGCCGCGAGCAACGTTGGGGGGTCGTGAGCACGGTGGCGGCCAGTTTCTTTCTGGGTTGGGCGCCCATTCTGGGCAAACTGGCTTACCGGGGCGGCGTCGCGCCGTTTACCCTGGCCGCCTTTCGCACGCTGGTGGCGGCGTTGCTCATCTGGCTGGCCTTTGCCTTCTTCTGGCGCCACGAGATCACCGTCTCCTGGCGTGGTCTGATCGGGTGCATCAGTGTTGGTGTGGTCAATGGCTTCGGTTCGCTACTCTACTACACAAGTCTTTCACGCCTCAACGCCTCCCACGCCGCGCTGCTCAATACGCTTTATCCGTTATGGGTGGTGCTGTTCCTTTTCGCTGCCGGGCAACCACTGACGCGCCTCACGCTGGTGCGGCTGTCGCTTTCGATGCTGGGAATCTATCTCTTGACGCGCGCGGGACCGGGCGAACTGGATTGGCTGGGGGTGACACTGATGGTCGCCTCGGCGGCGACCTATGGCTGGCACCTGGTGTTGGGACAATGGGTACTGGCCGACGTCCCATCGCGCACGGCGACACTCTACATTCTGACGGCGATGGCCTGTGTAGTCGGCCTGGCGCGGGTGTTGCAGGCCCCTATACAGCAAGCGGCGGTGGAGCCTATCACGACCGCCGGTTGGGCCGCCATCCTGGCGCTGGGATTGACAACGGCCCTCTCACGGCTGGCGATGTTCAGCGCACTCCAGCGGGTGGGAGGAGTCGAGACGTCGTTGGTCGGCCTGCTGGAACTGCTGGTCAGTCTGGTGTTGGCTTTCCTGCTGCTGAGCGAGCGGCTGACACTGGTGCAGTGGGTTGGGGGCGTGCTGCTGGTAGCCAGCATGGTGCTGATGGCTCGCGACTCTGGGTTGCGCCTGGCGGAGGGCAACGTGCCTCTGGAGTGGAAGCGGGAGTAGACAGTCTGCAATCCATTCATGCCGCCCGCTTCAGGATCTCTTCCAACAGTTCTTCGTCGGTGAAGGAGCCCTTTTGCATCAACGTCTCAATCTGGCCGCCGAGGCGCTCTCGCTCGGCCGTAGTCAGTTCCTTGGCTGTGATGACAATCACCGGCACGTCGCTCACTTTCTCGTCAGCCTTAAGAGCTTCTAGCACCTCAAAGCCGTCCATACCAGGCATCATCAGATCCAGCAGGATGACGTCGGGCCGTTTGCAGCGCACCAACTCGAGGCCTGCGGCTCCGTCGGGAGCCTCGAAAATCTGGTACTCGCCTCGCGTCTGCAGGATGCGCCGCAGCAACAGAGTGGCTTGGGGGTCGTCCTCGATAATGGCGATGGTCCGCACTCGCCCGTTGAGCTGTCCCAGCGAGCCCAGCAGTCCCTCCTTTACGCCCGGCGTCTCTGTGGGCAACTCCACCGTCCGTGCCCACCTGTCTCCCAGGAGGTGCTTTTCGACCGGGAAAGTGTGGCCGGAGCAGTTGACAACGATGATCTCATCGCGCCGGATCACGCCCTTGCTGAGCAGTTTGAACAGTCCGGCGAAGGCAGTCGCTGCCGCCGGTTCCATTGAGATGCCGTCCAACTTAGCCATCACATGCATGGCGCGGAAAGTCTCCTCGTCGCTGACCGCTTCGAAGGCGCCGCCGTGTTCCCGGATGACCCGGGCCAGGAAAGAGTAGGCGGGGCCGGGGCTGCCGGTAGCGATGGTGATGACCAGCGTCTGCGGGTTGAGGACCGGCTTGGCCTCCTCCAGCCCTTTGTTAAAGGAATGGACCATCGGCGCGCAGCCAGCGACCTGGATGCAGGCCAGTTTCGGCATCCGATCCACCAGCCCCAGCATGATCAGCTCCTCGTATGCTTTCCACACGCCCACTGGCCCCATTCCCCCACTGACGGCCTGGATGTACCAGTCGGGTGTGCGCCAGAGAGTATCGCCAGGGCCGATCAACCCGGGGAGTTGTTCGGCGGTCTCGAAAGCGACGGTTTTCATGGCCTCGCGGGCCGAGATGCCCCGGATGCCTCGATCTATGAAAATTCCCTTACGGGCTGCAAAATCTGCTGCGACTTTCTTGGTCTGGTCATAGGTGGCGGTCACTTTGATCACTTCGCTGCCGTAGAGCGCCACCTCGCGCATCTTCTCAGAGGGCACCAGGCTGGTGAGAAAGGCCCACATTTTGATGCCGGCCAGCGCGGAGTAGGCCGAGTAAGAGATGGCGACGTTGCCAGTGGAGGCGACGACCGCCTCAGTCACGTTATGCTCCTTCATCACTGAGATGGCCAGTGATGCCTGCCGGTCTTTGAACGAGCCAGTCGGCCCCTGTCGCTCGTCCTTGATGTAGATGTGCGGACAGCCGAGCATCAGCCCCAGGT
>CAYPOY010000186.1:5185-10015 GCA_964412395.1 uncultured Anaerolineales bacterium | reverse complement strand
CAACGTCGAGTTCATCATCAGCATACCCAAGCAACTCCTTCAAACGCGGAGACCAGTAGAGCGAGTTGTCTTGAATATCCCAGTCCCATATCCCGTCATTCGAGCCCTGCACGGCCAGGGCAAACCGCTCTTCACTGACTCGCAATGCCTCCTCCGCCCGCTTGCGCTCGGTCAGTTCTCGCTGAACTGCCTCGTACAACTGCGCGTTCTCGATTGCCACGGCAACCTGATCGGCCAATGTCTCCATTACCATCACGTCGTTCTCGTCGAAGGCATTGAGTTGCGGGCTCTGGACATCGAGCACCCCCACGATCGCCTCGCCCACCCGGATGGGCACGCTCAGTTCGGACCGGGTCGTTATCACGTCAGGATAAAGGTTGACGTAACGTGGCTCAGCGTCCACGTCGTTGGCAAGCAGCGTCTCGCCGTGGAAGCCCACCGAACCGACCATACCCTGACCTAACTTCAGCCGGTGGTCCGGGGGGAAAAAGTGAGCGAAATCGCCGGCCCTGGTCCTCATCACCAGCTCACCCTGCTCGTGATCCACGGTGAAAAGGGCCACGTGATGGTAGCCAAGGCTCTCCTGCACCAGGCGGGCAGCCCTGTCCAGGATGTTCTCCAACTCCAGCACGGCAGCGATCTTTCCACTGATGTCGTTGATAAGCGCCAACTGGGTGGCGTGTCGTTTCAGTGCCTCCTCCACCCGCTTGCGCTCGGTGATTTCGGCCCGCAATGCTTCGTTGGCTTGTGCCAGCTCTGCGGTCCGTTCCTGAACCCGTATTTCTAACTCGTCGTGCGCTCTGCGCAGCGCCTCCTGCGCCCGCTTGCGTTCAGCGAGGCTCTTCTCCAAATCCTGCATCAACCTGGCCTTGCGCCAGGCGGCGGCCATCTGATAGGCGAAGGCAGTGATAGCCGGTAGGTCGTCTGCGGTCAGGTCATGCGATTGCACCGAGAGCATACCGACGACCTTATCCCCCGCTATGAGGGGGGCGTTGATGTCTTTCGAGGCTTTCAGCATTTTCGCTATGAGCCCGGCGAACTTCTTGGCAGGCCCAGGTAATGCAGGCTGTAACAACTGCCGTATGACATCTCCCACATTCTCTATCAAGACAGTCTCCCTCTCCCAGACCACTTTCCTATATTCGTCTACACTTTCGACAAGTATTGGGAAATTCTCGTGTTTGAGGCCCACCAGCTTCTCGGCGGCTTCTATCGCTCTGGCCTCGTAGCTCCAGTATGTGAGGAAGAGCCTCTTCTGGCTCTCGTCTGTAAGGAAAACTAAACAGGAGAAACCGAGCTTCTTGAGCTCCCCCGTCACTGCGGCGAATATCTCTTCCGGTGTCAGGGCTTGCTCCATGCTTCGAGCCGCCTCGTTCAATGCCTGCAGCAATCGCTCCGCCCGCTTGCGCTCGGCGATCTCCTGTCCAAGTTGTTCATTGGTCTTTGTTAGTTCAGCGGTGCGTTCTTTTACCCTTGCTTCCACTTCATCGTATGCTTTCTGCAGCGCCTCCTCCGCCCGCTTGCGCTCGGCCAGTTCTAGCTGGACCGCCTCGTACAGCCGCGCATTCTCCAACGCGATGGCTGCCTGATCGGTCAGGGCACTCAGATGGTCGAGATCCACATCGCGAAAGGCGTCCACCTCCGGACTCTGCAAATCCAGGTTGCCCAGCACTTGCTCCCCGCGGATGATGGGGATGGCCAATTCGGTGCGTGTCTCCGGGATAAGCGGGAAGTAGTTGGAATCGGCCTGTACATCGTCCGCGCAAACAGTCTGGTGGGTGCGATAGGCCTGACCGTTGATCCCCTGGTCCAATCGCAGGGGGATGGTACGGGCGCGCTCCGCCTCTTGTGGCGAGAAACCGCGCAGCAAGCGCCGTTCGAATATCCCGGCCTCAGCCTGCGCCAGGAGCACCTGCCCATGCGTGGCGCGCGTGACGTGCATCGCCTCGTCGGTCAGGTGGTCCAGAATGGCGTTGATGTCGAGCGCGGAGTTGACCGCCTGCCCGACGCGGTAGAGAGTCTCCATCCGCTGGAGTGCAACGCGCCCGGCCTCGTATAGCCGGGCATTTTCGATGGCCACGGCAATTTGATCGGCCAGGGTTTCCATGGCCATGAGGTCCGTCTCGTCGAAGGCGTTCAATTGGGTATCCTGAACATCGAACACGCCGATGACCTGGCCGGCCAGTTTGAGGGGCACACACAACTCTGACCTGGTCAATGCCTCTTTCAGGAAGCCGGGGATGTAGTGTGGGTTCTGGCTCACGTCGTTGGCCAGGAGCGGCTGGCCAGTCTCGGCCGTCCACCCGGTCATTCCCACTCCCACCGCCTGACGGTAGTCCGGCGCCACTACCTCCTCGAAACCGCCAGCGATGGCGAGCATCTCCAGCTCGCTGGCGGCTTCATTCAGCAGCATAAGGGATACGTTATAGTACTCGAAACCTTGTTGAATAGCGGTGACTATCTCCTGTAGAAGCTGATCCGGGTCCAGGATCGAGACGGCCTGCCGGGCCACCTGGTTGACCACAGCCAACTGGGTGACCCGTTTCCGCTCCGCTTGATAGAGCTGGGCGTTCTCGATAGCGATGATGATATGGTCGCTGAGGAGTGTGAGAAGCTGCAAGTCAGAGGCATCCAGAGGTCTATCACTCCTGTCGCTTTCTACATTCAACACGCCCAGGACCTCATCTCCCCTTTTGAGTGGGACACATATCTCAGAGGTAATACCCGGCGCGCCCTGGAAGAAGTCAGGGTCCTCCTCCACATTGGTGACGAGTTGGGGGTGACCAACCCGGGCCGTACGCCAGACAACCCCCTTTCCCTGGGATATGTGAGCAATACCAGGATCGGGGGATGAGCCATAGCCGACCTGGGCTTTCGTCTCCAATACCCCCTCTTCGATCATGTAGATAGCAATCAAGCGATAGCCAAAGAATTCCGATAGGCTTTGTACAACAGCGTCGAAGACCTCCTCCAGGGTCAGGCGGGAAGCAACCGCAGCGCTTACTTCGTGCAAAGTGGCTAACTGAGAAACGTGGCGCTTGATTTCCTCCTCCGCCCGCTTGCGCTCGGTGATGTCCTGCAGGGTTCCCTCGTACTGGAACACTCGGCCGTCAGCATCCCGCACGGCACGGGTGCTCTCCCGCACCCAGATAACCGTTCCGTCGCGTCGGCGCAATCGCACTTCGAAATCGCGCACGACCCCTTCGCGCTCCACCAGGGTTTGCCATCGCTTGCGATCCTCTGGGTCCACGTACGCCTCGACCGTGCTGGCCGCTAGCAGAGTCTCCATGTCCGGGTAACCCAGCATCCACACCAGGGCTGGGTTGGCGTCTAAGAACTGTCCCTCCGGCGTGCTCCGGTATAGCCCCACGGGCACACGGTCAAACAGACCCCGGTAGCGGGCTTCGGCCTCCTTCACTACCTGTTGCTCGCGGGCCCGTTCCAGGGCTGTGCTGGCCTGGTTGGCGGCGGCGGTGAGCACCGCGAAATCACCCTCGTCGAATGCGTCGGGCTCCCTGCTCTCGACCGTCAGCACGCCCAATATTTTCTCACCAGCCCGGAGGGGCACGTCCACCTCGGCTCCGCTGTTGAGGCCAGGGATGTAGCGGGGATCGCGAGTCACGTCCGGCGTGTAGTGGAACTGGCCGTCCAGGAGTGGGCGCTCGCTCAGTCCGCGGCCGGGGGATATGCGCCAGCCGGGCTGAGCGTCGGGCCATTCGACGTTGGCGCTCAGCACGCGCTCGCCGGTAATCTCGTCCGCCAGGAGCAAGGCCACGTGGCCGTAGCCCAGCGTTTCGTGCAGTCCGCGCACCACTTTTTGGCAGATATCTGCCTCGTCGAGGGTGGTGGCCAGGTTGGCGCTGAGCTGGAACAGGGCTGTCTGCTGGCGCGCATAGGTTTCGAGTGCTTCCTCCGCCCGTTTGCGCTTGGCGAGGTTTCTCTCCAAATCCTCCATCAACCTGGCCTTGCGCCAGGTGGCGGCCATCTGATGGGCGAAGGCGGTGATGGCCGATACGTCACTTTCAGTCAGGTTATCCGACCCCACCGAGAGCACACCGATCACCTTATCCTCCACTATGAGAGGGGCGGCGATGTATGCCTGGATTTTCAACATTCTCACCATTTGCCCGGCGAATCTCCTGGCGCCCCTGGGTAGTATCTGCCGCATGACCTCTTCCGAATGCTCCAAAAAGATGGTCTTTCCCTCCCGGACTATCTTTCTGTATATGTCTACAGCTTCGACAGAGATGGAGAAGTCCTCGGTCTTAACGCCAGTCAGCTTCTCGGCGGCTCTGATCACTCTGGTCGCCTGGGTCAAGTATTTGGGGAACAGTCTGCTCTGGTCTTCGTCGGTGAGGAAAACCACACAGGAGAGACCGAGCTTCTTGAACTCCTCCCCAACTGCGGTGAATATCTCTTCCGGTGTTACGGCATACTCCATAGCCAGAGTCGCCTGGTTCAGCGCTTGCAGCAGCCGTGCCACCCGCTTGTGCTCGGCGATTTCCCGTTGAAGTTGTTCGCTGACCCTTGCCAGTTCAGTTGTAGGCTGCTCTTTGGTCCTGTCTTTGTCTTTCATAAGGTCGTCCCTCTGTTCCTCCCCCCAGTTGGGCGAAGGTCTCCACCCCTTGTTGGGCGAGGTCTCCACCCCTCGTTGGGCGAGGTCTCCACCCCTCGTTGGGCGAGGTCTCCGACCGAGCCCCCCGCCCGGCAGCGGTCAGGAGACCTTGCCGAACGGGAGGTCTCCACCTCTTGTTGGGCGGAGGTCTCCACCCCTTGTTGGGCGAGGTCTCCGACCGAGCCCCCCGCCCGGCAGCGGTCAGGAGACCTTGC
>CAYPOY010000186.1:0-5085 GCA_964412395.1 uncultured Anaerolineales bacterium | reverse complement strand
CGAACGGGAGGTCTCCACCTCTTGTTGGGCGAAGGTCTCCGCCCCTTGTTGGGCGAGGTCTCCGCCCCTTGTTGGGCGAGGTCTCCGACCGAGCCCTCCCCTCTACCATTCCACTGGTGTTAGAATGACCTCGGACTCGCCTCCCTCCAACCAATACGCAGCAGAGGAGAAACGCCAATGGGGTGCTTCTCGTACCAGTCCCTTTCGGCACGGGTTGTCGTGAGTGTAGTCCGACTTCTGTTGCCAGAAAGCCTGGGTATAAAGCGCTTCAGGATGCGTGCCGGCCTGCCAGAAGCGATGTTGGCGGTCCTTCCCGGCCGCATCCCGTAACGTGCTGGCAAAACACGCCGGCATATAAGAGACACAATAGTCAGTGAGCTGTCGCCCTGTATACTTACGCAGGTCTGCCAGCGTCTGCCGCAAACGGTTGGCATCGAAGTCCTCGTCGAACAGAATGGCGTGAAGATGAGTGGGCATAATCACATAGGCATTGATCCGCAGATGCTTATGCCTATGGCAGAAATTGAGGCTGTCAGTGACAATGCAACAGGGTTCCTCAACGACGAAAACAGGCAACCACTCGACAACGCTGAAGGTGACGAAGTAGAGAGCATATTCTTGAACAACCTGGTAGCGTGCCATTTGCCTCCTTCCGGCAGCACGTTTGTGTTTCGAACGCCCCCCCGCGGCGGCGGTCGGGAGACCTTGCCGAACGAGAGAACCCCATCCGGCGGCGGTCGGGAGACCTTGCCGAACGGGAGAACCCCATCCGGCGGCGGTCGGGAGACCTTGCCGAGCCACCCTTTGTTGGGCGAAGGTCTCCACCCTTTGTTGGGCGAAGGTCTCCGACCGAGCCCCCTTGCGGCAACGGTCAGGAGACCTTGCCGAACGGGAGAACCCCTTGCGGCAGCGGTCAGGAGACCTTGCCGAACGGGAGAACCCCTTGCGGCGGCGGTCAGGAGACCTTGCCGAACGGGAGAACCCCATGCGGCGGCGGTCGGGAGACCTTGCCGAGCCACCCTTTGTTGGGCGAAGGTCTCCACCCTTTGTTGGGCGAAGGTCTCCGACCGAGCCCCCTTGCGGCAACGGTCAGGAGACCTTGCCGAACGGGAGAACCCCTTGCGGCAGCGGTCAGGAGACCTTGCCGAACGGGAGAACCCCTTGCGGCGGCGGTCAGGAGACCTTGCCGAACGGGAGAACCCCATGCGGCGGCGGTCGGGAGACCTTGCCGAACGAGGGGAGACCTCCCTCCCTCCTGTTCTATTCCAGTGCGAGCAGGGCACCCAGTTTCGTCTCTAACCCGTCGGCGACGGCAGCGCCAGGTAAATACGCATCGGCACCGGCGGCCCGTGCGGTTTCCTCATCTTCCGGAGCGCCCACAGCCAGCACAGCTATTGGCTGCCCCTCTGAAGAGGCGCGCAACCACCGGCACAGGGACAGGCAGTCCAGCGTCGTGCCCGTCATATCGAGTACCACAGCATCGGGCTCTAAGCGCGCCACCTGCACACCGGCCTCGTAGGCGTTGCCAGCCCAGGCGACGTCGAAGCGCCCGCTTCCTTGAAGCGTTTGCGCAAGCACCATACCTGTACCGTTTGGGTTATCGCTCACGATCAGCACCCGTGGCCGAGATGACGGCCTCAGCGTTGAATCCACGGGCATTCTGTAGGTCTCCATGAAGGACAGAAAATCAGACAGTAGAATGCGATAGTGACCCCCTGGCGTGGCATAGGCCTTGAGTTTGCCTTTCTTGATCCAGTTGATGATGGTTGCCTGGGAAACGTGGCAATATCGGGCAGCCTGTCCGGTAGTCAAGGGTTTGGTCTCAGACATCTATTGTTTCCTCCTTCCTCCTTGGACAATCACTGTCACGTCGGCGCATGCGAACTGCGACGAATGTAACGATTATTTTGTTCTTTATAAATTATAAGATTTTTGGAGATTATGGTCAATAGGAAAAAGGTACTACTCCTGTATCATCACCAACGTCCCCAACTCGGTCCATTCGTAGAGGGCGGCGGCCTCGTCCAGGCCGATGACGATGCAACCATAGGAGATCGGGCGGCCCAGGTAACCTTCCCACAACCGGGCACCGCTGGAGAGGGTCGGCAGCGCGTGGATGCCGTTGGTGAAATCGGGCCCTGAGCGGTAGATCCCCATGAAGTGGGGCATCCACAGGTCCCAACTGGAGGCGTAAGCCTTCTTATTCTTGCTCAACACCTGGAACGTGCCCGGGATGGTCGGCGATGAGGCGATGCCGGTCGAGCAGACAAAGTCGTAGATCAGCGTCTCCCCCTCGTGGGCAGTTAGACGCTGATCGGAGATATCTACCACGATGCGTCGATCGGTGATGAGCGGCAGCGGAAAGAGTACGTCCACCGAGGGGATGACGATCTGCTGACCGGGCCATAGTTCGCCGGGCTCGATGCCCGGATTGGCCTCGGTCAGCCGCCAGATGGGGAAGCCGTGCGCATGTGCCACCGATGTCAACGTATCGCCCGGTTGCACGATGTAGGTGCGCGGTAGATGCGCCAACGCAACGGCGGCCTGGCTCTCCCCGGCCTCGACCGCCGCCCGCACCGCCGGCACAGTCCTCTCCACGTTGAGTGCAACACCGCCCCCGCCCGCCCCGAAGCGGTAGGGAGTTTCATCCTCGCCGGTCAGTTGGCTGCCCATACCCTCCAGGTAGGCGCGGACGGCCTCATCCTGCACCGTCAGCACCAGCCGAGCGCCACTTGCGTCCTCGACCGGCTGCGTGATCAGCCACTCCGCCACCGCTTCCGGTTCCACCGCCCACGTGGCGCTGAATCCGGTCAGCGGGTCGTCGGCGACGAGTGTGAAGGGGCGCGCCAGCAGTGCCTCGGCCTGAGCCTGCGCCGGCCCCGGGTCGCTGATGGCCGGCTCCACCTGGCGGGTCAAGAGTTTCATCACCAACCCCTCGTTGCCGACGCCGACCGCGTGTGGGAGCACAGCGACGGTCGCCTCCACGTCCAGTTCCCGCCCTGCCTGGGCCGGCACCGGAGTGATGCCGCCGGGCCGTATGATGAGCGTGGCGTTTACTGGCGGGATGGCTACCTCGGGGGCCAGTGCCCGGAGCGCCGCAGCGGCCTGGGCCGGGTTGGGGAGCACGACGACGGGGGAGAGCGGCCAGCCGGCGGCGAGCGCCCGCAATTGGGCAGCCCGTTGCTGTTTGGACGTTCCGTCGCGCCCCACCCGGTAGGCCAGGCGGGCGGTCGCCAACGAATCGAGGCGAAGCTCCAGGTCGGCCCAGGAGCGACTCCAGATATGCTCTCCGTCACGCAGTGTCAGCGGCAGCGTGGCTGGGTTGGGGAGTGCCGACTGGAGGGCAGCGGCGGCCTCGTCCACCGTCAGCCCGCCCAGGTCCACGCCGTAGACGCTGACGCCGGGGTAAATGTGACCTGCATAATGCTGGCTGTAGGCCCAGCTTACGATGGCCAGCCCACCCACGCCGACGCACAGTAAGATGGCGGCGAGAGCACCGGCAACGAGAAACCACGTGGTGCGACGACTACTTGTCATTTGTCATTGATCGTTGGTCATTTCACCGTCCTACCATACCACACAACCGCCCCAATTGTCAAATCTGGCGCGCTATTCCCCTTGACCCCATACCCCCGCCATTGTATAATAGCATTGGGGTAAAAATCGCACTTTCTCGCTCGAAGCCCCCGTCTCGGGGGCGTCTCAGGCGAGATTTGCCCCGCGAACCCGCCCCCGGGACGGGGGCCAGGAGCTTGAGAAGGCCAACGTGTCATTTTTGCCGCAATGCGTATAATGGCGATGAGGGTGGCTGCGATGAAGTCGCCACTACAACCCATCAAATTGGAGTTGACAAAGCTCCAGGTTAGTTCTAACCAAAAGCCCCCTTCCCAATCTACCAAATTCGGGAGCACACTATGCCCAGGTTTCAACTCGTCTCCGAGTTTCGGCCCACAGGCGACCAGCCCGAGGCTATCGCTGCGCTGGTGGAGGGCATCCGCAAGGGACATAAGCACCAGACGTTGCTTGGTGCCACTGGCACAGGAAAGACCTACGTCGTGTCGAAGGTCATCGAGAAGGTGCAGAAACCCGCCCTTGTCCTCGCCCATAATAAGACTCTCGCTGCCCAACTCTACGCCGAGTTTCGTGAGTTCTTCCCCCACAACGCTGTCGAGTACTTTGTATCGTACTATGATTACTATCAACCGGAGGCCTACCTGCCCAGGTACGATCTCTACATCGAAAAAGACGCCGACATCAACGAGGAGATTGACCGGTTGCGCCTGGCTGCCACGACTGCTATCTTCTCCCGCCGCGACGTCATCATCGTCGCCTCGGTCTCCTGCATCTACGCCATCGGCGACCCCCAGGAGTGGGGCCGGGTGGTGGTCAAACTGGCGCGAGGAGAGCGACACCGCCGCGACGGGCTCCTTCGCCACCTGGTCAGCATCTACTACAAACGGAACGACCTCGATTTGAAGCGCGGGGCCTTCCGTGTGCGGGGCGACACGCTGGAGATTAGCCCCGCTTACACCGAGACTGCCTACCGCATCAGCTTCTGGGGGGACGAGATCGAGCGCATCACCGAGATTGACACCCTCACCGGCGAAGTGCTGGCCGATTTGGACCAAGTGCAGGTTTTCCCCGCCAAGCACTTTGTCACCCCGGAGGAGAAGCGGGAGCAGGCCCTGGCCGACATCGAGGTCGAACTGGAGGCGCGGCTGGCCGAACTGAAGGCCGGGGGAAAACTTCTGGAGGCTCAGCGGTTGGAGCAGCGCACCCGGTACGATCTGGAGATGATCCACGAGATCGGCTACTGTTCTGGCATCGAGAACTACTCCCGTCACCTGCAGCAACGCCCACCCGGGTCGCCTCCCTGGACGCTGATGGATTACTTCCCGGCCGACTACCTGCTCATCGTGGACGAGTCGCACATGACCATCCCGCAGGTCCGGGGCATGTACCACGGCGACCGCAGCCGCAAGGAAGTGCTGGTCGAGTTCGGCTTCCGCCTGCCCTCGGCGCTGGACAACCGTCCTCTCAACTTCGGGGAGTTCGAGGCGCACGTCAACCAGGTCATCTATGCCT
>CAYPOY010000185.1:0-10072 GCA_964412395.1 uncultured Anaerolineales bacterium | reverse complement strand
CTACACCTTATCGCTCACCCGTCCCGGAGGGAACAGGATGAGTCGGAGGGCTATGTAGTTTTCTCAAAGGTGGACGTATTCAACCCTATGATATGCCAGATGTGTCCGCTTGTCAAGTTTCTGTTCTCCCCATCGGCGGTTGGCAGGCGGGCTACTTATCCAGTTTGGTATACGCGTGGTGCACTCCCCCATCCTGTCGCTGGCGGAATGTCTCCTGGAGTTGGGGGGTCACGCCAGCGCCGAAGCGGTACTGGAAGGGCCACATGCTCTTGCGGTGGGAGATGCCCACCCGGTCGCCGTCGTGCAGCACCAGGTCGCGATCGGTATCGAGGCCAGACAGCGCAGCCAGGTCGCCGTTGACGAAGGTGATGCCTTTCTCCTCCGGCGGAAGCCCCAGGTGGTCGAGCAGGTCCTGCATCGTGCTGCCCGTGGGCAGTTCCAGGTGTAGTTCGGCGTAACTGCCCTGGCTTTGCTCACCAGCGTAGCGCGCCAGCGGTCCATAGAGCCAGACTTCAACGTGTGTCATCTTTTCTGTAGTAGCATCCATCAGTTAGCGTCGCTTTCTCTTGCGCTTACATTTTCCCTTTCCGGCGGCGGAGTGGCTGGCGGCTGCCTCCGGCGGGTGAGTCCATTCACCGCTTTCGTCCTGCATCAGTGGTTGACCGCAGTCGGGGCAGAGTGGCTCATTCCAGGTAGTGTACCTCAATCGTCGTGGGGTGTCAAATTCGTCATAGATCAAGCGGGGATTGTATGGCGCAGGGGTCTTAAGACGTGATGATTCCCTTGTGGATGGCGGTGGCGCTGGAACTCCCAGTCGTTGCAAGGCCCAGTGGACGTAGTTCAAATCCAATCTGTCAGCAGTCCGATCCTTCAGGGCGGCCTGAAGGAGGGGGGTGGCGCGGCGGTCGCGTAGGTCACCGAAGGCCAGCGCCACCGTGCGCCGGTTCTGAGCCCAATCGGTGGCCTCCCATACCTGGCGCAGGAGGTCGAAGGTGTCTGGGCTCCGCCGGCCGATGCGGCCCAGCACCTTGGCCAGGGAGGTCTTGGTCTCGACGTCACGCCCGTAGCGGAAGTAGGCCTGGACGGCGGGGAGGGCTGGCCAGCCTATGGCCATCAGGCTGAACAGGGCGGCGTCGTGGATGACGTGCTCGGGCCGTGAGTCGGCAGCGGCGCCCACCAGGGTGTCGGCAGCCTGGGTGACTTTGAGTTCACCAAGCAGCCGCACGGCCAGGATGGCAACCTGTCCTTCTCCGGGGCCGTCTTCACGCCAATAATACTTGTCTTGCGCTATGCGGATCAGGTAGGGGAGGACGGCGGTGCGCTGGCGGGCAAAGCGTCGGCGTTGCGCCGGTGAGAGGAAGTCCTGTCCCTGTGCGACGAGCAGGTCGAGGAGTTCAGCCATGGACGGCGGCGGTGGAGCCTCCACCAGTGCTTCCATCAACATAGCAGATAGTTCCTCCATCTCTGTCTCCAGGGAAGGATGCAGCGGGATTTGCCCGACGCGCTCCAAGGGGCGGCGGAACTCAATCAGCCCCTCCAGCCAGCCTGATAGCGGTCGGTCGGTCTCAGCGGGCCAGCGGGGCCAGAAGGAGCGGCAGTGGAGGATGAGTGCTCCCGCCTGCCCGAACAGTTGCCGCAGTTTTTCGTCGCTGGGGGGAAGTTCACGGGCGGCAGCCAGCAGTTGGTCCGGGTTGTCGGCGATGTCGTAATCGTCGCTGAGGTAGTGTTGGAGAGACAGAAGCACCCCCACTATGTGGAGTTGAAGAGCGGGGCCGGCGCACTCCGCCAGATGGGCGTAAGTCTCGCGCAGCCAGATGGGGTGGCCTCGCGTGGAGGCATCGAAGGTGAGCGATTCCATCACTGCGAGCAGATCAGCGATCAGAGGCACGGATAACTCCAGCGGTAGACTTATGGCCTGCACTGCTATCAGGTTATTCAGTTTGGCCTGTTCGATATTGGTATAAGCATGAGCCAGGTCGTCTGGATGGGAGCGCCACTCCTCCATTGCCATATCGGCAAAGCTCATGAGGTGCTCTGGATCACTGATGTCCGCCAGGATGGACCGAGCGAGTGTTTCTATATCAGTGTCAGGATCAGCGTCAAACAGCGACAGGTGGGCGGGTTCTGGTGGCGCTTCGATGCCTAACTCCTCCAGGGCGGCTGCCACCTCGTTGTAATCCAGCATGTTGTCCAGATCGGGGTCTTCCAGCGCCTCCTCGAGCAGCGGAATGGCCTGCTCGCCACCAGTCAGGGCCAGGGGATAGGCCAGCAGACACTTGCCCTCCTCCCATGTCGCCTCCTCCCATACTGCGGCCAGCGTCTGGTAGGCTCGCTCATCTCTCTGGCCAATTTCACTGATTATCTCGGCCAGCGTTGTCTTGGTCTCCACATCCCACGAATAGTGCATATGCTGATAACCAGCATCCAGCATCCAGTTAGAGCACCAATTTGGCGACGGTGACACCCTCGCCTCCCTCTCTGTCGCCGCCGGCCTCGTAAGTGCTGATAAAGGGATGGTCGGCCAGGAAGTCGCGCACTGCCCGGCGCAGCGCGCCAGTGCCTTTGCCGTGGATAACGCGCACCCACGGCAAACCGGCCCGCAATGCGGCATCCAGGTGGCGATCCAGTTGTTGTAGTGCTTCCTCGACGGTACAGCCTCGCAAGTCGAGACGCACGCTGGGAGAAGGGGCGGTGCTGACGTGGATGGCCCCCTCCTCCGGCCCTTCATCTCGCAGGGGGAGGGAGGTGGGGGGGCGGAGTTCCAGCGCCGTCACTCTCACGCGGGTGCGGGCCGGTCCCACTTGCACCTCAGCCTCGCCTCTGTCTATCTCAAGGACCTGCCCCTTCGTGTTCAGTGGGCGTACCCAGACGGTGTCGCCTGGGCGTACGGGGCGTTGTGGCACTTCGAGTAGGGTGGGGATTTCCAGAGGCTCTGGTTCAGATATTTTGGCCTCCAGTGTTTCGATGGCCTCCTCGACCGCAGCCGCGGCCTTCAGCGGCGCGGCAGCAGCCTGTAGGCGACGCCGCAGACGGCGTGCCTCGGCCTGCAACGTTTCCAGTTCCACTGTTGCTTCTTCTCTGGCCTGCTCCAGAATCTCCTGGCGTTCCTGCTCAATCATTCCCAGGCGCTCGCGTAGTTCGCGGGCCAGTCTTTCGACTTTGGTGCGGGCGGCGTTGGCCTCGTCCCGCAACTGGGCTGCCTGGATGCGTAGACTGTGGATGTCAGTCAGCATGTCCTCGGTGCGCAGGTCGGCCGGCGAGACCATCTGGCGTGCTGCCTCGACGATGTCGCGTGGCAGCCCCAGCCGCCGGGCGATGGCAAGGGCGTTGGAGCGGCCCGGCAGCCCGACGGTCAGTGTGTAGGTCGGGCTGAGCGTCTCCGGGTCGAACTCGACGCAAGCGTTGCGCACGCCAGGGGTGAGTTGAGCGTAGCTCTTGAGTTCGGGGTAGTGGGTGGCGACCAGGGTGGTTGTTCCACGGCGGCGGAAGTGGTCCAGCAGGGCGCGGGCCAGCGCCGCCCCTTCGGCGGGGTCGGTGCCTGCGCCCAGTTCGTCCAGCAGCACCAGGCTGTGTTCGTCGGCCCGGTCGATGAACGAGATGATGTTGTTCAGGTGGGAGGAGAAGGTGGAGAGGTTTTGCTCGATGGACTGCTCGTCGCCGATGTCAGCGTACACCGTTGCAAAGGGGAAGATAGCTGATCCTGTCTCGACCGGAAGGTGCAGCCCTGCCTGGGCCATTAGCGCCAGCAGGCCCAGGGTCTTCAGGCTGACGGTCTTGCCGCCGGTGTTGGGGCCGGTGATGATCAGCATGTGGGTCTCGTCGTCCAGCACGATGTCAATGGGTACGACTCGCTGCGGGTCGAGCAGGGGGTGGCGAGCGGAGATGAGGCGGATACCCCCCCCCGCCCTCCCTTCGGGGGGGGAGAGAAGGGGAGCGGTGGCGTTGATGGCATCGGCGTACTTCGCTTTGGCGAAGGCCAGGTCCAATTCGGCCAGCGCCTCCACGGTCTGCTCGACCTCGGTTGTGCGTTCGGCGATGTGACCGGAGAGGCGAGCCAGGATGCGGTTCACTTCTTGCGTCTCTGCAAGTTGGAGCTCACGCCAGGCGTTGTTCAGTTCGACGACGGACAGGGGCTCGGTGAAGACGGTCGCCCCAGAGGCAGACACATCGTGGACGATGCCCCGGATACGGCCCTTGAAGTCGGCTTTGAGGGGGATGACGTAGCGCCCCTCCCGTTGTGTGATGAGCGGTTCCTGCAAGAAGGTGGCGTTGTAAGGTGCATGGATGATGCTTTGGAGTTTGTCCTGTATCCGGTCGTGGGCGATGTGCGCCTCACGGCGGATGCGGGCCAGTTCAGGGGAGGCGTCGTCACGCACGTTCCCGCGCTCGTCCAGGCAGCGGTTGATCTTGACAATGACCTCGGGACAGGGCTGGATGCGACCGGCGACGTCGGCCAGGCGGGGAAACTGCGCCTCCAGCCGGGTCAGGGTGCGATGGAGGTTGCGGGCAGCAACGAGGGTGTCGCGCACGTCGAGCAGCTCCGACGGCGACAACACCGCTCCTCGTTGGGTGGCCTTCGCCAGCGGCCGGATGTCGTGTGCGCCGCCCAGGGTGGTGTCGGGCTTGGCGTCCAGCAGCGTGCGGGCCTCGCTCGTCGTCTCCATCCGCCAGCGGATCTCCTGCAGGTTGGTTGCCGGTGTGAGTGCATGGACCTTTTCCTCCCCGGCGGAGAAACTGGCATAAGTCGCCAGGCGGGCCAGCAGCTTGGGAAATTCTAACGTGGACAGATGTTTAGCGTTCACGCCGCAGATCCAGGTCGTAGACGTAAATCGGAGGCGGCTTCCTGGGGAACCAGAACGACTGGGCAGTGTAGTGTACGTGGAGCACCTGATTGAATATTGGGCGGAGCAGTGCCTTGTCGTGCACACGCCGCGACCTGCCGTAGCCGATAGCGTTAAATAGAAGGCTGGCGACCAGGACCCCAATGACCAGATAGACGAAGATGCCGCCCAGGTTATCCAGCGTTCCTAGCCCGGGTAGGCTCGTGTCTCGGAATGAGCCCCGATCCAGGATCTCCAGCGCGATCCAGGTGATCACAGTTAGTACGCTGAATGAGAGGGCCAGGGTGCCATGGTTCATACTCTCGCTGAGGGGGAGGTTCAAGTTGAGCGACAGGATCTGCTGGATGCCGCCAACGTAGGGGGTGATCACCGGGTAGAAAGTTGCTGCGATTCCCGTGGCGACGTACAGCATGACAATGGTCATGATACCACGGATGATGCCCTGAGTGTAGCCCACAGCGGAAAAACCTACCACAACGAGCAGCAGCACCAGTTCAATGGGCTGGAAGCCGGGCACGAGGGAGTAAAGCACTATGACTCCAACGGTGCCTAGAGCGCTGATAATCAGCCACGGGGCTGTTTTCTTTGCCGAGTGTGGCCTTTTGTGCTGTACAGTCACAGTCTCCTCCTGGATTGAAATCTGGTGCTGGTAGGTTGGCAGATTGGTAAGTTGGCGCGTAGGTTGCAGAGGCCAGCTACCAATTTACCATTTTCCCAATCTACCAATACTATACCACACGAGGGGCAGGTCGCAAGTTTACTGGGGCTCGGCTGCTGTTGACAGGCTGCGGGCAATGTGGGCCAGGCAGGCAGGGTCGCGCCATAGAGCTCCGCCTACCTGGATGGCCACGGCACCGGCGCGGAGGAAAGCCCTGGCGTCTTCCACGCTGTGGATGCCACCGCAGCCGATGATTGGCACTGGCACAAGTTCGGCCACGCGGCGAAAGGTGCACAGCGCCAGCGGCAGCACAAACGGTCCGTAGAGGCGACCGGTGACGAAGCGGTCGCTGGGCTTGTGCCAGACGGTTCCTCGAGGCGGGGCGGCAACGGTGAGTGCGTTGGCGCCGGCCTCGACAGCCACTTCGCACAGCGCGGCGGCTCCGGCCAGCGGCAGCCGCACGATGAGGGGCTGGCTTGCGGCGGTGTGGGCTGCCCGGATGATGGCGGCAACTTCGTCGGGGTCGGCAGTACTGGGCAGACCCAGTTCGATGCCGGCCACCGCTTCGACGCCGGAGAGCCGCCGGCAGCAGGAGGCCGCCTCGTCGGGGGAGGTGCCAGCCACGTGCACGATGACGGGCGCAGGGGAGCGGGCCCAGGCGCGTCCGTAGCGACGCACAACGGCGGCGACACCGGGGTTTGCGAGCCCGGTATGGAGCAGAACCCCCCCCAGCCCCCCCTGGGAGGGGGGGAGAGGAATTGTACGCGGCGGCGCCGCTCCTCGACGCGGCCTGGCGGTCACTGGCCCGACGACGACCGCGCCCAGCGATTCTACATCAACCAGCCGGGCATACTCCGTCCCTAAGCCGAAGCAGCCAGCCATGGGCATCACTGGGTTAGCAAGCGTGAGCCCGGCCTTGTGATTGGGGGCCAGTTCAACAATGGCTTCTTCGCTCATCGCAGCTCCAGCAAATCGAATACAGGCCCGTCGGTGCAGGCCAGTTTGGTGCCGCGCGCGACCTCCACACCGCAGCCGTGGCAGGCTCCCACGCCGCAGGCCATCGGCGGCACGACCAGTGCCTGGGCGAAGCGGTGGCCTGGCCCCACGCGCACCTCCCGCACGGTCTCCGCCAGCGCCGGGTAGGTCGCCGGGTCGTCGGCGATGCAGACGCAATCGGCCCAGCGCACCAGGTCGGGGAAGAGGTTGAGGGCGGAGCCACCGTGTCCGGCGGAACCGTCGGCGGTGGCTGTGTGTACTTCCAGAGCCGGAGGCAGCAGCCGGATAAGGTAGAGCTCGGCGACGGTGGGGGCCGAGAGGAGCAGGGCGATGGAGAAACCGGGTTTTTTCTGAAAAACCCGGTTTCTTGACTGTGTCAGCGGCAGTAGCACCGGCAGGTGGGCTGTGTCGGCGACCAGCAACAACCGGCTGGTCGTCGTGGGTATCTCGAAGCCCTGGCCGAGCGGGCCGATGAGGTTGACTTCATCTCCGGGCCGGAGCGTGGCAGCCGGGTGCCCGGGTGGGATGAGTACGTCAAATCCTTCATCCTCCAGCCAGGCGGGGAAGATCGGGGTACGGAGGTAGCCGCCGAGATCGGCCAGCACGAAGCGGCCCGGAGCCAGCCCCAGCGCGATTGTGGGAGCTGCGAGGACGACCCGCGCGAAGGGGCCGCTTGTTTCTACGTCTGTGGCCAGTGCGTCTGTCTGTATCATCTCCACCAGCTTATCAATCTACCAATCACCAGTCAGGTCCCACGACGGACTATGCCACAGGTTGTGCGTTGTGTCAAGTTCCCGACCGTTGGCTCATTGTTCATTAGTGAGGCGTTCACTGCCGCTGCCTTTGATAAACCGACGAGTTTGCCTTTTAGAGAGACTTGTTGTATCATCCTGGTGTATAATTCTCACCTGGAAATCAAATATGTCCTGAAACCCCTTCGAGCACTAGCAGATAAGGTGAAACAGCAGCCCCCCGGCCTTGAAACGGGCCAGGGGGCTTTTGTGTCTACGCCACGACCGCGATTAGCTGTTCTTGGTAACCGGCGACAGGTAGATGCAGAACGGCTCGACCGTCAACACGAAGGTCGCATCGTCGGTCAGGCTGTCCCCGTCGGTGACGGTGGTGGTGATCGTCGCTGTGCCCGTCAACCCCTGCCGGGCGGGGTACGTTTGTGTAGGACATACTCGCGTTGTTGCCTGAGCGCCGGAAGCGGGTATAATAGCGGGCGATGAACTCGCTACACATTCTGCTGGTGGATGATCATCTGCTGTTCCGAAAGGGACTGGCCCGGCTGCTTGACGCCCAGCTCGATTTTGAGGTTGTCGGGGAGGCCAGGGATGGTCTGGAGGCAGTGGAGCAGACGCGGCTGCTGCATCCAGATTTGGTGCTGATGGACATCCGTATGCCCAACTGCGATGGATTGGAGGCCACCCGCCGCATCAAGGATCAGATGCCAGATGTGCGGGTGGTGATGCTGACCGTCTCCGACGACGAGCAAGACCTGGCGACCGCCGTGCGCTATGGAGCAGATGGATATTTGCTCAAAGACCTTCTGCCGGAGGCGCTCTTTCAGCAGTTGCGAGGTCTGATGTCGGGGGAGGCCCCGATATCTCGGGTGATGACGGGCAAACTGCTTCGCCAACTGGCACAACGGAACCAGCCAGCCGTGCGGCCAGCGGCTACAGCCGTGCTTTCGGCGCGCGAGTGCGAGGTCTTGCCGCTGCTTGTGAACGGTTGTTCCAACCAGGAAATCGCAGAGGAGCTGGGCATTACCCGCAATACGGTGAAGAACCACCTGCGCAGCATCCTCGCCAAACTGGGGGTCAGGAACCGGACTCAGGCGGCCGCCTATGCTGTGAGCCACGGGCTGGTGTGCTTGTCGCCAGAGGATCAGGCCTGAGCACGCGAGGCTTGGTCTGCAGCTTACACAGGGAGGAGTCAAGGACTAGCCCTGGTGAACTATTTGGGCAGCATATATGGCCCAGAAGGGCCATAGACGAATCGTCGTAACGGGGTTATAATTGCGACAGTTTACTGACCGGTAGTCAGTTAATGAATTCTAGTCGCGTATTTATTCTCGCCAGCCAGCCACTTTTCGCCCAGGGCGTTCAAAGCCTCCTTTCCGGTCAACCAGGCATCGAAGTTGTCGGAGTCGCACCCCCCAGGGGGGGAGCCCTCGTCGGCCCCGATGTGCTTGCTCAGATGCAGGCGGTCGCCCCTGACGTGATCATTATCGAGGCCAGGGGTGAGGAACAGAGCCGCCTGGTCGCCGAGGTGCTGGAGTCCATCCCCGGCACAAAGGTCATCGGGCTGACCCTGGAAGACAATCGCATCCATACCTACTACCAACAGATGAAACAGGGTCGCCGCGTGGAGGACCTGTTGGAGGCGATTTGGGAGCCGTTGGATTGGCGCGGTCACGGTACAGAGGCGCTGCGGTTATTCGTTTTGTTCCAGGGCTACTATGGTCAGCGCATTCTGGAAAACGTCCGCAGTTTCGCTCCCGAGGCATGGACGGTAGAGGCCTGGCGTGCCCCTTCTGCTCTTCCCCTGGTGGTGGATGACCCGTTGGCGTTTCTCCCCATGCACCTTCCTGCTGCCGACCTGGTGCTCTCGTTAGGAGAGAGGCCGGCCGTCGCCCAACTTGTCCCTGAACTGGCGCGGCGGAGTGGTGCACGGGCGGTCGTCGCCCCGGTAGATAACGTCGCCTGGCTACCCGAGGGGTTGGCGCGGCAGTTGGCCGACCAGTTGGCGAGGGGAGGGGTAGCATCCGCTTTTCCCAAGCCCTTTTGTTCTCTCGATGAAAAAGGGTATAATCTGCGCCAGCAGCGCGTCGCCTGCACCGATCCCTGGATCGGCGAATTTGCCCGCTATTTCGGCCGGCCTGTGTTTCGGATCGAGTGCGATTCCAGGCAGATCACGAACGTCGAGGTGAAGCGGGACACAGCCTGTGGGTGTGCCCGGGCTGTCGCTCGCCAACTGGTCGGGGTGGACGTGCGGGAGGCCATCATTCAGGCCGGCCTGTTTCACCATCACCACCCCTGCCTGGCTACGATGCGCGTGGATCCCAGCCTGGGGGAGCCGCTGATCCAGGCCTCGGGCAACTTCATGCGGCGGGCGGTAGAGGTTGAGATCGCACCATATCTGCCGCAGACGACTTACCTGGTGCCCGAGGGACACATTGAGACGTCGTGAATGACCGGGGGCTTTCCCCGGATCGAGTAAGCCATTTACGATCACAAAATCTACACAAGGAGGTAATTGAAATGCCCGTCAAGAGAGTATATCCTGTGCCCAGCGACATTGAGATCGCGCAGGCAGCCGAGTTGCTGCCAGCCATCGAAGTCGCGAAGTTGGTGGGTCTCACGGAGGATGACCTGGACCTGCACGGCAAGTACAAGGCCAAAGTTCATCTGGACGTGTTGGAGAAGTTGGCCGACCGGCCCAATGCCAGGTACATTGACGTGACTGCTATCACGCCCACGCCGTTGGGGGAGGGCAAGACCGTCACCACTATCGGCGTCAGCCAGGGGTTGCACTACATCGGCAAGAAAGTCTTCACCTGCATCCGCCAGCC
>CAYPOY010000184.1:0-10074 GCA_964412395.1 uncultured Anaerolineales bacterium | reverse complement strand
TGTCATGCAGAACAACAACGCCACCCTCTATGTCAACGGCGCGCCTGTAGCAACGGAACACTTTGACGGCGCCCGCCGCAACAGCAGCCTGCCCCTTTTGCTGGGGACCTCCAACCCCGGTCCACAATACTTTCGGGGCAAGATTGACGACCTGCGCGCCTTCAGCAAAGCCCTCTCCCCATCAGAAATCCAGGCGCTTTACCAATCCGCCCCCACGCTGATGCTCCACCTGGACGAAGCCGCCGGAGCAACCGTCTTTAGCGACGCTTCCGGCAATGGGCTTAATACGTGGAGCTTCGACAACTACTGCCCCCAGGCGGAGGTCAAAGGGCAAATAGGAACTGCTGTCGAGTTCAACACATGGGGCAGGAGCATTCTTATTCCCGACAATCCCTTGCTTGACCTCGCTACCTTTAGCGTCGGCGCCTGGGTCAAGCCTGTCGGACCCAAGAACGGCTACCAACCCCTGATCGTCAAGGAAAACACTTATGGCGGCAGCCGCAACTATGGCATGTTCATCAACCCAAACGCGATGACCGTTCACTTTTCCTTCCAGGCTGCCGATTGCGCAACGTGGCGCAGCTACGACAGCCATAATTCCTTGATCCAGAACACGTGGAACCACGTGATGATGACCTACGATGGGGCGAAATTCAACTTTTATCTGAACGGCAACCTGGATCGCAGCGAGAGCGTGAGCGGCGTGCCGTGCCAAAACAACGGGAATCTCGTAATTGGGCACAACACCGCCGTCTACGGCTACACCTGGTTCGCCGGGCGCATTGACGAGGTAACGATCAATCGCCGCGCGCTCTCCAGCTATGAAGTCGATAACATTTACGAACACCAATCCAAGTGGGTCGAGGAGCGACAGACTTTTCACCTCACCGTGGACGCCGAAGACCCGGTATCCACCTTGCGCTCCACCGAACCGCAATACCGCGCCAACCGGGACGTGGTGCTGGACGTGGGCGCGCTGGACGCCACTTCCCACGTGACGGGGGTAGAATTTGGCGTGCGCCGTGCGGGGCAGGCGAGTTTCACCTGGACCCCCGCCCCCGAATGCATGGACGCCGCCGACCAGGCCGCATGGTGCCCTACCTTTGACCCCACTACACTGGGGGGCGAGGGACGCTACTATCTGCAGACCCGCGCCACCGATCTCCTGGGGCACGTGGAAACCCCCGCCGCCACCCACACTTTCTACGTGGACGATACGCCCCCCAACGCTGCCTACACTGGCCAGGCATTGCTGGCACCTGTTATCCATCCCACGCAAGAAAACACATTGCTCGTCTCCCTCTCCGGCACGGTCAGCGACCCGAACCTCAGCAGCGGCGACGCCGGCAGCGGCGCGGCGAGGGTGTATGTCGCTTTGCTCGACGCTATGGGCAATGTCGCGGGTGCAGGAGAGGTGCAGGCGGCTGTAACCAATGGGCAATGGCAGGTAGACTATATCTTCACCAACCGCGACCCCAGCGGCGCCTATACCCTGCGTGTCACCTCAGAAGACGCCGTAGGGAACCGGCGAACGGAAACGCTCACTACCATCGCCATAGACGCCTCACCCTCCACGCCAGACATGAACCTCACCGGCGTTCCCGAAGGCGCTATCGTTACTCCCCTCACCCTGCAAGGTGATGTGAGCGAGTGGCCAGGCACGGGCGATGCAACTCTGCATTTACGTTTTGAAGAAGCCGCCGGGGCCACGTCCTTCCTGAACAGCGCCGGCGGCGACCCGGCTACTTGCAGCGGCGCCTACTGCCCTAGCGCCGGGCAAAGCGGACAACTTGGCAACGCAGTCAGTTTTAACGGCCCGAGATGGCAGGTTGTGTCGCTGCCAGGCCAGGCAGTGAACCACACAGGCGACGGAACCATTGTCACCTGGCTCTACCTGGACCGCAGGGACGAAGAGACCATCTTTTCGAGATGGACCGGAACCCCTTCAGGGTACAATGGTAATCTCCACTTGCTTTCGGTAGGCTACACCGGCGGACTCCCTTGGAGAAAAGTGGCGGGCGACGATGGCCGGCTATACTTTGCCGTCGGGTGGGACGACGACAGTCCCAGGCTGCAAAGCAATGCCATTCTCAATACCGGGCAATGGTATCACGTAGCAGTCGTCTTTTCAGATTCCGAGGCAAGTTTCTACATCAACGGCTTTTTGGATAATACCGCCAACGGCGACTTTTCCGTCTCCACCTCATCCGGCGCAGCTCAACTTGGCAAATGGATGGACAGCACACTGGAATTCCTGGACGGCAAACTGGACGAAACGCGCGTCTACGACCGCGTCCTCTCCGGTAACGAGATTAGCGCCCTGGCGCAGACGACCTTTGGCGGCGTGCAAGGGGTAGACGTTGCCATTCGCTCTACCACGCCCGGCTCGCCCTTGTACAATCAGGCGCCCCCCGCCGGGCAGATTCTGCACCTTCCCTTTGACGACCAGGTCGCTCAAGATGGATCGCTCTCTTTCCGGGATATCTCCGGCGGCAATCACACCGGGACTTGCAGCGGTGACAACTGCCCCGCCGTCGGCGCAAAGGGGCACACTGGGGGGGGCAGCGCAGTTTGATGGGGCCGACGATCACGTGAACATTGGAAGCGGGATCAATCTGGCGGACACATCCTTCACCCTGTCGGCCTGGGCAAAGCGCAATACGCCCGGTGCCTACGATATCGTGATCGGGCAAGGGACGCCTGCATCAAATCAAGGGCTGGCGTTTGGGTTCAGGGACAACAATAGATTTACGTGCGCTTTTGGATTTGATGTCCTGGACACCCTCCCTTACACGGATACCGATTGGCATCACTGGGCCTGTACTTATGATGCTGCCAACAGTACCCGAATCATCTACCGTGACGGGGTCAATGTGGCCCAGAATACCGCTGCGGGGCACAACCAAAGCTCCGGCAATCTGCACGTTGGCGACTTTCCAGATGCGCAGTCCAGGTATTCTTTTGGTGGCGCGCTGGACGATGTCCGCGTCTGGAACCGCGCTCTCTCCACTGCTGAAATTCGCAGCCTCTACATCGAAGCGGAGCCAAGCCTGGCGCTGGATTTTGAGCGAAATTTCGCCGTTGGCGGCGGACCCTTGTTGGCAGATGATTCTGGCTGGGAGCATGCTGCTACGCTGCAAACCGGCGCTAACGACGCTAACAACAAAGCGGTTGCCGGCCAGGTCGGCGCGTATGCCTTGCGCCTCGACGGCGCAGACGATCACATTACCATCAACAATCCCAACGTCCCCATCGGCAACGAACACTACACCCTGGCCGCCTGGGTCAAGCCGGATACGATGGGCGCGAAAGGCATTGTCGGTTGGGGGAACTACGGCCACACCAATCAAGTCAATGCTTTGCGGCTGACGGGTAACGGCATCCACAATTACTGGTGGTGGAACGACCTCACCGTTCAGACGGGGGATTTGACCGGCGCCTGGCATCACGTCGTGGCGACCTTCGACGGCGCCACCCGCATCATTTATCTGGACGGGGTGGAAAAGGGGCGAGATACGCCCACCGGTCACAACGTGCCTGACGCCAATAACTTGACGGTCGGAAAGACCTATGCTTCTGAATACTTTGACGGCACCATTGACGACGTGCGCGTCTATCCTCGCGCCCTGTCGGCGGAAGAGATTGCCATCCTTACGCAAGGCGGCTGGCATGCAGCGACGCTGGCGCAGAGCGGGTCGGGTGTGTTACAGACCACCTGGACTTATACCATGCCGTCCGGGCTGGAAGGCTCCTACGCGATTGACTTGCGCGGCACAGACGGACTGGGCAACGTCGGCGATCCTGTCCAGGCGGTGTGGAGCGGCGAAATAGATACCCTCGCCCCGCGCCTGACCGCCAGTTACGACGGTTCCACGCATCGCTACAACATTCAGGCGCAGGATTACAACCAGAGTACGCAAAACTTTAACTCATCCTGCGGAGCGGGGGTCGTTTCCAGCAGCCAGGGATTCCAATCGCCCTGGTACCTGGCGCTCGCCGGGCAGACACCCAGCAGCAGCCAGCGCCTTTACCAGATTGACGCCAGTTGCGCCCCGCCGGTGGCGAGAGACGTGGGACGATACCATACACCCGGCAGCGCCGTTGACGTAGCAGTCTCTGGCAACTATGCCTATGTCGCCGATCTTTGGTCTGGTCTGCGAGTGGTAGACATCTCCGATCCCGGCCTTCCCCGCAGCGTAGGTGGGCTTTCCAACCTGGGGAACGCTGTTGGGGTAGCGGTCTCTGGAAACTATGCCTACGTATCCGGCGAGTCGGGTGGGCTGTACGTGGTGAATATCGCCACGCCATCGGCGCCAACCCTGGCCGGCTCCTACGACACGCCGGGGAGCGCCCAGGATGTGGCAATCTCCGGGAACTATGCCTATCTGGCTGATTATACCAATGGGCTGCTGGTGATAGACATCTCTACGCCCGGCAACCCCCGTCAAGTGGGCAGATGCGATACGCCGGGGTCGGCGACCGGCGTAGCGGTCTCTGGGGACTATGCCTACGTGGCGGATAGAGGCGGCGGATTGCGCGTGGTGAACGTCGCCAATCCCGGCGCTCCCTACGAAGTAGGACACTATGGCGGAGGCGGCTACTCATGGGATGTACTGAAGGTGGCTGTCTCCAGTAATCACGCCTACCTGGCGAACAGGGGGGGAGGGCTGTATGTGGTGAACATCGCCAACCCCAACGCTCCGACATTAGCAAGCTCCTACAGCGCCTGGCGCGCCGAGGATGTGGCGATTTCCGGAAACTACCTCTACATCGCCGGCAGTGGCTTGCGGATAGTGGATATCTCCAACCCCAGCAGCCTGGCCCAGGTTGACATCCACGGCTCTGGGGCAACAGTTGGTGTAGCTGTCGCCGGGCGCTATGTCTACGTGGTAGACAGGAGTGACCTGCAAATCATACAGGTTGAGACCCCCGGCTCTGCGCCTCCCCCGGTCGCCACAGCCTGCGATACCTTCGGTCATTGCGCCACCTTTGTCCCGCCCACCACCGCCGCCGTGGAGGCGGAATGGCGCACCAACGGGGCAGGATACCAAACCGCGGTAGTCATCCGCTGCAACGGCCAGGAACTGGATCGACACAACTACTGGTCAATGGGCAACTATACAACCTATCGTTGGAGTGGAGACGTTGTCCTCGGCGCATCGTGCGAGGTGCAGATCTCTGATGCGTATTGCTACGGCAACTCATTCGGCATTGCGCGGGTAAACGGGACGTCGGTTGCCTATTGGAATAGCGGGTACGGCTGCGGGACAACCATCTCCTTCGCCGTCTCCCGTGCAACAAACCGGCAGGTTGCAGCGGCGACGCTGGACCTTGCCCTGCAAGAGCCTCCCCCCCGCTGGGGGGGATTGAGGGGGGGAGAGACGTCGCTGACCGACACCCACGCCTACATCCTCATCACCGCCCCTGAGGTGGACGCCCAGATCTTTGACGCCGACCCCATCAACGTCACCGGCGCAGCCTTTAGCCCCGACACCCTGCAAGACCTGACGGTCACGGCAGACGGCACATCCATCTACACCCAGACCTGGGCCAGCGGCACACTGACCACCACCAACTGGGCCACCTCCTGGACTCCACCCGACGATGGCGCGCACACGCTGGTGGCCGTGGCCCGCGACTGGGCCGGGACCGCCGTCACCGATGTCCACTCCCTGACGTTGGACACCCGGCCAGTGGTCCAGATCACCGGCCTGGAAGACGGCGCGGTGCTGACCAACACCAACCCCATCAGCATCACCGGCGGCCTGTGGGCGCCCCGCTTTGCCCAGGCCCTGACCCTGACCGTGGACAGTGTGCCCATCTATGCCCCGGATTGGGCCAATGGAACACTGACCCACACCAACTGGATCGCCGCCTGGACGCCGGACGGGGAGGGCGCGCACGTCATCTCTGTGGGCGCCCGCGATTGGCTCGGCAGAACGACCGACGATGCCATCACCGTCACCCTGGACACCCGGCCCCCAACCGTGACCATCGCCAGCGCCATTTTTACCAGCACCCACTACCACAGCTCCGGCAGACTCGACCTGACCGGCCTGGTCGCCGACAGCGGCGGTGTGGAGAACGTCGGCATGGTGATCAGCGATACGTGGTCGTTGACCGGCACTATAGAGGGTAACGTCTGGACGGCGGCCTGGTATACCGAACTGGGCAACCCGCCCGACGGCATGACTTACCCCATCGTCGTCACCGCCACCGACGTGGCCGGGCGCACAACGCAAGATATGGCTGACGTATTGGTCGATGTGGCTGCACCCGCCTCCGTCACCCTCACCCTGACCAGCGCTGGCGGCGTCATCACCCCCGGCCTGACGTTGCGCCAGATCAGCCCTACCCTCACCCTAACCTGGACCGCCGCCAGCGACAACAGCGGCCTGGCTAACTACGTGGTAGATTGGGCCACCGTGACCAGCGATACCATCACGCATCACGTTTCACATCTCGCGCCGCACGCCTCGCGGGTCTCTCAATACATCGCCGGTGAAGCGCAGAAGATTAGCGTCTATCTGGGCAGTCAGGACATCTACGGCAATCAGAGTTGGCAGGAAATCGGCCCGATCTATGTGGACCACCCCCTCACGCCAGACTATGTTACTCTCCCCTCTCCCTCTGGGGGAGGGGCCGGGGGTGGGGGCATCTACCACGGCTGGATGGAGAGCGGCTGCACCCAGATCGGCGCCGACAACCGCATCCGTGACCACGCCTTCCCCGGCGCAGCCCTCGACGATGCGCAGGAACTCTACGCCACCTGGAATCAACAGGCCCTGCGCCTCACCTGGAGCGGGGCCAACTGGGACGACGACGGCGACCTCTTCATCTACCTGGACACGCGGACAGGGGGCACTGACCGCGCCTACGATCCCTACACGGCGACGGTGACGAATACGGTGATTCTGTTGCCACCAGTGAGTCAAGCGTCAAGCGTCAAGCGTCAAGCGTCAAACGTCAGAGGGCTGTCGCATCGGGCGTTGCTCGCGGCCAATGCGGCCGCCCAGTCTGATTCGCGGATGGAGGCGGACTACCTGATCTGGGTGCAGGATAGCCAAACTGCCGTCCTGCTGCGGTGGGACGTGCTGTACCAGGAATGGCAAGCGGTGAGCGGCGATTGGGGCTACGCTTTCACCGCCGGTGACACCCCCATCACCGACCTGTACCTGCCCTTCAACCTGCTGGGACTCCCCTCTCCCGCTTCCCCCCCAACTTTGGGGGGGACTGAGGGGGGGCGGGGAGGGGCCGGGGGTGGGGGCCTCTCGCTGGTCGCCTTCGCCACGGAGGAAGACGCGCTGCGCCTGTGGGCCACCATGCCGGCCCGCAATTCTATCAACAGTCCACGCGTCCTCGACGCCGTCATCACCACCGGCGTGCAATACTTCCCCCTCACCCACAGTTACACGTGGGCATCCCTCGGCTCCGGTCTATGTCCCAACGGCACACAATCGAGCATCACGCATCACGCATCACGTTTCACGCAACACGCAACACAAAGTACGGGCCAGCGGTTTACGGGCTCCGACGTCCGCCTCTCCCTCAACGGCGACCCTCCCGGCATCGCCTACAGTGTCCTGGGAGACAACCTCTTCTTTGCCATGAGCAGCCTGGACCAGTTTGCCGGTTCCGCCGACTGGGATACCATCCAGGCCGAACTGTGCGCTGCCAACCCCAAAGCTCCCGAATGTGAGCGAAGCAGCGAATCAGCGAATCAGCAAGTCAGCGAGTCGGCGATTGGCGATCTACCAAATAAGGAGTTGCTGGCCCGGAATAATGCGATTCCCGCGCCGCCGGGCGTGGGAGACCCTAAAGGTTTTCTGAAACCTTTAGGGTCTGACACCACAGGCGAGAACGATTTTAACGCCCAGGATGGGCTAGGCATCCTCATGGACGTGGACAATCCCGCCCTCGGCGACGACCAGTCCATCACCTACACCCTCACCTACGCCAACCGTGGCGCCGGAACCGCCACCGAGCTGTACGCCGACGTCGTCACATGGGGGCCGATGCGGTTGCCTGATGGTATCCCTCTGTCCGACGAGTACGGCCAGTACGACTGGTTACTCCTCCCGCTGGGCGACCTGGCCCCCGGAGAGACGATGACGGTTACCTTCGAGGGCCGCACCGACTTGAATTACGATCCGGGTAACCGCAATGGCTGGGCCACCATAGACGTCGTCGTTTACGACGACACCGGCTCCGTCTACGATAACCAACTCGACTGGCTCTACCTGGACTATGAATACGACGACCAACCGCCTGCCGTGGGCATTACAGCACTGCCGGCGCTCCTCGGCCCCCTCACGAACACCGTCAACGGCTTTGCTTTCGACCAATCGGCGGTACCCACTGTGACCCTGGCGGTAGAAGGCGGTCAAACCTGGGATTGCCAGGACGACACGCCGGGCGATGGAACGTGGTCGTGCGCGTGGGACGTGGGAGCTGCCAATGAAGGGGCTGTCTTCCATCTCCGCGCCAGGGCGACCGACGAGCACGGCCAGGTGGGCACCTGGACCAATTGGCAGGCTTTCACCGTAGACGCCATCCCGCCCACCATCACCCTCAGCGTCGCCACAGAAGCCGCCCTCTACGACGGCCTCCTCGGCCCCAGCGAGACCACCTTGAGTGGGCAGTTGAGCGACAACCGGTTGGTTGGCGCGGTCGAGGCATACTCTCCCTCTCCCTCCCAGGGAGAGGGCGGGGGTGAGGGTGAGTTGACCGACCTCCTGGTGGACGCCGCGACACTGCCACAAAACACCTTCACCTACGAGGATGTACCCGAAACACCCATCGCCATTGACGCGCGGACTGCCTGCTACGGCGGCACCGAGATCTTCCGCACCTTCAACGTCACCGATAGTTTCACCATAGCCGACGTAGACCTGGCCCTGAACGTCGACCACGAATACCGCTACGACGTCACCGGCTGGTTGGTCGCTCCCTCCGGCGCGTGGGCCGCCATCCTGTGGGATGGCACCTCGGCCGATAACTATGACGTGCGTTTGAGCGACGCCGCATTGTTTGCCAACGGTAGAGACAGGACGGACCACGATACGGACGTACCCTACTATGAAAACGAGCGCCGCCCCGACCAGCCGTTGAGCCTCTTTAACGGCGAGCAGGCTGCTGGCGACTGGAAACTCGTCCTGTGCGACTATTTCCCTGAGAAAGACGACGGCGCCTACAACCGCAGCCAACTCATCCTCACCGCCGGCACCCTTCCGCAGAACACGGAAGCGACGTGGAGCTACAGTCCGCCCGACATTGAAGACAGCGACGACGTCACCCACACCCTATCCCTCTACGGACTGGACAGCGTGGGCAACCGCACCGCCGAGGGCGACCACGAGGGATCGCCCCTACGCCTGGCGTTCCGGGTGGACACTGTCGCGCCGGTCATCACCGTCACTCACCGGCCCAGCGAAACCTTGATCCTGAATGAAACGTTTGACATCTATATCGCCGGTTCCGTCAGCGACGGCGGGGAGGTCGCGAGCACACAACTCCGCATCCTCGCCCCCAACGGCGATTTTCAGAGCCTCCACTTGTACCCTGCCGACGGGACGTGGGTCTTTACCGATACTTACTACTTTGTTCGTCCCGGCTTCTACTCGACCTGGATTGAGGCTGTGGACGAGGCGGGAAACGTAGGGAGCGTCGGGCCGTTTGAGACGCGCGTCAGTGTTCCCCAGCTTGTCTATTTGCCCCTGGTGATGCGCAACCATACTTACACCTGCCAGGACATATACGAGCCGGACGACGATAGCGCGCAGGCCCGCGCGATCGCGACGGACGGCGCGAGCCAACGCCACAACCTTTTCCCTGCAGGGGATGTGGACTGGGCGGTATTTGATGTGGAGGACGCGGGCGTGGACTATGTCATTGAGACCTTTGACCTGGACCCAAGCGCCGACACAATCATCTACCTGTACGATTCCGACGGGGAATGGCTGTTGGATTGGAACGACGACGCAGGGCCGGGCACGGTGGCATCCTACCTGTACTTTAACCCAATACCCGTGAACGAAATTTCCAGATGGTACTCCTTCCATACCCTTTGCGGTG
>CAYPOY010000183.1:0-10081 GCA_964412395.1 uncultured Anaerolineales bacterium | reverse complement strand
GGGCCGCGCAGAGCGGGCCGCGGTGGGTTCGACTCCCATCCACTCCCGCCAGCAAGAAACCAGGGTCGCCGAGCAAACCCGACGGCCCTGGTTTTTTCTATCTCACCACACAAGCACAGGCTTCCAGGCCCCTTAAGTAGGGCATCCTCCCTGCGACAGGACATTTGTCATTGCTCATCGGTCATTCCCCTCACCTGTCTCCGCAATTGCACGACGCGCGCCTGCGTATCCTTCTCCGCAGGAAAATGGGTCAGACGACGCTTGTTGAAGGCCAGTTCTGTCGCCAGGCGGTGGCAGCGGCCCAGGTCCAACCAGTGCCTGAAGTCGCCGCCGAACAGTGCGCTTGCCCGCACTGCCACCCGCCTGGTATAGGAGCACACCACGGCGTAATCCTCCTGGCTCAGCGTGCCCAGTCCCACCTCATCGGCCAGGAAGGTGACAATCCAGCGCTGCTCCCGCACCGAGGCCCAGGTAATCACAGCGAGCAGAATCAACACACCGCCCCAGTCTGAAGCAAAGGTGATCAGGCAGGGCCAGCATAACTCAGCACCTAGCATCACACTGCCGTTGTGGATGCCGTGGGCCGTCATCCCTAGCAGCAGGCCTGCGACGGGCGCGCCAACCCTCACCGGCCAGTCGGGCATAGTGCACGCCAGCGCCAGTCCCAACCCAGTCAGACCGGTGAACATGGCATGGTTGAGCCCGAAAAGCAAGGCGCGGAACACCGTCAGCAAAGCGAGCCCACCCAGCCCGGATTCCACGAACGCCGAGGCGAAGTAAAGCACGTTCTCCACGGCAGCGAAGCCGAAACCAACCAGCCCACCGTAGATGATGCCGTCGAGAGGACCGTCAATCTCCTTGCGGAAGAAGAGAAACAAGAGCACCAAGGCCATCCCCTTGAAAACCTCCTCGGCGACAGGGGCGACCACAGCCGCCCCGATCAGACTGGCAGTCACCGGCTCGACGAAGTAGGAGATGGGAAGGTCCAGGACGAGTTCAGCGATAAGGGAGAAGATGATGGCGGGGACCGCGCCCCACAGGAAGGCGGCGATGAGCAGGCCCAGTGGCTCCTTCTCGTAGCGGTCGAACCACCACAGGACGAGCGCGTAGGCGACCATCGGCAGGACACCGATGACGAGAGCGAGGAGGATACCGATCAGGATTGCCATATAGGTGTGCTACCTCAGCCAACATCGTCAGGTGGCCGGAGCAGGCACGGCTGGACGTCCCAGTCGTCGGCGACCTCATCGTAGGCCAGCGTGAAGCGGCGGCTGTCGGCAGTGCGGACGCGGAAGGCCGGCCCAGCCAGCGTGCGCCACTGCCGCTCGACCTCCTCCACCGCCACCTGTTCCCCCTCCCAGACGAAGGCGCGCGGGCGTTCGGGGTAACAGGTGCCCGCGTAGCACTCGACGACGGCGCCCGGCATCGTCACAACTCCAGCGAACGCAGGTAGGCGACCAGGCCGTCCCGCATATCGTCGCGCCGCAGGCTCATCTCAATGCAGCCCTTCAACTGGCGCAGCGGGTCTCCAGCGGCCATCCACAACCCCTCGATAGGCTGCACGATAACGGGTGAGCGGGCCGCCAGCATGTCAACCGCGTCGGCCATCCACAGTTCGCCTCCGTGCCCCGGCTCCAGGTCATCCAGCACGTCGAACACTTCGGGCGTGAAGATGAAATGGCCGATCTGAACCCAGTTGGATGGAGCGGTGCCCGGCTCAGGTTTCTCGATGATACGCGCCATCTCATTGTCGGATCCGGGCTTTAGTTCTATACAGCCGTACAGATGTGTCTCCTCGTCCGGCACGCGCTGCGTGGCGAGGACAGCCGCCGGCTGGAATTCGTCGAACGCATCGAGCATTTGCCTCGGCACCGGCACGTCGCCGATGATGATGTCGTCGCCGAACATGTAGTAGAATGGCTCGTTGGGGTTAAGCCAGTGGCGGGTGGCCAGGGCCGGGGAAGCATTGCCGTAGGGTAGCGTCTCGGGCTGGCGCACGAAAACGATGTCGGCCATACGGGAGATACGCCGCACTTCCTCCAACAACGTCTGTTTGCCCGACGCCTCCAGGTGCCGTTCCAGGTCGGGGCTGGGCGCAAAATGGTGCTGGACCACCTCACTACCCCCGCGCACGACCACGATGATCTCGGTGATGCCCGCTGCCACCAGGCTTTCCACGTGATACTGAATCAACGGGATGCCAGCGATGGGGAACATCTCTTTGGGAACCGCTTTGGACGCCGGCAGGAAACGGGTGCCGTATCCGGCGATGGTGATGATACCTTTCATATTCTCAGAACTCCGCTCCTCGTTTCTCGATGCTGGTTACTGGCTACTCGATGCTGGACGCTAGTTGCTGGATGCGGGCCTTGGACTTCGGGACTCGGGACTTGAGATTGGGGGTTTGAAGAACGGGGGACGCTCCACGCGCCACAGGCCGTAGAGACCGGCCAGGGCGACGAGGCCGCCGACGACATAGCCCTCCAGGACAGAAGCCTGGGTGACGAAAGTGGCCAGCAGACCCAGAATGAATGAGACGACGTAGAGAGTCAGGACCGCCTCGCGTTGGGTCATCCCTGCGGCCACCAGGCGGTGTGAAATGTGATCCTTACCTGGTGTGGTGGCCGGGTTTAGACGCCGCCGCAGGCGCGAGATGATGACCAATGTGGTGTCGAAAATGGGCAACCCCATCACCAGCACCGGCACCATCCAGGTGACAAAGGTGACGTTATCCGGGAAGCGCAGTTTGATGCCGACGGCTGCCAGCATGAAGCCGAGGAACAGAGATCCCGAGTCCCCCATAAAGATGCTGGCCGGGTTGAGGTTGTAGAACAGGAAGCCCAAGCAGGCCCCCAGCACGGCGATGGAGAGGGCCCCGACCAGGTACTGCTCGCTGAAGGAGCACATCAGGGCAAAGAAGGCGGCCGCGATGGCAGAAACACCGCCAGCCAGGCCATCCATATTGTCGAGGAAGTTAACCGCGTTGGTGATATACCCAACCCATAGCACCGTCGCGATCAGATCCAGAACCGGGCGGTGGAACGTGCCGACGTAAATACCGCTGGCGTAGAGCAGCAGTGCAGCGAGCGTCTGACCAAGCATTTTAACCAGTGGACGCAGCTCCCAGCGGTCGTCAATCAGCCCCATGAATGAGACGCCTGTCGCGCCGACGAGGATGACCCCGAACTGGGCGAAGTTGTAGCGCTCTCCCAGGACAAGCGCCGCGGCGACGACGGCCAGATAGATGGCCACACCTCCCATACGGCCAACGGGACGATGGTGGATTTTGCGCGCTTCGGGCCTGTCTATCACGCCCATCCGTGGGGCCAGCCAGCGCGCGACAGGGGTAACCCCAATGGCCAGCACCAATGCACCAGCGAAGGCCAGTATGTAAGTGGTCATGGTTGCGGCGTCTCCAACAACTGAATCTGCGCGATCAAATTCTGTAGCACGGCCTGTTGATCTTCGGGGGCCAATTGCAGGGCGGTACTGGCGTGTATGAGCGCCTGATCTTGCTGGCCAATCTGACTATACAGCCGTGCCAGCACTTGATGTATGTTCCAGATGTCACTCGCATTTGGCTGTAACTCCACGGTTTGCGTGAGTGCGCTGATGGCATCCTCCCACCGCTGCATTGCGATGTACGTGTCTCCCAGTGCCCTCCAGACCTGCGGGGCATTGTGACTAAGTTTGAGCGCTTCCTCGTAGCAATGAGCCGCCTCTTCCAATTTGCCCTGTTGCCGGTTTGCGTCGCCGCATACTAACCAGGTTTGCCCGAACCCTGAGTCAATCTCCAGGGAACGTTGGAGCGTGCGCTCAAACCCTGCAACGTCACCCAGGCCGTAGTAATAAAGCATCGCCCACTCGTTCCAGAGGATGGCGTTTTGCGGGCTGAGCGAGGTCGCGATGGCATAGTTCTCCGACGATTGCTGCAACAGAGATTGGCGCATCTCATCCTCGGAGACAAAGTCGGTCCAACGGCGATACATACGAGCCAGATTGGCGCTGTGGTCGGTGTTGAGCGGGTTGACCTCACGGGCCTGGACCAGCGTCTGTTCCGTCTCTCGCATCACTGCGTCCCGCACAGCAGGGTCCTCGATGGTCGTCGCGTACTCCAGGTAGGCCCGGCCCAGGTACAGATAGTAAAAGTCCTCTTTGGGAACCAGCTCAATCGCATGCTTGTAGTGTTCAATGGCTACCAGCCACTGCTTGCCCCGGTCATAAGGATCGGCCTGCTTGTAGATCATGTCGGCCTGGATGGGGGTCAGGTTGGTCACCGCAGCGATAGCACCGACTAACACCGTCAATACGACGAGCGCGATCACACCCCAGGGTTGTGCGGCCTGCCGGGGTCGTCGCTGCGTTCCCAGGAAGAGCACCACACCGCCCGCAATCAGCACGCAGACGATGAAACCATAGTAAGCGGTCAAGAAGCTGGCGACGCGGTCAGCGACGCCAAGCACATCCTCCAGGGTCTGGGCCTGGATGTGCATCAGCGAGCTCTGGCGGCCAGCCAGCACCAGAGCGAACCCGAATCCCACCGTCAGCGAGATCAGCAGGTACAGGACAATCGCCAAAGTCCCGTCGCCCTTGCGCTCACAAAACGCCCCGCTCTTGGCCATTTCCGAGATGAAGACGACTGCGCTCATCAACCAGGTGAGAGTGAAGATCATCAACGCGCCATAGGAGGTGCGGCTCTGCTGCGCTGGCAGCACGGTGAGCGCACGCCAGATGATGGTCAGGGGTTGGGAAAGACGCTCGGCGTTGGTGATGAAGTCGAAGGCCAGCGTGCCCAGGACAAAGCCACCGATGACGGCCACAGCGAACGTCGGCCACAGCCAGTTGGGCAGAGCAGGTTTGGCAGGAGGTGGCGGCGAGGCGGCCTTACGACGCTTCTTGCGCCTCCTGCTTTCTTGCCTCCTGCTTCCTGCCTCCTGCCTCCTGCCTCCTGCCTCCTGTCTCCTGCCTCCTGCCTCCTGCCTCCTGCTTCCTGCGTTCTTCTCCCTTTTTCCCCGTGACTCTGCTTCCCGTTCACGAATGAGACCCATCCCAACCACCACAAGCACCCCGGCGTAGGCCCAGAAGGTGGTGCGTGTGGAGGCGATGGCGATGCCGAAGTTGATCTCAATGAAGTGGGCCACCATGGCGGACAGGATGCCGCTCAGCAGGATGAAATAAGGGTGTGCCTTCGGGGCCACCTCTGGCTCCCAGTACATAGAGAAGCCGTAGACAATCAGGTAGATAAACAATCCTGCCACTATCCCAACCGGGATAGCAAGGCCGAAGAAGTGAGCCCCGACGGTAGGGACAACCACTGCCACAGCGATAGCCGCTCCCAAAGCCAGCAGGGCGAAGAAAAGGGTACGCCGCCAGTCGGAGGGCAAGAAACCCAGCCAGCGCAAGCCGAAGGTGAACACCCCGCCGAAGAGCCAGAGGTAGGCGACGAAGCCCAGCAGGCCGGTGATGATCAGTGAGTCCAGCGTCTCGTTGTGGGAACGGTCGGGAGAGGCAGTGCGCGATTCATAGTGGCCCAGCAGCGGCGGGTAGAAGGGGTTGTAGGCCACGTACATGGACTCCGGCCCGTAGCCCACCAGTGCCCGCAGGGCGTTAAGGGAATCAGAATGCCCCTCGGGGTGCGTCCGCGTCGGCGGGTACTCGATAGGCTCGTGCGGGAGAATCAAGTCGAGCCCCCCCTCCCAGATGAGGTTGCGGACCATGCCGGTGCCGCTTCCCGACTGTAACACAGTCGCCAGCCGGCGTAACTCGGGCTGCTGACGGCTCCACTCGTGGACCGGCTCGACCAGGTTGATCGCCAGAAACCCGGCGACGAAGGGTACCGCGATTGCCATCGCGCTGAGCCACAACCAGCGCCAGCCCCGGCGGTTGACAATGAAGGCCAGCCAGGTGCCCAGCAAGACCAGCACCGCTGCCACCATAGCGATCCCCTGGGGCAGGCTGCTCTCCGGCCCGGCGATGGCTTGGCCTGCAACGTAAGAAAGCGCAGCGGCTGCACCTGCCGCCGCCAGGCTACCCAGCCCGAAGGCCAACCCCCGTCCCACGTCTCTCAGAAGGTCACGGGGATGAAAAGGCTCGCCCTGCCGGGCAGCACGCTGAAGGGCCAGCAGCCCCAGGAACGCCCACACACCCAGCCCAGCCAGGAAACCCATCAGAGGACCGCGGCTCTGAGTGTACCAGATGGCAATGACCTGGACCAGGAACAGAAAGATGTAGGCCGCAGCGCGGGGGATGTCCGCCGCATTCGCCTCCTCGTCGGTCAGGATGGAGCGGAAAGCGTCCACCACGCGGGCCAGCGTGGGAAGCGCGGCCATAATCAGGTAGGCAGCGACGAAGATGGCGTTGCCCATGTTGGAGGCCACCCGCTTGGTCACGTCCCCTCCCCAGGGCAATGGATCCAGCCTGTTGCGCTGGATGAGACCGTAGAGCGCGATGGGGAGGCTGTTGAGAATAATGACCGTGATCAATCGGTCAAGTTGGGCGCGCGTGCGCAGCCCCTGCAGGATGACGAGGAATAGCACGATGTAGGCCAGCGTCGTGTACGTGCCCTGCAGACGCTGGTAGGAGCCAAACATGCTGACCCAGGGGGTGACAGAGAGGGCAGTGCTGAGAAGATAGACTACGACCATGAAAAGAGTGGGGAAGACCAGCGGCGTTTGCCACGTAAATCCAACCTCGGACCGGCCGTTGGCTCGCTCCTCGATATACTTGACTGTCCAGACGGCGCCCATGATGAGGGCTACGGTGCGCAGGGTGGTCAGCTTGTCCGGCTCGAAGACGCGGCTGGAATAGACGTTGAAGAAGAGCGGGGTGATGATCACCGCCAGGAGCCAGCCAATCTCCAGAATCTTGTCACAGAACGCACTAAGCTTGGTTGAATTCATTGAGCAATCCTATTCTACCAATCCACCATCTCCCGATCTCGAAACCACTCCAGCGTCCGCCGCAACCCCTCCTCGAGGGATATCTGGGCCTCGAAGCTGAGTACCTCCCGCGCACGGGTCACGTCCGGCACGCGGCGGCGGGTCTCCTCGAAGGCCGGGCCGTAAGCGGTCTCGTAGGGCACGTGGACGATCTCCGATGCCGAACCGGTCAGTTGCCGGATCAGGGCAGCCAGCGCGAGGATGGTTGTCTCGCAGTTGGAGCCGATGTTGAACACCTGCCCCGCCGCCTCTTTGACCGTCGCCGCCAGCATCGTGCCCCTGAGGGTGTCGGCGACGTAGGTGAAGCAGCGGGTTTGCTGCCCGTCGTCGTAGACGGTCAGGGGCTCGCCGCGCAGCGCCTGGGTGATGAACCTGGCAATGACGCTGCCGTAGCCACGGGGGTCGAGCCTGGGGCCGTAGGCGTTGAAGTAACGCACGATGGTGACGGGCAGGCCTCTCTTAGCATAGGCCAACGCGAAGTACTCGTCAATCGCCTTGGCATCGGAGTATGACCAGCGGCCCACGGTAGTCGAGCCGAGGATGCGATCATCGTCCTCACTGAGCGGCGCGGCGGTGGACTTGCCGTAGATTTCGGAACTGGAGGCAATGACGGTCTCGACCCAGTACTTGAAGGCCAACTCCAGCACATTTTCCGTGCCGCGCACGTTGGTGATGATCGTGCCCAGGGGGTTCTCGACGACGTACTTGGGGCCGACGACTGCCGCCAGGTGGTAGATGAGGTCGGCCTGGCGGATGAGGCGCTCCAGCGTCGTCACGTTGAGGATGGTATCGTTGACAAAGTGAAAGTGCTCGCTCTCCAGGTGGTGTCCGATGTTGGTGACTTTGCCCACCGAGAGATTGTCGAGCACGGTGACTTCGTGGCCCTGCTCCATCAGGACGTCCACCAGGTTGGAGCCAATGAAACCAGCGCCGCCGGTTACGAGAATTCTCATAGTTCAAATCCTAATATCATTGTCTATTCTTGCTCTGCCACACCCAGGTTCTCATCCGACCGTCATTAAAATTATTCCTTCCTGCTCCCGGCATGCAGCAGGCACGTCACCATATCCAGCACCCGGCGGGCGCCTTCCAGTGCTTGAGCTGCCTGGTCCGAGGTGTACACTTCGTGGGGAATACCGCCGGGCAACCCGTTGGGGTAGCGGGTGGGGATGTAATATTGGTCCAGCCGACGGCAGAGATCCTGGAGTACCTCGAAAGAGGCATCGTAGTGCTGGCATCGCCTGAGCAGGAGATGGGTTGCGTGACCCACAACGGCCCGTTCTCCTCGCGCGTAGAGATAGGCCTTCAGTGCTTTCTCTGCCGCCTGTTGAGCCAGGAAACAGGCCAGGGCAGCGTATCCTTCGCGGGCGTTCAACGCAGCTGCCTCTGCATCGTGGCGGGCCTGGGCCAGCCAGCGATGCGCTTCTTCCAGGTTATGATTCATAGATGACCCTTCCTTCCCGCAACACCTGTTCGATGAAGGGGTTGTCTTCCCTACGCATCTGCTCAAACTCTTCCGGCGTATAGACCAGGGGCTCCAGGGGAATGGAATAATCGCATAGGGCCAGCACATCGCCGATCCGCTCAACGAATGACCGGTCCGTTTCCTTGATGATCAGCAGGTCCACATCGCTGAGCGCGTGATAGTCCCCCCGGGCGAAGGAGCCGAATAGGATGACCTTTTGTGGGCGGTAACGACATAGCCCTGCGAGTATGCGGTCCAATTCTTCTCGGAAACAGCGCTTTGATATGCGGCGCATCTTACGATCCCGTGCCAGACTGGCGAATTGGGTATATCATACTCCAGGCGGGGCAAAAGTCAAGCCTTCAGCACCATATCGTACACAGCCTTTGTCTCTTTCGCTGCTCGCTCCCATGAGAACCGGGCGGCCCGCGCCAGCCCCCGTGCCTGCATTTCTTCGCGTAACTCCGCATCGGTCAGAGCGCGACGAATTGTCTTCGTCATCTCCTCTGTGTCGGTCGGATCGAAGTATAACGCAGCCTCACCGCCGACCTCAGGGATGCTGGAACCGTCTGAGGTGACGACAGGCGTCCCGCAGGCCATCGCCTCCAACACCGGCAAGCCGAAGCCCTCGTAGAGACTAGGGAGGATCAACACCTGCGCCCCGGCGTAGATGGCCGGCAGGTGCTCGTCGGGCACGTAGCCTGGAAAGAGGACGGCGTTCCGCGCTGGCGATTGCTCCAGCCGGGCGAAGAAGTCGCCGTACAACCAGCCCCGTTTACCCACGATCACCAGCCCGTCGGTCAGCCCCCCGGCGTGGAGCGCCTCAAAGGCGGCCAGCAGTCGGGCCAGGTTCTTGCGCGGCTCGATGGTGCCGACAAAGAGCAGATAGCGGTCGGGAAGACTGTAGTGGGCGCGGACGGCAGCCACCGCCTCGGGTAGCTGGGGGCGAAAGCGGGGATCGGCCGCCTCGTAGACGACGACGACCTTCTCTGGCGGAAGGCTGTAGGCAGCTATGAGGTCACGCCGGGTGCACTCGGAGATGGCAATGATGTGAGTAGCCCGGCGGCAGTAGAGGGGCAGGCTTGCGTTCAGGTACCAGCGGTTGAGGGGCTTGTGATGGGCCGGGAGGTGGCGGAAGATAAGGTCGTGGACAGTGAGGACGGTGGGAATCGTCCGCAGTGACAGCAGCAGGTGCTCGGTGGCGTGAAAAAGCTCGGCTTCGAGCAGCAGGTTGTCGAAGCCGACGCGGGCCAGTTGCCCCAGCCAGACCAGCATACGCCACGGCTTATAGCCCAGGGCGACGGTACGGGTGGGCAGGTGCTCCAGGCCCGCCAGCGGCTCTATCTCCTGCTCGCGGTTGCAGAACAGAGCGTAGCGGTCGGGATCGGAGGCGACCAGGGCGCGAGCCAGGCTCTCGGCATACCGTCCCAGCCCGGCGCGGTGGTGGACAGCGGCGGAGACGTCCAGGTAGATGGCCATATTAGAGATAGCCTAACCCAACGCCAGGAGGCCCGGGGTATTCATTCCTCCTCCAGAGGTAGGCCCGTACTGCTTCAGCGAAGGCGTCAAAATCACTTAGCCGTTTCTTGAGGATGCCGTATACTCTGGCGTCGTCTATCCGGGCATTCTCTACCGTACAGAACCTTTGTTCTGTGCTCAGACATCCACTGCTGTGCAA
>CAYPOY010000182.1:0-10152 GCA_964412395.1 uncultured Anaerolineales bacterium | reverse complement strand
GAGATCCTTACCGCGCGGGGTGAGGTGCTCGTCTTTGAACCGCTACCAGAGGACGCCGACGCCAGCCTGGAGGGGATCACATGGGTGTTGACTGCCTTTATCGAGGAAAAGATGGTCGAGGGGATGGACACGCCTCTGCTGATGGTCACGGATCTGCTGGCAGAGACAGCGATCACGGCCACGTTTGAGGACAGTGCGGTGAGCGGCTCGGCGGGCTGCAACACCTACTTCGCCGTTTATACCTGCGATGGCTATTTCCTCACCTGCGAGACTCCCGTCGCCACCGAGATGGCATGCCGCGGCCCGGCAGGCATCACGGAGCAAGAGTTGCGCTACCTGGGCTTTCTGGAGGACGTGACCGTCTACCGCATCTATGGCAGCCAGCTCTGGCTGGAAACGGGCGGCGGACGGGCCCTGGTCTTCACTGCACAGGAATAGATGAAGCGACCATTCAAACCCGTTGCTGTCCTGCTATCCGTCGTTCTCCTCACCGCCTGCGCGTTCTCGCCCACCGTGGTCGTCCGCAGGGAAAAGGAGTCAAATTGAAGAAGCACAATCCTCGCTCCTGGTTGATCGGCCTGCTCGTGGTGGTGTGGCTGCTGGCGGGCTGCACGCCGGCCCCGGTGACGCCCACACCGTCGCCAGGCAACACGCCGGCTGTGACCGCCACGCGACTGCCGGCCAGAACGGTCACGCCGGTGACCACGGCGGCGCCAAGCGAGCCTGATCAGTTACGCCGCGTTCCAGCACCCGATGGCCGTTGGACAGCCGTAGTCAATGAGACCGCTGGCAGCCTCGACCTGCAAAGCGCAGAAGGCGGGACCCACACCGTTTTCCCCGAGGGCAGCACCGTGGGCACAGTCAACTGGTCGCCCGACAGCCGCCACCTGTGCGTGGCGCGCACCCACTGGCGGCGCTCCCCATCAAGCCCGGCCATTCAGGTGGATGGGCCGATAGAAATCTGGCAGATTCGCCTGGAAGACGATCTGTCTGGGCCACCCCGCCTGGTCTTCCAATCCCCAACTCAGCCAGACGAGCCGGGTGCCTTCACCCCGGAGCAAATTGTTTGGGGCTCGTGGTCGCCCAATAACCGTTTCGTGCTCTTCTGGCATAGCATCCTGTCGGCCTCGGCCATGGCCGGCGGCATGACGATGTGGGCATTGGACACTCAGGCCGGCGAAGCCATCCCCCTGGCCGGGGGTGCTTTGCTCAATCCCAGGTATCAGAGCTGGGCACCGGACGGCTCCGCCCTGGTCTTCACCGCCGGCGGAGGCCGGTCCGCCCAGGCGAACAAGTGGCTCAAGCTGTTCGACATACCATCTGGCCAGGTGACGACGGTGGTGAGCGAGACCGAGCAAATCCCCGGCATCGTCGCCTGGTCGCCCCGGGGGGACCTGATCGCCTACGCCGCTGTGCCGGCCGCAGAGACCGGTCCAGGCATGGCCGACTGGATGGTCTTCGAGAACCCCGCCATCGCCGGGCGGCGGGTCTACCTGCTGGACCCGGCGACCGGCCGGCACTGGCGACTGAACGACACCGATGCCTTCCAGGACGCCCCCACCTGGAGCGACGACGGCGCGATCCTGTACTACGTCCAGCGCGAGGGGGACATCATGGCGCTTTTGGCCGCCGACCCGGCCACGGGCCAGGCCCAGGTGATCGAGGGCTCGCGCCGGCCCGCCCCCGGGGCCGTGGGTTACTACGGCCAGTCGGACTGGGACGACCTGGTGGCCTACCGCCCCGAGGCCCCCAGAGAGACAGTGCCGCCGCTGACCGAGACCTACAACGATCCGACCCACGGCTACACGTTACGCTATCCGGCCGGCTGGCACGTGGGCCAGGGCTGGCAAAGCATAATCGGTTGGCAGGAGATGCTCACGCTCACCTCCTATCCGCCGGATGACTTGGCGCCCGATCTGGGCCCTTTCGGCGGCCAGGCGCTCATCGCCGTCCAGGTGGTGGAGGTACCGGCGGGCGACCTGGAGACCCTGCTGGCCGAGATGCTGGCCTCGTCCGGTCCCGGTCAGGTCCTGGAAATGGACCGCGTCGGCAAGAACCGCGTCCTGACGGCCTTCGATCAGCAAGAGCGGACGGTAGACAGCCGGCCGGCGGTACGGCTGGAGACGATGGGCGACTTTGGGACCGTCAACCACGTGCTGGTGGTGCTGGGCGGGACGCGAGGCTACGTCTTGCGCGGCCAGGGCGATGGCCGAATGTTCGACGCAGTAGCAGAAAGCCTGCGGCTGCCGTGAAGGGCGAGATTCACGGAAAGAGGTTGCTATGCGACGGCAGATCATTGGCACGACGTTGACCCTCTTATCGCTCTTGGTTGGGTGCGGCGCTCCTGCCGCTACCCCAACCCCGACATCACAACTGACACCGACACCCATCCGCGTGGATGCCGACGACAGCGAGGACTCCTCCAGATTGGTGGAGGCGGTGCGACTTGCCCCGGACGGAGCCACCTTACTTCTCGGCCCCGGCACTTACCGTCTGAGGGAGCCCCTGGACATCCGCAAGCCGCTGCGCCTGGTGGGGGCAGGGATGGATAAGACTGAGATCATCTCCAAGGCGGAAGGGTATGTGATCCGCTTCAGCAGCAAAGGCCCCTTCGCCGCCGAGGATATCACCTTCCGCCACGAGGGCACAGCGGCGGCGGACGTTGTGGTGGTGCAAGGCGGGGAGGTATCCTTTGCTTGCTGCCGCTTCACCGGGCTGTTCTCCGCGTGGGGAGAGGGAGCAAGGGTTGGCCTGCGGCTCCAGGGAGAAACAACGGGGATCGTGCGGGACTGTGTGGCCGTGGGCAACTATGCTGCTGGTATCCTCGTGGAGGGGCAGAGCCGGCCAATGCTGGAGGGGAACATTTGCACGGACAACGGGGCCGGCATCGCCTACTTTGAAAGCGCCAGCGGCACGGCCCGCCAAAACAGGTGCTCGAGAAATGGGGAGGGCATCTCCGTCAACCGTCACGCTCAACCGACGCTGGAAAGAAACGTTTGCACGGACAACACGACGTTCGGCATCCACTGCCTCGGTAAAGCAGGCGGAGTCATCCGCCAGAACGAATGCGCGAGGAATTGGGTAGGCATCTTCCTTACAGGGAGCGCCGACCCAAACGTGGAGGACAACAACTGCCACGGCAACGCCTACGAAGACGTCCTGGACGAGCGGCAGTAGGAATCCGGTCGGACGCATCTGGCCTTCGCCGCTTCCAAACGACCCGCCTGCCACAGGGGGCAGCCTGTGCACCGGGACGCTGCTCTGGGGCGTGATCCCGCTGGCGCTGGCCGGCTGGCTGTGGTGAAGAAGGCGCCAAGGGTCTTCGTCCCAGAGCGAAAGGAATGAACGATGCAGAAAAAATACGATCGCCTTTGTCCTTGGTTAGTCGGGCTGCTCGTGGTAGTGTGGCTACTGGCCGCCTGTGGCACCCTGGAGGTGGGGCAAGAAACTCTCTTTCGTTCAGACCAGTTTCATCTGGAAGCCACCCTGCCTCCAGGATGGGCGGGCGCCGAAGGCCCAGAGTATCTGGCGCGACCATTCACCGGCCTGGTGGCGTTCAACAGTTGGGGGGAAGCCGGCTTCTGGGCTCCAGAGGTCACGACGGCGACGAGTGCGACGTACAGCCCCAGGAGTGTCCTCGGGCAGATCCCTGATGGAGGGGCGTACGTCGTTCTGGTCCACTTCAGCGGCGGGCCCCCTCTCCCAGCGGAACAGTACGGCCCCGAGCACGAGCGTCAAGATCTCGACGGTTTGTGGCAGCAGACGGACTGCCGAGAGGGAGGAATTGCCACCGGGGCGACACATATCAACTTCTTCAAATGGGGACGCCTCTTGAGCCTGGAGGTCTACTGTGACCCCAATGCGTCCGATACAACGGCGGATGCTGTCAACACTCTGCTTGCAAGCTGGCGCTTCGACCAGGTGCCCGCAGGCGACGTGGGTTGGGCCGTGGTAGAGGCTCGCTCGTTACTCCCGTCGGCAGTTGACCCTGCCAGGTTCCCCTTGCTTGCCGGGCCGCCCCAAATCCCAGGGCCCCTCCACTCGTTGGTGGGCGGAAACATCGTCCGGACCACACAAGCGCAAATCCAGGAGGAGACCATCGTGGTCACGTTCACGTACCGTTGGAACGAACCACAGCTCGGCACGAGTTCCGAGGACTGCCCGCCCGACAGGTGCCACTGGTGGAGATTCGAAGCCCGCCCCAGCGGCGACGTTGTGCTGATCGAGGAAGGCGGCGCGGTGCTGCCCAGTGAGGAGGAGATAACCCAATGAAACGGCAGATCGTTCTGGTCGCCCGCCTTTGTCTTCTGGCTGTATTGATGTTGACCGGTTGTCAGGGTGGCCCTTCCCTAACGCCGACGTCCACCGCTGGCGAGGAAGTGAGCCAGCAAGCCCTGGAATCTGCCCTGGCGACCCGGTTCCTCAACGACCCCACGGGCCTGTGCGAGTGGGAAGTGTGGGGAGAGGCCGGGCAAGAGATATATCTGTGGGCCATCTGCCAGTCAGCCGAGGGGGCCGGTAGCAGCGCCCCGGCCGTGGTCCGTGTGGCGCAGGATGAAAGCGGTGTCTGGCGCGTGCAAGAGGTCGAGATGCCGCGCGATGGGACGCTTTACGGAGAGGACGTGCGAGCGCTCTTTCCACCGGACGTGCAGACGCGAATCTTGGCGCACGACTTTGACGCCAACGCAGCGTGGGCGCGCATCACGGCACGGCGTGACCAAGTCAACCGGCAAGCCATCCGGGTAACGCTGGGCATCTTTAGCGGGCGACCTGATCCCACATGGACGCTCACCCCCGCGCAGACCATCGAACTGCGACAGCGGCTCGCCGCGCTTCCGCTCACCGACCAGCCCTTCGACGACGTGGAATGGTTCCCCTCGGGCTATCACGGCCTCACACTGCTGCTGCCCGCCGCCGAAGGCTGGCCATCGCGACTCGTGGAGGTGTATAAGGGCGTCGTGCGGGTAGAGACGGAGGGCCAGGTCACGCGATTGGCCGATGTGGACCACGCTCTGGAGCGTTGGCTGCTGGCCGGTGGCTCCGGGAACGTCTGGTCCGAGTTCGTTGGAACGATTCTCGAGGAACTTGAAATAGACAGGCAAGGGGCCGTTCCCCACGCCCCCACACCCACGCCCGTGCTCAGGGCCGTACCATCGGACTGCGCCGGTTTCGGCCGCCCGGCCCTGGTGCTGATCCCATCGCCAGCGCAGCGCACCGATCCCGCCAGCTTCATCCTCACCAGCCCGGATGGGAATGCGTACTGCACCCTGACCCCGCCCAACGTTCCCTGGTCGTCCGATGACTGCCAGGTGGTTGGGGAAAACGTCTACTGCTGGTCGGAGATTGGCCACACGCTTCAGGCGCTGAACGCTCGCAGTGGCGAGCTTACGTATGTAACGCCAGACCTAGAGCTTGAAGAGCCACGCCCCAGCTTCCTCGTCTCCCACGATGAGAAGCGAATCGTTTGGAGCGTTAGCCAGTTGAACGTCAGCCCGACCGACGTTCCAGAGGGAACAAGCCACTGTAGGATCCATCTCACGCGTGCAGACGGCAGCGGGCAGTGTGTCCTGCTGGATAAGAACTATGAGTATCTGTACCACTTGATCCCCGTCGCCTGGACGCCCGCTGGCGACGCTTTCTTCTTCACACGCCGGTGGATCGTGGTCGAGAGCGGAGGCTCGTTCATACCCCCTTTCGCTGGACGCTACAGCAACCTCTATCGATTGGACATAGAGACGAGTGAGGTCCAAAAGGTCTTTCCACCGGACGACGAGACCAGCTGCAGCTTCTGCATCGGCGACATCACGTCCGACGGCCGCTGGCTGGCCTACCACCGCGAGGATGCCTCGCTTTACCTGCGGGATCTCGTCAGCGAGAAGGAGACGCTGGTGGCCGACGCCAGCTTCGCCTGCTACCTGGGCCACGCTCGTCTGAGCCCGGACGCCAGCCACCTGGTCTACGTTGAGATGCAAGGCGAGTGTGACAAGCGCGACACCTTTGACTTGGCTCGCACGGTGATGGTGGACGTGCCGTTCAACGGCCAATCTGTGGCGTTGGCCGGGAGCACCGAGGCCGTGGACTGGCCCATCGGCTGGCTCGACGGCGAGACGCCTATCTTCGACCGTATCTACAAGGGCTTCCGCGACCATGGCCTCTGGGTCGCGGGTCACTCCTTGGCGCCCGACGACCTGCTGCCCGGCATGCTGGCCGGCGTGCTGTATGGTTGGAGGTAGGAAGGATGATGAAGACCCACAGTTCACACTGGTTCATCTTACTATCACTACTGGCGGTCGCCCTCACCGCCTGCGGCGGCCCGGCGACGACGAGTCCACAGCCCACGGCTGGGCCAACGGAGACGCGAGTGGCAGAGACCCCATCTCCAGCGAAAACGGTCACCCCCACCTTGGCCCCAACAGAGACACCCACGCCACCCCCATTGGACCTGGCCGATGCAGAGATCGCCTACCTGGACATGGAGGATCACCTCTGGCTAATGAACGCCGACGGCACCGCCCGCCGGCAACTGACCCAGTCCGGCGCCGTTCGCTCGCCCACCTGGTCGCCCGACGGACAAACGCTGGCCTACATCTACTATGACGAGTACATGCAAGGGCAGACGATGCTCCACGATATGCAGCGTGGGGAAACGCGGGCCGTCGGCCCCGTACTGGAATTCCTCACCAATCTGTCCTGGTCACCCGATAGCCGTTATCTGCTCCTCGACATGGGTACCGGCATCATCCGCAGTTTACACATGCTGGAAATCGCCACCGGAGAAGTCATACATCATCTGACCTCGATGTTCAGCTATGGCTGGGCCTCAGACAGCAATGCTCTCGTATTGGGCCAACGCCAGCCTTTGGATGAACCCATTTCCTACGAATCGTTAGATTCAGTGAGCCTGTCGGTATGGGAAGTAGGGGCAGCGGAACCACAGATCATCTTACAAGGCAACGCAGAGGTGCTCTACTTCCCCGCCCCGCCCATGGGGCATGGGTGGTTGCCCGACGGCCATATCCTCTACACGCGCCTGGATTGGGACGAGGACACCAAATCCGGCGACGAGTCGCTGTGGACCGTCACGTGGGAGGACGGTGCCCTGGGCGAGCCACAACCGGCGGCCGACATCCCCCTGCGTTATGACCTCAACGCGGTGCAGGAGCGCATCGAGGAGACGGTCAACGTGCCCGTCACCGGCTTCATCTCCTGGGCGCCGGACGACCGCCACCTGGTCTTCCAGGCCGGAACCTACCCGAATTACGGCATTTATCTCCTGGATTGGGAGAGCGACGATCCGCCCCGTTGCCTGGTTGACGGTTACTCACCGGCCTGGCGGCCTGTCCCGGTCACGGCGATGCCCGCCATCTTGGACGTCTACCCGCTGGCCGTCGGAACCACCTGGGTCTACAGCGTCACCCTGGATGAGAACGTCATCGGCCATTGGACTGGGCCGGTCACCGAAACCGTGACATCTGTCGAGCAGCAGGGCGAAGGGTTGATCTTTCGGGCCGAGTTGGACACGGAGCATCCCTTACTTGTTCAACCGCGAGAGCGCAGGCGGTGTTACGTCGCGCTGGATGACCGGCTCTACCGACTCGCAGGTCAGCAGAATTCATCTGCCGTAATTACGCACGATGGAGAAGGCAACGAATCCGCACAGATCCTGACCTGGCCGCTGGAGATCGGCCAACAATGGGGAGAGCCGGAGATGTTGGCCCGCGGCGACAGTGGGTACGTCTGGCAGGTGATGGCGCAGGAGCCGGTGACGACGCCTGCGGGGACCTTCGAGGATTGCTACCGGCTGAAGTATGTGGCCAATACCGGATACGAACAGCGCTGGTTCTGCCCCGGTGTGGGGATCGTCCGGCAGCACTACCATCACAACGGCTCCCTCTGGGACGAGACCTGGGAGATGCAAGCAACGAACGCACAGGAAGTGCTGTGCCTATGCTGGGAGGACGTCTTGACACCCCTGACCCCATCCCAGGCGGCATCGTCCTTCTACCAGCCAGTGGTGGAGCCGCGGGCCGCTGTGGCCGCGCTGTTAGCCAATGGCTTGCGCTGGCTCAATGCCGGTGGTGAGCCTGCCGACCTGGCGGCGGCGCTCAACGCACCCATCGGCGAATCCGCGGACGCCATCACCGTGATGGAACGCGATCTCACCGGCGGTGGGCGGGGGGACGTGCTCCTCCACAGCACCTTTATGGGGATGCCGCTGCTCGTCTTTGTGAATCGGGGCGGTTCACCGGCGCGCTTCGCGGGGTATGCGCTGCCAGCTGATTTCGCTGAGACGATCTCAAATGGCTGGCCCACGGACTTGAGGGTAGACAGCGAGGGAATCGAACAACCGGCGCTGCAAATGACCGACCTCACCGGGGATGGCATGCCAGAGGTGCTGCTCAGCCAGCCATCTGTTCGCCGGTGCGAGCAACGTTCGGGCGCGCCCCCAGGCATATCAGTGGCACGCGGGCGGCTTTCGCCTGATCTTCGCCGCCGAGTTGGTGAGCTGGGCCGGCTTCAGCACCCTGGCCCTGGAACCCGACCCGGCTGGGGGGCAGGTGATTCGGCTGTCCTACCCCGTCTTCCTGCCGGGCCGTTATCCCAAGGCGGGCCCTAACCCTCAGGGTGAGCAGTTCTGGTGGTGGGACGCCAAGGCCGGTCGTTATCAACTGGCCTGGCAGACCGTGGGACCTTGTAGCGAAGGACCGGCGGAGTTGGGCGAAGCCGAGCGGGCTTTTGTCAGCGGCGACTACACCACCGCCATCGGGCTGTACGAGGCTTTCCTGGCCAACGAGGCCTGGCAGCAGGATTACCGGGACAGCTTCGGCTCGGCCTGGCCCGACAGCGTGGGCCCACGGGGACTGGCGGCCTGGCTGGATCTGGCCCGCCTGCACCAGGGCCTGTGCCTGGCGCTTACCGGACAGGCCGGGGACGCCCGGGCCGCCCTGGCCGGGGTGGAAACGACCAAATCCCTGGCCGAACTGGCCCAGGTCTTCCTAGATACCTACGACGGCCCGGCGGAGGATCTCTTGGCCGGGCTGGCGGCTTACGAGCGCCGGTGGCCGCCGGTCCCAAGGATGTGCTTTCCGGCGAGTTGGACCGCCCGGGCGCTGTCTATCAGGCCTTCACGGTTCAGACTGCTCTGGTTCAGACCGCCCTGACCCAGGTTGGCTTACAGGAACTGGCAGCGACGCTGGCGGCCTACGACGCCCCTGTAGCCGACCTCACGGTCAGCGACCTTGACGGAGACGGGACGGTGGAAGTGGTCTGGCTGAGCCCACCGTCCTGGCACGCTTACGCACCGAACCAGACGCCGGTGGGCAATTGGCAGCAGGCCTGGGTGGCCTGGCAGAACGGCGACCGCTGGCAGATGACGGGCATCGCCGCTGCCGACCAGATTGAGTTGCTTGGCATCACGCCGCCGGATGCGCGGGGGCAGCGCGGCATCCAACTGCGCCTGATAGATACGGATCAGACTCGGCAAGTGACCTTGTTCTGGGATGGAGAGGTAAAGCGGCCTTACGCAACCGTCCGGCCGCCAGGCTGGCCGACGGTGGGCTGGCCGGAGCCCTGATGGGGCGCAATCGGAGGTACACCGCGATGAAACGATGGCATCTTCTACTCGCTGGATCTTTAGTATCCGCCGTTCTCCTCGCTGCCTGCACGGGTCCCGCGTGGAAACAGGCCCCCGATGTCCAGGCCGCCCGGGCCACGTGCGCGGGCCTGCCGGAAGCAGATCGCTACGCCTGCATTGAGCGCCACGCCACAGAGCGCCTCAACCCCGACGTCTGTCGCCTGGTCGGGATGTGGGTGGACGATATGTGTCTGCAGGCGGTCTACGAGGCCGCCGACGACCCGACTATCTGCGACTGGCTCTACCTGGAGGGCGTGCGCCCCACCTGCCGGGCCTACTACGCGAGTTTGGAGGTGGCGGCGACACCTCCCGGCATCCCCCTGGCGCTGACAGAGACCTACACGGACCCGGTACTCGGGCTGGCAGTCGACTATCCAGCCGGGTGGCAGGTTGATGCAGTGGCGGACGCCTTTGTGCACTTTAGCGCACCCGCGCCATCCACATCCACTGTTGGTATCGTGCGCTTCTCTACCGTACAGAACCTTTGTTCTGTGCTCAGACATCCACTGCTGTGCAAG
>CAYPOY010000181.1:0-10279 GCA_964412395.1 uncultured Anaerolineales bacterium | reverse complement strand
TCCAGTCGTCTTTGTCTTGTACTGCGTTGAGTCACCTGGTTTATTGAACACTACCAGTACTTTTGCCGTCCAACAGGGCGGTTTTGAGCCAAAAAACTTGACATGAAAGCCAATTTGCCCGCTTCACGAAGGCAATTTTGCCCTGGTACGCTCAAACCAAGCTGTCGGAAGAAGCGCGAAGCCCATTGAGTGACTTTTATGTCAAGATGAATGAACGCCAAGAAGCCAAACGCTAAGACATCGCAGGACTTGTGCAACACTCTGGTTATAGTATGCGGCGTGCGCTTTGATGCGCGGACCATATTGTGTCGGCTGGGTGACGTCAGGCGGAAATTCAGCCCGTCACCTCGTGAACTTTGGTGTGATTTGGGTTTGCCACTCTTTTGAGTGTATGTCCTTTGTGTCCGACTTGACCACCACTCTTTCTACCGCTCGGCTTTCTCAGGCTCTGGGTACGAGGTTTCTTGAGACCATCGCTAGAAGGTGGCTTGCCGCTGTTCTTGCTGTTCTTGGCCAACTGATCTTGTAGGCCCTGAATGGTCTTTTCCAATTGCCGAATGACTTCAGCTTGCTGCTGGATATGCTGAACCAGATCGTCCACCAACTGGACAATTGCATCTTCTCCTTGATCATTAGCGGCTCAAATATCTTCGCGAGTTGGTAGTTGTATGGTAGTCATCTGGTCATCATCTAGAACTGATGTACAGGTCCTATTATCACCGATATTCGTTAGTATTGCGTTAGAGAATCGCTAGAGTTGCATTAGTTTTTCAGGTATCCAAACCAGAATGGACATCCCATCCGGGTTATGGCTGAGTAGTTACGCCAAATGATGCTATACTATAGAGAGAGAGACGTATGTGGGGGGCAACGCATGGAATCACCAGCCGCATATATTCCTATGGACCGTCGCCAGGCTATGGTCAGGGGCAAAGACATGCCAGGCCGGACGAGTGGGGCGGCCTTGTTCGCTGACGTCTCCGGCTTTACGCCTCTAACCGAGGCACTGATGAAGGAACTCGGCCCCAGGCACGGCGCAGAAGAGCTAACGAGACAACTAAACGTAGTCTATGGTGCGCTGATCGCCGAGGTACACCGTTACGGCGGTAGCGTCATCGGTTTCAGTGGCGATGCTATCACCTGTTGGTTCGACGATGTTCCTTCGGCAAGCTCAGGGCAGGCTGGGCTACGGGCAACGGCTTGCGCATTGGCCATGCAGCAGGTAATGGGCCGCTTTGTAGAGGTAGAAATCCGACCCGGCATCACTGTATCATTGGCCATCAAAGTAGCGGTAACCACCGGTCCGGTGCGGCGCTTCCTGGTTGGCGACCCGCAGATACAAATCATTGACGTGCTGGCTGGGACGACCCTGGACCGCATGGCCGAGGCGGAGAAGCAGGCCCAGAAGGGCGAAGTTGTTCTTGGACCACAGGCAGAGTCGCAACTCGGCGGCAAGGTGGAGGTCCTTGAACGGCGGGTTAACGTTGAGACAGGCAGATGCTTTGCCGTCGTGGCCGGGTTGACGTGCCAGGTAGAAGCAGCTCCCTGGCCCAACCTCCCTCCCTCACAGGGGGGGACTGAGGAGGAGCTAGCTTCCCCCCTGCTTGCGGGGGAGACTGAGGAGGAGCTAACTTCCCCCCTGCTTGCGGGGGAGACTGAGGAGGAGCTAACTTCTCCCCTGCTTGCAGGGGGGACTGAGGGGGGGCTGCTGCGACCCTGGCTCCTGCCACCGGTCTACGAGAGGCTGGAAACTGGGCAAGGCAGGTTTCTGGCCGAATTGCGCCCGGCAGTGGCCCTTTTTCTGAAATTCGGCGGGCTGGACTATGATCAGGATAACGCAGCCGGTGAGAAGCTGGACATGTACATTCGCTGGGTGCAGAACATATTGGCTCGCTATGAAGGCTACCTGCTTCAGTTGACCACTGGCGATAAGGGAAGTTACCTGTACGCAGCGTTTGGAGCGCCGCTGGCCCACGACGACGACCCTGCCCGGGCCGTAGCAGCCGCTGTTGAACTTCGGTCGCCGCCACCGGAGATGGATTTTATCACCGGCGTGCAAATCGGCATCAGCCAGGGCCGGATGCGGGCTGGGGCATACGGCGGTCCGACGCGCCGCACATACGGGGTGTTGGGTGACGAGGTGAACGTAGCGGCGCGGTTGATGGGGAAGGCTAAGCCGGGACGGATACTGGTCAGTGAGCGCGTCGCCGACGCAGCGGCGAAGAGCTACCACTTCGAATGGTTGGGACCGGTAAAACTCAAGGGCAAGAAGGCTCCCATGCCGGTATATGCTCCGTTGGACAGGCGACTTCCATCGCCGCAAAGACCGGCGACCATTTTCACGAACTCCCTGGTCGGGCGTGAGGACGAACTGGCGCAGATAGAGCAGGTATTGGAATCCGTCCTGGCCGGTGAAGGACAGATGCTCCGTCTGGAAGGCCCGGCCGGCATCGGCAAGAGCCACCTAGCGGCCGAGTTTATCGAGCAGGCGATTAGCCGTGGCTTGCGGGTGGCGTTGGGAGCCTGTCAGAGCACCAGTCAAGGCATCGCTTACTATCCCTGGCGACAGGCCTTTCGCGCTTTGTTTAGACTGACCGATGAGGATGGAGGATGGAGGGGATCTGGCCTCTTTGGCCGCGCGGCAGGTAGCGCGGGTCGAAGCGATGGTGAACGAGACAAACCCTGGCTGGCTCCTGCGCTTGCCGTTGTTGGGCGACCTGCTGGATCTACCTATTCCCGACAACGAGACCACGGCGGCCTTTGACTCCCAGTTACGACAGGAATCGCTCTTTGCCCTGGTCGTGGAGATTGTACAAGCGTGGGCCGACGTCCAACCCTTGCTGTTGCTCATCGAGGACGCTCACTGGATGGACGAGGCTTCGCTGGGGCTGACGATGGCGCTGGGACGAGCTGTGGGCCGCGCGCCGGTCCTGCTGGCCCTGGTACACCGCCCGCCCGTCCCTGGAGATGCGGATAGGCCGTTACTGCCCGATTTAGACCGGTTGTCCTACTGCAATCTTGTGGACCTGCGCGAATTATCGCCGCAAGGGGTCGGGGCGCTGGTGACCAACCGCTTGCAGGGCGAGCCATCGGCGTTAGCCCTTGCCCTGATCCAGGCCCAGGCCCAGGGCAATCCCTTCTTCATCGAGGAGTTGGTGGACGCTCTGCGCGAGTCGGGGGGGCTCTATCTCCAGGGTGATGAAGATGGTGATGGCACATGGGCGCTGTCCGAACCGATGTTCAACGCTCTACGTGAGGCCAATTGCCTGGCGAAAGAGGATGGGCAGTGGGTTCTGGCCGAGGATGCGCAACTATCGGCCACAGACCTGGGCATCCCCGATTCCATCCACGGCATTGTGCTTTCGCGCATTGACCGGTTGCCGGAGCCACATAAACTGACTATGAAGGCCGCCAGCGTCATCGGGCATGTCTTTGAGTTCGATCTGCTGGCAGGGTCACACCCGGTTCATCTCAGTCAGGAAGTGCTACTCGAACAGATAGGGGTGCTGGAAGCACGCGACTTCACCCGGGTGGAGATGCCACGGCCGTTGCTGACCTACATGTTCAAGCATAACATCACCCAGGAGGTGGCTTACCAGACCCTCCTGGAGGCCCAGCAGCGCGAACTCCACCGCTCCGTGGGCGAGGCCCTGGAAAGCTTGCAGCCTGAAGCGGTCGAGCGGCTGGCCTACCACTACAGCCACAGCGGTGTGCGCGATAAGACGTTGTTTTATCTGGATAAAGCGGCGCGCAAAGCGCAGCGTGAATATGCCAACGAAACGGCCCTGAACTATTACAACCAGGCGCTGGCGCTGGAGGAACGCTGGGAATGGCTCAGGGGTAAGGTCGAAGTCTTGCACGTCCTGGGGCGGCGCGATGACGAACAGGCTGGGTTGAGAGCGTTAGAGGCTGCCTCAAAAGCGCCCAATTATCAAAGGGCCGAAGTGGCCTACCTGTGGGGGCGGTATCACGAGGCGGTCGGCGAATATCCACAAGCGCAAGCCGCCGTCGAGCGAGCGATGGGTGCATGCCGGGACGCGGGCGACGCGGCGGGCGAGGTGCGCTGCCTGGCCCAGCTCGGCTTGATTGCCCGTAGGCAAGGAAGGTACGATAGAGCAAGAGAGCGGTACAACTATGCCTTGAAGTTACTCCAGGGCCAGGGTACCTACCCTGACGAGGAAATCCAGGCATTAAACGGCCTGGGAACCGTCCACCGCCAGCAAGGGGGCTTTGACCAGGCCAGAGCGTGTTACGAGCGGGCCTTGACTTTAAGTCGCACGAGCGGCAACCGCATAGGTGAGGCCGAGGCGCGCAATAACCTGGGCGTTACGGCCTTCTACCAGCGCAACCTTGCCGAGGCCCTGACCTACCACCGGCAGGCCCTGGAGATACGGCGCGCCGTCGGCGACCGCGCCGGCGAGGGAACGAGTTTGTACAACCTGGCTCAAGCCACTTCCGACGTTGGTGACTATGGTCAGGCCCTGGGTTACCTGGCAGAGGCGCTGACCGTACAGCAGGTCACTGGCAACCGTTGGGAGGAAGGCAACGTCTGGAACGACCTGGGTGTGCTTTATCTCCTCCTGGGCGATTTGTCCAAAGCGCGGACCTGTTTGCAGCAAGGCATGGAGTTGAGTCAAGAAATCGGTGATGAGGCAGGACGGGCCTACATCCTTGGTAATTTGGGACTGGTCGTGCGGGACCAGGGAGACCTGAAGGCGGCCGGACAGTTGCTGGCTGACGGCCTGGCGTTGGCTCAAGAGCAGGACGATAAGTATTTGCTGTCAACTTTTTTCAGTCACCTGGGCACCGTCAGCTTGATGGCAGGAAAGCTTGACCAGGCGGTTGATTGGGCCAACGCGGCACTGGCTATGCGTCGAGAGACGGACCTGGTATTATGGACGACGTCCGACCTGACGACCCTGGCTGCTGCCCACCTGGCCTCCGGAGACACGGACGCAGCGCTGGACTATGCCCGTCAGGCCTTGGCCATCCTGGATGAATGTGGCGGCGAGGGGCCAGAGTTTCCACAGCGGGACTATTTTGTTTGCTATCAGGTGTTTGCTGCCGTCGGACAGGCAACGGCTGCCCGCACCGCGTTACAGTCCGCCTACGACCTGGTCATGGCGCGCGCGGACAAGATCGCCGAGCCTGCCTTGCGCCAATCCTTCCTGGAGCGGGTGCAGTTCAACCGTGAGATTGTGCGGGAATACAAGGCGCGTAACACCTGATTACGTAATCACGTTTCTCACCAGTTTCTCAGGATCAGCGGTAGGAATCGGAAAATGAGGCCCTTCCGTCGTACCACCACATCATCGCTGCTCTGGTTGTTGCTGGGGTCGGTGTCCACAGCGTAGGGATAGGTGGCGGTGATCGTAGCCCTGGTGCTCAATGCGCCAGCGTAGAAAGGCGACGTGGTGAGGACCATCGTAACGGTCTGAGTGCGGGTCAAGTCGTCAAAACTGCAGAGAACGGTGTCACCAGCCCAACACGGTGCTGAGCTTTTGACGGAGGTCACCGCGCTGGTGGGGAACAGGCCGGTCACCAGGGCGTCCACCGTACCCGGCCCGACGTTGGTAATGGCGAGCGTATAGGTGATCGAGTCGCCAGCAAGCAGCTCGTCGCTTCCCTCATGCGCCAGATTGATCTGCAGGTCGGTCGTACGGACGGCCCCCGTCGCAACTATTACGTCATCAATTACCCAGCCTTTATCCGACACATCCTGGTCTACCTCCAGGCTGAAACGCAGACGAACCATGCCGGTAAAGCTGCTCAACCCAATTTCAGCCGTCCGCCAATTGACCTCCGTCCACTCCGGTGCTTCCTGATCCAGCGGGGCCAAAAGGGGCAGGGGGACCTGGTTTCCAAAGATGCCGCCACCCGTATAGCTCTCTAACGCTGTCCAGGTCGCGCCGTCATCAGTGGAAATTTCTACCCGGGCCATGTCCTGGCTCATGTCAAGACTGGCGATGACGTAATCGTGGCGGAAGGTGAGCAGGGGGAGGGGACAACCGGCCAGACTGAAGGGGGCGGAGGTGACGTGAGTGGTGCAGGTCAGGGCGGGTGGAATAGCGTTGTTGTAGGTGCCCGCTGGGCTGTCGGTTAAGGCGCGCTCTCCACTGGGCAGAATCGCGATGTCCCACTCACCACCCCGCTCCCATTTGCTGGCCCCGCTCTCGAAAAAGTCGTAGAAGCAGGCAGCGGGTGGCGGCGGGTCGTACAGGGCAAAGATGCCCGGGGTGGGCGAGGCGGCCGGCCCGCCGGGCTGGTTGTGGTTGGCCACGACCACCTGGTACTCGCGAGCCGGCAAGCCCTGGGTGATCACCGCCGTGATGGAGGTGGGGCTGACGGAGACGAGCGGCAGGGTGTAGGTGACCAGCCCTCCCCCAGCCACCCCCGTCGGAACAGGGGGGAGAAGATCAATGCTACCTTCACCGGGGGCAGGAACCCGCTGCCACTGATGGTCAGCGTGACGGGCGCGCCGTTCGTCGCCATCGGGGGATCAACGGCCTCCACGTGCGGCACAGTCACGCCCGCCAGCAGGGCGTACACACCATCCCCCTGGCTGTGAGCTGAGGCCAGGTTGTAGTAGGTGTTGCGTGTGGTCTCCAGCGCCTGCCAGCCGCTCCCATCCCGACTTTCGTGTCCCCAGAAATGGACCGTCAGCTCCTCCTCGTCCACTTTCTCCACCAGCACGTCCATGGTCAAATACTGGAAGCTGATCGAGCCGCTGATCACCCGCGTGACGTTGGGCGAGGCGGCCAGGTTGTAGCCCTGGCCGATCGCGACTTTACCCTCCGGCAAGGGGGGCAGGCTGGCCATGTTCTGGACGCTGTAGAACTCCCCCTCGTTAAAGATATTCGGGTTCTCGGTGAAAAAGATCATCTGCCCGTCGGGCGATACCAGCGGAGCACCGCCGCCACGCCGGAATGGCCCGCCACCCCGCCGGAACGGGCCACCACCCCGCCGGAATGGACCGCCGCCACGGTCGGCTCCAAGATTGCCGCCGATGGCATAGGCCACGATGGCCTCGCGCCGGGGATCGTCATCCGGTGGCGGGTCTGGTCCTTCGTCTACCCACACCTGCACGTGCCCCATCATCGCCGGGTAGGGCAGGTGGAACGTCCCACTGTAGATCCCCCCCTCAGTCCCCCCCGTCGGAACGGGGGGGAGGTGGGTCAGGGTGATGACCTCGCTCCCGAACCCGTATTCGGGATAGAGCCGCGCCTAGAGGGCCTGCCCTGAGCCAAGCCGAAGGGTCAACGTGGCGGGCAAGCCGCCGACCTCGACGTTGAGGGTCTGCGAGGTCACCGGGCTGAGCTGGACCAGCGGCGTCCAGCTCTTGTTCTTCTTCAGACCCAGCCGCTCGTCGCCGACCTCAATGACCTCGCAACCGTATTGACCCCGCGGCCGGTCAAAGATGCACAGCCGGTCGCCGGGCTGGGCCCCGCGCGCCAGCACGCGGTTCTGCCCTCCCACGGGGCTGCCCAGGTCGTAGACGTACTCGAAATCGTCTGGGTTGTCATCCCCACTGCGCAGCAGAAAGGCCCGCGCCTCAGAGGAGCCGACCTCGCTCTCGGCATAGTCCAGGAAGAACGTCGGGTCGGCCAGCGCGTTCGTCGGCGTGATCGGGTCCCGGATGTCGACTGTGGTCAGGTCGAACGGCATCAGGCCAGGGCCGGTGTTGGTGACGACCGGGGTGGCCAGCCAGGGATACCACAAGCGGATCGTCTCCCACTCGGTGCGTCCCAGCGTCCTGCCGGCCAGCGTGTCGGCGCAGTTATCGTTCCAGTGACCCTCGTCGTACACAAACTCGGTGTTGTCCGGGTCGTACATATCGCCCATGGCGCTGCCGGTGCAGGTGTCTACGGGGATCAGCAAGCCATCGTCGTCCAACCCCAGGTAGACGTCGTCCAGGAAGAGGAAATAGTGGCTCAATTCGTGGGCCAGGGCCAGCGGCCAATCACCGCTGGCGGTCTGGCCGGGGTCGCCGTAGCGGTTCCAGGTGGCGCCCATGCGCACCTGCCCGACGTCGTAGACGATGTAGTCTCGATCTGGATCATTGTGCTGTGGGTCAACGGTCGGCGTGACGACGCTCCCGCCCTGGGCGGCGAAGGGGCGCACGCGGTTGGTGGCGTAGACCACCACGTGGGAGGGAATCCAATGGTCCCCGTTCTGGTGGACGGTCACGTGGCCCAGAGCCGCTTGCCCGTCGGTAAAGTCATACAGGTGTTGCGAGGCTTTGTGCAGGTCGAACTCCAACTGCTGCAGGTAGACCGGGTCGTCCTGGGCGTCCCACTCCAGGGAGACGTCGAAGTCGAAGAGCACCAGGGGGTGTTCGGCGGTGACGGTCAGGACCTGCACGCCTGGTTCGGCGACGGTGAACGTTTGGAGCCCGATCTCGGTGGGCGCGCCGTTGGTGTGGTAGACAGTGTAGCCGCCGAGGAAGTCGCCAACCCAGGTGGCGCCCAGGAGGACGCCATCGTTGCCGTTGCCGCTCTGATCCCAGCACCGTCTGTTCACGGCGGTGTTGGGGTCGTCGAAAGGCCAGTAGGCCACCAGGCCCACATTCCCCCCCTGTTCCGACGGGGGGAGGTAGGGGAGGGCAGGCTGGAACATGTCGGCCTGGATCTGGGCCTCGGTGCGGGCGACGTTCCAGATGCGGACCTCGTCCAGGGAGCCCTGGAAGGCTTGCGCCGGGTCAAATCCCCCGCCGACACTATCCTGGTCTTGCCCCAGAACCAGGCTGCCGCCGGTGATCATCTGCGTGGTCGTCAGGGTGCCGGTGAAAGCGGCGACGCCGTCTTTGTACAGCCTGACCTGGCCGTCGGAACCGCGCCAGGTGACCCCGATGTGATGCCACGCGCCATCGGTGGCCGAGATACCGGTGCTGACGGTGATATTCTCGCCTCGGTGGATGGTGAAGTCGTTGTAGTCGGTGATGAGGAACTCGTCATCATCTCCATAAGGGCCAGACGTGGCGTAAGATAGGACCGTGCCGCTGCCGCTGGTGTCCTCCGAGCGCATCCAGAAGGAGACGGTCGTCGCGGTGATGGGCCCGTTATGGAGTGGGTTCCTGATCACGCGATCATCCACCCCATCAAACTCCAACACGCCCTCATAGTTCAGTTCGGTATGGACGGGCACCAGGGCCAACAGATGGTCGCCGAGGCCGATTTCGCCCCGGCCTTGCAGGTAGCCATGCGAGTCTGTGCGGAAGGCCTGGCCGGTGCTATCAGCCAGCAGGGTGCCGCCGGCAGGCTGCCCTGCAGGCAAGCGGTAGACAATCGCGTTGGAGATGGGTGCCGTACCGCTCAAGACCCGCACCTGGGTGCCCCGCACGCGGAAGGGGGGCGAATAGACAGCGATCTTGCCGCGCTGGAAAGGGCCGGGGCCGCCGTCGCCGTGAACGTCCAGCCGAAAGACCACATTGTCGCTCCGGCCGAAGAAGCCGCTGGCAAAAGTGTCCCAGGTATAGACGTGTGTTGCACCGACAGACTTGAGCGTCCACCACTCCAACGTCCCCGTCTCACCGGTTCCGCTATCGGTGATGACGAGCGTAAAGGGCGTATCGAGCGGCGCGGTCTGGAAGCGCGAGAGGGGTTCGACCGGCCGGTACACACCGCTGACGGTGGTGGTGACCCCCACCAGGGTGTTGATCGAGCGCGTCACCCGGTCGCTGAGGATCAGCCCCTCGAAGCCCACGCCGCCACCGCCCACGCCGTCGAACAGCAGGACGGTCGTGCCCGTGGGCGCCGGCCAGGGTGTATGCAGAGAGGCGGCCAACTGGCTGTTGTGGGTGTGGCTGATGGTCAGGGCCAGTTCCAGGTTATGAATCTGGCCGGTGCCACTGAGGGTCAGTGTGGAACTGACTGCTCCGGCATCAGGAATGGCGACAGGGGACGTGGTGCGGGTGAAGTGACCGGTGACCAGGCCGGCGGTGACGGTATCGCCGGTGGCCAAGGCCGGGAACCACTGCCCCCCGCCGTTGAGCGAGTAGTAGCCCTGCACCCGGCCGACCGGGTTCACCTCCGGATCGAAGAGGGTATAGGTGATAGGCAGGGTTGGGGTTTCAAGCCGGCGGGACATTGAGAAAAAGAAAGCATCTGGGGTGGCGCCAGGCCGGTGGACGAGGGCAGCGGGGGGATTGTCCGCCAGGCGGGCGCTGCCCAGCCGCAGGTTCTCGTAGATCTGGTTGGCACCGTTATTCCCTATGGCGAGATCGAGAGGGCGCAGATACTCTCAATTACCAGCGAGAAATTTCGAGGAATTTGCGTCTGTT
>CAYPOY010000180.1:0-10290 GCA_964412395.1 uncultured Anaerolineales bacterium | reverse complement strand
GGGGTGCCTGCTGGGCCTAGTCGGGCTGGCGCGGGAGAGCCTCTCCCTGGGTTGGCTGCGGGCACAGGTCGCTGACAGGGGGGAAGTCGAATGACGATGCGAGTCTTGATCGTTCTCACATACTACCGTCCCCATACCAGCGGCCTTACCATCTACGCCGAGCGGCTGGCGTGGGGACTGGCAGCGCGAGGGCACCAGGTCACCGTGCTGACCTCGCGCTTTGACCGTTCCTGTCCCATCGAGGCGCTGGACGACGGTGTGCGGGTTGTGCGCGCGCCTGTTCTTTTCCGCGTCAGCAAAGGGGTCATCATGCCGACCTTCGGCTGGCTGGCGACGCGACTGGTGCAGGAGCACGACGTCGTCAGTCTTCACCTGCCCCAGTTTGACGCGGCCGGCGTGGCGGCGCGGGGGCGCCTGATGGGTAAGCCTACGGTGCTGACGTACCACTGTGACCTCAAACTCCAACCTGGCCCGTTCAACCGGCTGGTCAACCAGGTGGTGCACGTGATGAACCGGCTGGCTGGCCTCCTGGCCGACCGGGTGGTCGCCTATACGCAGGATTTTGCTGACCATTCCCCCTTCCTGCGCACCTTCCGCCGCAAATTGGAGGTCATTCCGCCGCCGGTGGAACTACCGGGGGTGGGGCCGGGGGCGCTGGCGGCCTTCGCCAGGATGCACAATCTGGATGGGAGCAAGCCGGTGATCGGGATGGCGGCGCGGCTGGCGGCCGAGAAGGGCGTTGAGGTGCTGCTGAATGCGCTGCCACGTGTGCTGGAGGTCTACCCGGGGGCACGGGTGCTCTTCGCCGGCCAATACCGGAACGTGCTGGGCGAGGAAGCCTACGCCCGGCGACTGGAGCCCTTATTCCGCCAGCACGAAGAGCGCTGGGAGTTCCTGGGCGTGCTGAACCCGTTGCAGATGGCGGCCTTCTATCCCAACCTGGACGTCATTGTCGTGCCCAGCCTCAACTCGACTGAGTCGTTTGGGCTGGTGCAGGTGGAGGCGATGTTGTGTGGGACGCCCTCGGTTGCCAGCGATCTGCCGGGGGTGCGCCAGCCGGTGCTGCAAACAGGGATGGGTGAGGTGGTGCCGGTGGGTGACAGTGCGGCTCTGTCCGGGGCCATTCTTCGCATAGTCAATAGTCGCACTAACTATGTGCGACCCAAGGGAGAAATCGCGGGACAGTGGAACACCGAGCGCACGGCTGCGGAGTACGAGGCGTTGTTTGAGAGACTGCTGGGAGACAAAGTGACAAGGAGACAGGGAGACGGGGAGACAAGGAGACAGGGAGACAAGGAGATAAGGGGACTGACGATGGGGGACGAGAAACACCTGCCCGAATGTGCCTATCGCTATTTCTGGGATGTTGATCCGGTGAATCTGGACGTCGGCGAGTACCCGCGTTACGTCATCGAGCGGCTGCTGGAGTACGGCGATCTGCCCTCGGTGCGCTGGATGGAGCGTCGTTTCTCCCGCGAGGAGATCGTGGAGGTGCTGAAGAGGAGCCGTGCTCTTTCCCGCAAGAGCGCGAATTTCTGGCTGAATGTACTGAGCGTGCCACGTGAGGAAGTGAGATGTATGTCGAGGGAATTTCAGCAGAGGTACAGGCAAGTCTGGAACTGGTAGGCCAAACCCCTCTGGCAGCCCGGTTTTACCTGGCTGGTGGCACAGCGACCGCTCTGCACCTGGGACATCGGCGTTCCTATGATCTGGATTTCTTTTCGCCTGTGCCATTTGATAAGGGTGATCCCCGGCGCTTCCTGGGTCCGCTAGGACGACTGATCGTGGAGCAAGAAGATGAGGGTACTTTTCTCGGCACTCTCAACGATGTCCGTATCAGTTTCTTCATCTATCCCTACCGTCTCCTGGCCCCACCGGTGCTGTTTGGCGCAGTGCGGATAGTGGCACTTGAGGATCTAGCGATAATGAAGTTGGATGCCATCGCCAGCAGGGGCAAGAAGCGGGACTTCCTTGACCTGTACTTTATATGTCGGGATTTTCTCACTCTACGAGAGATGCTTCCACTTGTAGAGCGGAAGTACGAAAGGGTGGAGTACAATTTCACTCACCTCCTGAAGAGCCTGATGTACTTCGAAGACGCCGAGGCCGACCCGATGCCAGAGATGCTCAAGCCGGTCTCCTGGCCCGACGTGCGGCACTTCTTTGAGCAGGAAGCTCAATTGCTGTTCCGACAACTCTGATGTACCCGTGGATGACCTGCTCTGGCGACACCTGCGTGACCTGCCCGCTTTTCGCGCCTTGCTGCGGGCGGTGGAAGCTCACTTCTACGCTGACCTGCCGCTCGCCCGTCCCGTGCTCGACCTGGGCTGTGGCGATGGCCACTTCGCCTCGCTTGCCCTCAATGGGCCATTGGAGATGGGCTTTGACCCCTGGTGGGGACCGCTGACTGAGGCGCGCGAGCGCGGCGTCTACCGTTTGCTGGCACAGGCTGAGGGGGCGCAGATGCCTTACCCCGACGGCACCTTCGCCACTGTCGTGAGCAACTCGGTGCTGGAGCACATCCCCCAGGTGCAACCGGTGCTGGTGGAGGTGGCGCGGGTGTTGCAGTCTGGTGGCTGGTTCTACTTCTGTGTACCCGGTCCCAATTTCTTGCCCTTTCTTTCCATCGGGCGGGCGCTGGACCGGTTGTGGCTGCGCCCTCTTCGCGATTCGCAATTCGCAATTCGCAACTCGCCTGGTGAGGCCTACCGCCGCTTCTTCAACCGCGTCTCCCGCCACTATCACTGCGACGGGGCCGAGGTGTGGGGGGGGCGGTTGGAGGCGGTGGGGTTGCGGTTGGTCCGCTGGTGGCCCTACTTCTCCCGCCGGGCGCTGGTGGCCCTGGAGTGGGGGCACTACCTGGGATTGCCCTCGCTGGTATGCAAGAAACTGGCCGGACGCTGGGTGCTGTGGCCATCGCGGACCAACCTGTGGCTCACTGAGCGACTGGTGCGACCGCTCTACCAGGAGTCGTTATCTCTCGACAGTGCCGGGGCATGCCTTTTTTTCGTAGCCCGGAAGGAAAGCGCGTCTATAGTGGGAGGGGCGCTGTGAAGCATAGACGTGTGGTCTCCAGCTTGCTGCTGGGCGTTGGGCTGGGGTTTGCGCTCCTGGGCCAGTTCTATTTCGCCTACCGGCGGGAGTACGTGCGGGATGGCGTCTTTTTCTGGTGTGCCGCTATACTCTCGTTTGGGTTGCTCCTGAGGCGAATGGAGCAACGGGAGCGCGGGCGGCTTGGCTGGCGACTGCCGTCGTGGGGATCCAGGCGCGCGCTGCGTGCGCTGGGCGTGATCGGTGGGGCGGGGTTGGTATTGTTGGCCGGGTGGCTGGCGCGATGGCGGCCCGAGACGACTGACTTCAGCGACCTCCTTTGGCTATGGCTGATCGGCGTGGCTTGGTTCCTGCTTGCCTTCGTGCCATCCTTCTCGGTCAAAGAGGTGTGGCCACGCCTGACCTATTGGCTCCGTAGTCACCGGGTTGAACTGGTGGGGCTGATGGTATTGCTGCTGGTGGCGTTGGCCGTGCGGGCCATTGACCTGGAGCACATCCCGGCCAACCTGGGCGGTGACGAGGGCACGCAGGGTGTGGCGGCGCTGGAACTCCTGGGGCCGCCGTTGGGCAATCCCTTCTCAACCGGCTGGTTCAGCGTGCCCACCATGTCGTTCCTGGCGTACGGGCTCGTGATGCGGATCTTTGGGGAGGGTGTGGCGGGGCTGCGGGCGCTTTCGGCGCTGATTGGCACGCTCACGGTACTGACCACGTTTCTGCTGGCGCGAGAACTGTGGGGGCGACGGGTGGCGTGGCTGGCGGCGATAGCGCTAACCTGCTCTCACTTTCACGTCCACTTCAGTCGTCTGGGCTCCAACCAGATCGCTGATGGTCTCTTCATCACGTTGGCGTTGTGGTTGCTCGTGCGTGGGCTGCGATCGAGGCGGGGGATCCACTTCGCGCTGGCGGGCGCGGTGATAGGGCTGGGCTGGTACGGCTATTTCGGGGCGCGGTTGATTGGCCTCGTCGTGGCATTCTACCTGGCCTGGCGGGTGGCGGTGGAGTATCGTCTCCTGGCCCGCTATGGACCACTGCTGCTGATTTTGCTGGGGGTTGCGCTGGTGGTCGTTGCACCCCTTCTTTTCTACTACGCCGGCCATCCCGACGCGCTGGTTGCCCGATCCCGGCAGGTCAGCATCTTCGCCTCCGGCTGGCTGGAGCGGGAGCAGGAGATCACCGGGCGCAGCGCGACCAGCCTGGTGCTCCAGCAGTTCTGGAAGTCCATCTCGGCTTTCAACTACACACTCGACCCTACCTTTTGGTATCGTCCTACGATTCCCTTGCTCGATTTCATCAGCGGCGTGTTGTTCATCGTCGGCCTGTTGTGGGCGATGGCACGCATCCGCTGGCCTGCCAACGGCCTGTTGCTGCTGTGGTTCTGGCTGGCCCTGATCCTGGGCTGGGTGGTGACAGAGAACCCGCCCAGCAGTATGCGGCTGGGTATTGTCGCACCGGCGCTGGCGGTGTTGGTGGGCTTGGGGCTGAACTGGCTGATGGCGTTGGGCCTGCGTGTGTTCGGCGGTGGGCGGCGCTTCTGGGACGGAGTGGCTGTCGCATTACTCGTCGCGGTGGCCGTTCTCAACCTGCACTGTTACTTCGTCGTTTATACCCCCACGCGGGTCTACGGGAATCCCACTGCCGAGGTCGCCACCGAGTTGGGGCGCTATCTGGCGCAGCGGGACGATGACTACATCGTGTACTTCCACGCGCCGCCGTTTATGTACTGGGGCTTCGGGACGCTGCAGTTTATGACGCGAGGCGTCGAGGGGATGGACGTACCGCTGCCAGGGGAAGAGGCCGAGCGAGGAGAATCTCTGGAGCCTGACCTGGGCCGAGGGGCGCGTTTTGTCTTCCTGCCGGAGCGCCTGGATGAACTGGAGGCTGTTCGCGCGCAGTATCCGGGCGGCGTGGATACGCCCGTTCGCTCCAGCGCCGATGGGCGTCTGTTGTACGTGCTGTACGAAGTCAGGCGTTAGCAATCAGTAGTTAGCAGTTGGCTCTTGCGCAATACGCAATACGGAGGACGCTTCATTGAGAGAGAATGGACCCAGGCACTCGCATTCATCGTTGATTGTTCATTGTTCATTGTTCATTATTCTGCTGGTGGGGGGTTACCTGCGCTTCACAGGCTTGAACTGGGACGAGGGGAAGTGGATTCACCCTGACGAGGGGCATATGCGGATGATCACCTCGGCTATCCAGATGCCGGGCAGTCTCTCTCTTTACTTCGACACGCACAATTCGCCTCTGAACTGCCGCAATCGTGGTTACCAGTATAGTTACGGTACGCTGCCGCTTTTCCTGACCCGCCTGGCGGCTGAGTGGCTTGACCTGGGCTGTGGCGAATCCCCTGACAGGTTGAGCGCGGCCGTGGCGTCGCTGCTGGTGGGGCCTGCGGCTGCCGAATGCAGCCCAGGTACTTTTACCAGTTGTCGCAGTGCGCAGGTCGGGCGGATGTTATCGGCGCTGGCCGACCTGGGGACTGTGTTTCTCATCTACCTGATCGGGCGGCGTCTGTACGGTGAAGCCGTGGGGTTGTTGGCCGCGGGGCTAGGAGCACTGACTGCCTTCTCTATCCAGCAGGCCCACTTCTTCACTGTGGACAGTATGGCCTGCTTCTTCATCGCGCTGACCGCTTACTTTTCGGTGCGTGCGGGCCAGGCTTCGGCGAGCTCAGTCGCGTCGTCGGGGAGTTGGGTCAGTTTCGGGCTGGCGGGACTGGCGACCGGCCTGGCCGCGGCCTGCAAGGTGGACGCGGCCCTGGCGGCTCTCCTCGTCGTGCTGGCTGGAGTATGGCGGTGGCTACGGCTCTCAAACCCCGAATCTCCAACCTCCTCCCACACCCCCACATCCCCATATTCCCTCTCCCACACCCCCACATCCCCACACACTCTCCCTCCTCCCTCCCCTTTCTCCTCTCTCCTCTCCATCCTCCCCTGCCTTGTTCTCGCCGGCTTGCTGTCCCTGGTCGCCTTCCGTGTCGCACAGCCCTACGCCTTTGAGGGGCCTGGCTTCTTTGGCGTGTGGCCCAGTCCGGAGTGGTTCGGACGGCTGGGCCAGATCCGCACTGAGCAGGGCGGTGAGGTGGATCTACCGTCTGGCCGGCAGTGGGCGAATCGTGCGCCTATCCTGTTCCCGTGGGTCAACATGGTTGTCTGGGGCATGGGGCTGCCGTTGGGCCTGGCCGCCTGGGCCGGTTGGGCAGTCGCGGGTTTTGAGCTGTTGCGGGGCAAGCGTGCTCATTTGATTCTGTGGGTCTGGGGGAGCCTCGTGTTCTTTTACCAGGCCACCCGCTGGGTCAAGGCTATGCGCTACTCTCTTCCACTGTACCCCATTTTCATCATCCTGGCCGCCTACCTGTTAGTTCGCTTGACCCGTGCATCTTCTCGCCGGTGGCGCTATGTGGGGTTCAGCCTTACGGGAGTCGTCGTTGTCGGTGCTGCCTTGTGGGCCAGCGCAGTATTCTCCATCTATCTGCGACCCCACACGCGCCTGGCTGCTTCGCGCTGGATCTACGATCACGTCCCGCCCGGCTCCACGGTGGCCAACGAACATTGGGACTGGGGACTGCCGCTAGGCGTGGACGGCCACGACCCCTTCGGCGGGATGTACCGTGGGCTGGAGATGCAAAATTACAACGAGGACACGCCGGAGAAGCGGGCGCAGTTGTTTGACTGGCTCGACGAGGCGGATTACATCTTCCTGGCCAGCAACCGGCTCTACGCCTCTATCTCCCGCCTGCCGGCCCGCTACCCGCTGACGACTGCCTACTACCGGGCGCTCTTCGCCGGCGAGCTGGGCTTCGAGCTGGTCGCCGACTTCACCTCCCGCCCGGCGCTGGGTCCCTTCCAGTTCCCCGATCAGGAGTGCCCCTACCCGCTGATGGAGGCGGGCTACGTGCACCAGCGCGAGCCGATCAAAGTGCGCCTGCCCCTGGCTGAGGAGGCCTTCAGCGTCTACGATCACCCCCGCGTGCTCATCTTCCGCAAGACGTCCGCCTATTCTCACCAACGCGTGGAGGAGGTGTTGGGCGGGATTGACGTGGAGCGGGCGCTGCACGGCCTCAAGCCTGTCCAGGCCACCGCTGCCCCCGACCTCCTGGAGTTTGATCCGCAGACCTGGGTCGAGCAGCAGGCCGGCGGCACCTGGTCGGAGATGTTTGACCGTGATAGTCTGCTCAACCGCTACCCGGGCCTGGCGGCGGTCGCCTGGTGGGCCGTCGTGGCCGGGCTGGGCTGGCTGGCTTTCCCGCTCCTGTTCGTCGCGCTCCCCCGCCTGCACGACCGGGGTTACGGGCTGGCGCGGGTGCTGGGGTTGCTGTTGCTGGCCTATCTGACCTGGCTGGTGGCCAGCCTGCATCTCCTGCCGAACACGCGCGGGACGATCCTGTTGATGGTGCTGCTGCTGGGGCTGGCCGGCGGTGGGGTGGGGTGGTTCAGGCGAGATGAACTGCGCCGCTTCCTGCGCAGACGTTGGCGACTCGTCTTGCTGATCGAGGGGCTGTTCGCGCTGCTGTACGTGGTGTGGATCGGCGTGCGGCTCCTGCAGCCTGACCTGTGGCACCCGGTCGTCGGCGGCGAGAAGCCGATGGACTTGGCCTACCTCAACGCGGTGATCAAGTCCACCTGGTTCCCACCCTACAACCCCTGGTTCTCCGGCAGTTATATCAATTACTACTACTTTGGCTTTGTCATCGTCGGCACGTTGATCAAGTTGGTGGGCACGGTGCCGGCGATCGCCTACAACCTGGCGGTGCCGCTTCTCTTTGCCTTGACCGGCGTGGGGGCCTTCTCCGTTGCCTACAACCTCTTCGGCGGGCACCGGCGCGGCGCGCGGCTGGCCGGGGTGATGGCGCTCGTCTTCACCATCGTGCTGGGCAATCTGGGCGTGGTGCGGCTGATCCGCGTCTCTCTCATCAAGTTGGGCGGCGAGCTATTCCCCAGCACGATCCCCGGTTTCCCCGAGACGGTCGCCATGTTCCGTGGGCTGTGGCAGGTGATCGCCCACGGCGCGACGCTCCCGCTGCGTCCCGAATCCTGGTACTGGAACCCGACCCGCATCATCCCTGCCTGGCCGGGGGAGGTCGGCCCCATCACCGAGTTCCCGGCCTTCACCTTCCTCTACGGCGACCTGCATGCCCACATGATCGCCTTCCCGCTGACGCTCCTGGCGCTGGCGCTGGTGATCTACTGGGTGCGTGACCCACGTCCCCGTTGGTCCAGCCTCCTCATCGGCGGCCTGGTTCTGGGTGCGCTTCGCCCGACCAACACCTGGGATTACCCCACCTACCTGGCGTTGGGCCTGGCAGGGCTGGCGCTTCCACTCTTCACCCTCCACCCTCCACTCTCCACCCTCCACCCTCCACCCTCCACTCTCCATCCTCCACTCTCCACTCGCCTGAGGACATTCGCCTGGCGGGCCGCCCTGCTCGTCGGCCTGACGGTGCTGCTTTACCTGCCCTACATTCAACACTACGCGACGGGCTACGCCTCACTTGAGATGTGGCACGGCTCGCGCACGCCGTTTGAAATTACCCTCTGGATCCACGGTATCCTGCTCTTCCCACTGCTGACCCGCCTGCTGATCGAGGTATACCGGCGGGTACGCAACACGCAACACGCAACACGCCGTTGTTCATTGTTCGTTGGGTCATTGTTCATTGGCTCATTGTTCATTGCTCTGGCACTGTTCTTCCTGGGTTACGAAGTGGCGCTGGTGACCGTGCCAGTGGCGATGCTCGCCGCCTGCCTGATCCTTGTGCCAGGGATGCCGGCCAGCCGTCGCCTATTGTGGCTGATAGTCGGCGCCAGCATGGCGCTCTGCCTGGCCGTCGAGATCGTCGTGCTCAAGGGTGACATCGGGCGCATGAACACCGTCTTCAAGTTCTACCTGCAGGCGTGGATACTGCTCTCGGTCGCGGCGGGGGTCAGCCTGGCCTGGGTACGCGAGCGCACACGGCGCTGGCAGCCGGAGTGGCGGAAACTGTGGTGGATTGGAATGGGAGCGCTCGTCTTCGGCGGCGCGCTGTTTCTCCCCTTTGGCGTCCGAGCCCGCGCGATTGACCGCATGTCGCCGCGGGCGGGCCTGACGCTGGATGGGATGGCCTTCATGGAGCACTCCATCGTGTTTGACGGCGCTCCCGAACGCGGCGGCGAGGAGATTCTGCTGGCTGGCGACTACGCCGCCATCCGCTGGATGCAGGATAACGTTCAAGGCTCGCCGGTGATCCTGGAGGGGCTGGGCCACAGGGAGTACCTGTGGGGTAACCGGGTCTCCATCTACACCGGCCTGCCGGCCGTGGTGGGCTGGCGCTGGCACCAGGTGCAGCAGCGCGCCGTCCTGCCCGACGCGATGGTGGACTGGCGGCGGGACGACGTGCGCGAGTGCTACGACACGACCGACGTCGCCCGGGCGCAGGAGATCCTGGCCCTTTACGGTGTGCGCTACGTCTACGTGGGCGAGTACGAGTGGGCCTACTACAACCCGGCTGGCCTGGCCAAGTTCGACGAGATGGCCGCCCGGGGGCTGCTGCGGGTGGCCTACGACGCACAGGGGGTGAGGATTTACGAAGTAGAACGGGTTAAAAAGTCGCGTTTTAGTGCGTTTTAACGCACTTTGCGTATCAGCCGATGGTTTCAACCATCGGCTCTTCCACCAATTCGCGAACGGCCCGGGCAGCAGTCTTCAGGAGGAGCTTCAGAAGAAGGCGGTAGGCGAGGAAGAAGGGCCACAGGCTTAGATGACAAGCCTCAGATTCGCTGGTTTGTGGTCTGTATCTCGACAGAGGGGGCTGCACGTGCCAGAGCCTGGTCAAGCGGGCTGCGCACGGCCAGGGGGCCACGGTTGAGCACGTGGGTGTAGATCATGGTCGTTTTGACGTCCTTGTGGCCGAGTAGCTCCTGGACTGTGCGGATGTCGTAGCCGCTTTCCAATAAGTGCGTGGCAAAGCTATGGCGGAAGACGTGCGGGGTGACGCGCTTTTGCATCCCCGCTTTGCGGGCAGCTTCCCTGATCGCCTTCTGCAACCCGCTGGTACCCACGTGGTGGCGGCGAACAATCCCTGTGCGTGGATCCCGTGACCGTCCAGCAGCAGGAAACACGTACTGCCATATCCACTCTTGACTGGCGTTGGGGTACTTTTCTGCCAGGGCATAGGGCAGGTAGACGTTGCCATAACCTTCGGCGACATCGCGCTCGTGGATGTGGCGCACGTGCAGAAGATGTTCCTGCAAGGAGGGAATG
>CAYPOY010000179.1:0-10290 GCA_964412395.1 uncultured Anaerolineales bacterium | reverse complement strand
GGAGGGTGAATTTTGGGGTTGATTTTCCGCCCCTGTTCTGCTTCGAAAACCCTTGATGCGACGCGCTTGCCGGTTCTGGCTAAGCCGTGTAAAATGAAAGCAGAGGAACGGGGGGTAGATGGAGTAAATGATCACCGTCGTTATCGTAGACGACCATCCCGTCGTCCGCGCCGGTATGCGGATGGTCCTGGACGGTGCGGCCGACGTCACCGTCCTGGCCGAGGGAGCCAGCGGCGCCGACGCGCTGCGCCTGGTGACCCAACACCGCCCCGACGTGCTGGTGCTCGACGTGAACCTGCCCGACCTGAACGGCGTGGAGGTGGCCCGGCGGCTGCGCGACCGGGGCACAACCACGGCCATCCTCATTCTCACTATCTACGACGACAGCCAGACCGTCTTTGGACTGCTGGAGAGCGGGGCCACCGGTTACGTCCTCAAGGACGAGGCGCTGGAGACGCTGGTGAGCGCCGTGCGGGCCGCGGCGCGGGGGGAAAGTTGGCTCAGCCCGGCCGTGGCGCGCCAGGTCGTGCGCCGCGCCGTCGGAGAGGCCCCTTCACTCCGCGAACAAGTTCGCGCTTCCATTCCCCTCACCCCACGCGAGGTAGAAGTGCTCCGCCTCCTGGCCCAGGGTCTCGACAACGAGGCCATCGCCCAACGGCTGGTGGTGACCAAACGGACGGTGCAGAACCACGTCAGCAACATCTATGGTAAACTAGAAGTCGCCTCCCGCACCGAGGCCATGCTCTATGCCATTCGCCACGAGTTGGTGCAAGTCTCACCGGCAGGAGGTGCGCACGATGAGCCTTGAGCCAAGTCGCTCGGTAGGGGCGCGGTCACCGCGCCCCTACTGGCCCCTTGTCCTGCTGGCGCTGGCGGTCCCGATACTGGTGGGATACGACATCTATTTTCAATGGCGCACGCCAGTGCTGGACTTTAGCTTTGATGGAAACACGGGCCTGATCCACGAGGTCCCTTTTGGGAGTTTTGCCGACTGGGCCGGGCTGCTGCCAGGCGACGTCATTTTGACTGTGGATGGTATCCCCTTTGCCGAGTGGCGCGACCCGCCGGTGGGGAACTGTGCGATGGAAATCGAGCGGGACGGCCGGCGCCTGACACTAGAGTTGCCGGTAGTTCCACTGGCGAGGGTCAATCTCTTGCCCCTGATCAGCGCCGCCGTCGTCGTCCTGACCTTCTGGGGCGCCGGCACACTGTTGCTCCTGCGGCGCTTCCGGCAGAAGGAGGTACGCCTCTTTTTCCTGCTGGCTCAGACCATCGCCATTGCCCTGCTGCCTCCGCTGGCCCATCCCGCCCCCTGGCCTATCCCTCGCTGGATGGTTTCACTGAGCATCGTCTGTTTCCACCTGGTAGCCCCTCTTCTACTGCACTATCACCTCACCTTCCCGGTGTCGTTAGGTACTCCTCGCCAGCGTCGCCGGGGACTGAGCCTGCTCTACGGACTGGCATTGGTGGCTGCGGCTGGCGGACTGTCGCGCACCGTCCTGGGGTGGCGATTGAGCGCCTTCTACACCGCTCTGGAGATCGTCGTCGCCATCGCTGTCCTGGTCTGCGTCTACCTGCGCCGGGCCACCCCCGACGGCCGCCGCCGCCTGCGTCTCGTCCTCTTTGGCACCCTCCTGGCCGCGATCCCGCCCCTTCTCTCTTACTTCCTGCCCTCCATCGTCGGGATACCTACTCTGATACCAGGATGGCTGGTGAGCCTGTTCCTGATCCTCGTTCCGCTATGTTATCTCTACGCCACCGCACACCACAATCTGTTTGGCATAGACCGCCTGCTCAATCGGGCGATGGTCTATGTCCTCCTATCACTGGGCATCTTCACCCTCTTCCTGGGACCACTCCTGTTGCTCTACCGCTTCCTGCCCGGCGATTTGCTGCTCCAGACGATGATCGCTGCTGGTCTGACATTGCTGGTGGGGTTGACCTTTGACCGAACACGAGCGCAAGTGCAACGGTTGGTAGATAATATCTTCTATGGCGGCTGGTACGACTACCCAGGCGTGGTAGAGACAGTCAGCGCTGCCCTCGCCCGCACCCTCGAGCGGGAGCAATTGACCGCCGTGCTGACCCGCCAGGTACCCGAACTGATGCAACTACACCCCGGCCGATTATGGATCGGAAAGCAAGCCCCCCCTCCCCCACACTCACACACTCCCACACTCTCACTGCCCCTCACCTTTCAGGGCCAGATGCGCGGTCTATGGACCGTGGGGGAGCGGCGCGACGGGGACGAGTTTTCCGCCGCCGACCAGCGCATCTTCAAGACGCTGGCCTGCCAGGCCGAGGTTGCCCTGGGCAACGTGCTCCTGGTGGAGGCGCTGCGCCGTCAACTGGACGAGATCCGCACCATCCAGCGCCAACTGCTCCGCTCCCGAGAGGAGGAACGGGCACGCCTGGCCCGCGACCTGCACGATAGGCCCATCCAGGCCCTGGTGGGCTTGAACATGCAACTTGGCTTGCTCCTGGCGGATGAGGAGAACTCACCGCTGGCGGAGGCCCTGAAGGACATGCGGGCTGAAGTGCGGCAGTTGCTGGGCGACCTGCGACAGGTATGCGTCGAACTGCGCCCGCCGATGCTGGACACGCTGGGGCTGGGGGCTGCCCTCCGCGCCCTGGCCGGCGACTGGTCGGCCCAGAGTGGCGTAGAGGTACGTCTTGACCTGCCTCCCGACGCGACGCTGCGTCCCCTGCCGGGGGAGGTGTCCGTCAACCTCTACCGGGTGGTGCAGGAGGCGCTGGCAAACGTTGCCCGCCACGCGGCGGCCCGGCAGGTCACCGTCCGGCTGGCCTGGGAGGACTCGCGTCTCGTCCTGACCATCCACGACGATGGGCAGGGCTTTGTCGTGCCCGCCGCCCTCCACGACCTGGCTGCGCGGGGTCACTTTGGCCTGGCAGGGATGCAGGAGCGGGTTGAACTCATCGGCGGCACGTGGGCGGTGGAATCGGCCCCCGGCCAGGGAACGACCGTGCGCGTGGTCAAGGACACGGATTCGTAGGATTAGCAGATCAGAGCGACTCGCCGCGCATTGTCTGACATAGACTTGCCGATTCGCTGACTCGCTGACTCGGCCAGTACCCCAGTACCGACTCTTCCCCCCAAAAAACAGTACCCCGCCCCGATGACACACGGACGGATTTATGCTACACTGATACTGATCCGCAAATCCTGCCAATCCGTGTTCTGAGGGAACAATGACCCGTGTCCTGATCGTAGACGACCAACCCGCCTTTCGCCGCCAACTGCGCCAACTGCTGACCTACGCCGGGCTGACCGTCGTCGGCGAGGCAGGGGACATCCCTGAAGCCGAAGCGCAGGTGCAGACACTGCAACCCGACCTGGCGGTGGTGGACGTGAGACTGCCGGGCGTCAACGGAGTGGAGGGCACGGTCTGTCTCAAGGCACTGGCGCCCAACCTGCGCGTGATCCTGGTCAGTGCCTATCGCGACCAGGCCGAGGTTTTCCAGACGGCTGCGGAAGAGGTGGGCGCCGAGGCTTTTGTCCCCAAAGATGATCTGGACCTGGACGTGGTGCAGGCGTGGAAGGAAATCAATGAACAATGAGCCAATGAACAATTCTCGAAAGGAGGTGATGTGCGGGAAAGTGAAACGTGAAGGATGCAAGTACACAAGTAGACAAGCACACAAATACACAAGTGTATCAGGAGGTATACGATGAAAAGACAAAGACAGTGGATGCTCATAAGCGTGTTGGCCCTGGGGCTGCTCTTGGCCCTGGCCGTGGGACTGACCCAGGCCCAGGGGCCAGAGCCGCCAGAGCAGGATGGGGAAGGAGCAACGAGCGTGGCGGCTCCGGCGACGGAGCTGAATGACGTAGTTCCGGTACAGGGGCGGCTGACGAATGCCAGCGGCAACCCCCTCAATGGCACCTACGAGATCACCCTCAGCCTGTACGATGTCTCCACAGGAGGAACGCCCCTGTGTACGGATCTCGACAATGTGACCGTCGACGACGGTCTGTTCAACGGCACACTGGATTTCTGTACCGCTGGTGATATTGACGGGCGACAGCTCTACCTGGGCGTCAAGGTAGGAAGTGATGCGGAGATGACACCCCGCCAGGAGATCTACGCCGTTCCCTACGCCTGGAGCCTGCGGCCGGGGGCGGTCATCAGTACTACAGGGTATCCCGCGCTTCACGTTGAGTCCACAAATCCATCTGGTCGGGGACTTCGCGCTTATGCGAGTGCGACCTCGGGCACCAACTACGGTGTGGTGGGCGCGTCAAAGTCACCGGATGGTTATGGAGGGTATTTCTACAACACCGACAGCGGCGTCGGCGTATATGGCCAAAGCGACACCGGCGGCTACGGCGTGTACGGTCAGGGCGGCGCGTGGGGTGTGTACGGGGTGGGCACGAGCCACGGGGTCATGGGCGAATGTGGCTCCAGTTATGGCTTTGGTGGTTTCTTCAAACATAGCGATGGCGGGCTGGCTCTGGTCGCCGACAGTAGTGCGGCTGACAACGACGATATCGTCCGTTTCCGAAACGATTTTGACGTCAAGTTCAAGGTGCAAGGGGATGGGGACGTCTACATTGACGGCAGCTACTACGATACGGGCGCCGACTTTGCGGACATGCTTCCTGCTCAGGACGGCCTGGAGCCTGGCGACGTCCTCGTCATTGGGCCGGACGGTCAACTCACTCGCTCCACTGATCCCTACCAGACCAGCGTGGCTGGCGTCTACTCCACCCAGCCCGGTTTCGTAGGTGGTGCGGGCGACGATACCGATTTAACGGGCAAAGTGCCCCTGGCCATCGTTGGCGTCGTCCCGCTGAAGGCGTCTGCAGAAAATGGGGCCATCCACCCAGGCGACCTGCTGGTCACCGCGTCCATACCCAGTCACGCCATGCGCGCTGGCGCCAACCCGTCCCAGGGCACTGTCCTGGGCAAGGCGTTGGGCGAGTTGGAAGAGGGTACCGGCGTCATCCACGTTCTGGTCACCCTGCAATAGGAGGATCACGATGACCAAACGAACGTTAATCGTGATCACGGGTGCTCTTCTCTGTGGCCTGCTACTAGCCGGAGTTGCGCTGGCGATGGACTCCGAGAACTACCGGCTGGACTGGTTCACGCCGGCGACTGGCGGTGGTGGTGGCCCGGCCAGTTCCACCAACTACGCCGTCAACCTCACCATCGGCCAGTCCGCCATCGGCACGTCCGACAGCACGAACTATGGGGGCTGCCTGGGCTACTGGTGCGGGGCAGCCGTGGAACACCGTGTCTATTTGCCGCTGGTGTTGCGGAATCTCTAATGACTGGGGTGTGTCACGCTACGCTCCCACGTGGGCCTGACGTGCTCAAAGAAGGCTGATCGAATGAAAACACGACATCTCTTTGGATTGGTTTCTGTGTTGGCCCTGCTGGTGGTAACGTCGAGTGGGGTGGGGTGGGGCGCTCTGGTCCCGGCCCCCACCGGCGAAGCAGCGTGGCGCCCGTCAGTCCCCCCCTCTTTCCCCCCCAATGGGGGGGGAGGAAGGGGGGGGGTGGGTGGGGGCGACCTCTGCCCGGCGCTAGACCCGCCCACCGGTTCCACCGTCACTGTCTCTACCGTCACCGAGTTACAGAATGCCGTAAATAACTCGACCTCAAATACCACGATTCTGCTCACCGATGGTATCTACAACCTCGACGGAGTCTACTTACGATTCGCCGTGCCCAACGTAACACTGCGCTCGGCCAGCGGGAATCGCGAGAACGTCGTGCTGGACGACAACTACAATACCACCGCTGGTGAGATTATCCAGATTGTCGCCTCCAACGTCACCATCGCCGATCTGACGCTGCGAGAAGCGTACTACCACCCTATCCACGTGATGTCTTCCGAGAGCGGAGATACGACCGGCACGCTCATCTACAATGTCCACATCGTGGACCCCGGCGAGCAAGCGATCAAGATCAACCCTTACACCGGGGAGAACGCCCTTTACTTTCCCGACGATGGTGTCATCGCTTGCTCCCACATCGAACTCACCGACGCCGGGCGTCCCCACATCCGCAACGACTGCTACACCGGCGGCGTGGACGCGCACCAGGCCCAGGACTGGGTCATCCGCGACAACCTGATCGAGGGCTTTTGGTGTGACAGCGGACTTTCCGAGCACGGCATCCACCTCTGGCGCTCGTGCCGCGATACGCTGGTCGAGCGCAACGAACTGCGGGACAATGCCCGAGGCATCGGCTTTGGCCTGGCGACCAGCGGCAGCGGCATCCGCACCTATGCCGACGACCCGTGCCCCGGCGCGGGCGGCGGGTACGTGGACCACTATGGCGGCATCATCCGCAACAACTTTGTCTTTGCCAACGACAGCGGGTTGTTTGCCTCCGAGTACGGCTTTGACTGCGGCATCTGCCTGTGGAACGCCTGCGGCGCGCGAGTCCTGCACAACACCGTCGCCTCGACCCAGGCACCTTTTTCCTCCATCGAGTGGCGCTTTGATTACACCGATGTGGACATCATCAACAACCTGGTCAGCCACGACCTGACGGACCGGGGCGGCACATCCTATCTTGAAGCAAACCTGGAGAGCCAACCGCTATCCCTGTTCGTGGATGGGACAAACGGCGATCTCCATCTGCTGGCCTCGGCCACGGTCGCCATTGACCAGGCGGCCACGCTACCCGAAGTGACCGACGACTTCGACGGCGACACACGCCCACACGGCAGCGCCCCGGACGTGGGCGCCGACGAGTATGGTACGCCCACACTCACCAACACCGTCTACTTGCCCCTCGTGTTTAGAAACTATGCACCGCCTCCATTGACCGATGGCGAACTCATCCAGCCGGCCGATCTGGTGTACCAGGGCGCGTTCCGGCTGCCGGATTCACCCGGGACGCCGGAAAACGTAGGTTGGGAATGGAGCAACTAGGCTTCGGCTATGGCTTACTACCCCACTGGCGACCCCGATGGGCCGGCCGATGGTTACCCCGGCTCCATCTTCGGCGTCGGCCACGACCACACGCAATACGTCTCCGAGATCAGCATCCCCGTCCCGGTCGACTCTACAGGCAAAGATGTGAGCGACCTGGATACAGCAGAAACCTTGCAAGACTTCCACGACATCCGTGGTGGCCTATTCGGTTACATGGAAATGCCCCGGGTGGGGTTGGCCTACCTGCCTCCCCAGGGTGAGCAGACCACTGGCAAACTGTACTTTGCCTGGACACCGCACCTGGATGAAGGTGCGACCAACCCCTCCCATGGCTGGTGCGAGTTGAATCTATCCGACCCACAACCGGACGGTATCTGGCGCATCGGCGACTACTGGAACTATGTCACGGGCGATTATCTCTTCGCTATTCCCCAGGCTTGGGCCGATTCCTACACGCCGGGCCAATACCTGGCCACGGGCCGCTTCCGGGACGGCGGGCAAGGAGCAGAGGGGCCGTCGCTGTTCGCCTACGGGCCGTGGAACGAGGGCAACCCGCCCATATCTGGCACCGTGCTCTCGGCCACGCCCCTGCTTCTGTACGGCGACGCTTACGAGGAAAACCCGCCCACGATGAACGACTATCATCATTCCGACGAATGGGCCGGCGGGGCCTGGCTAACCGCCGGTGACAGGTCCGCCGTCATCTTCGTCGGCACCAAGGGGCAAGGCGACTGCTGGTATGGGTGCGCTGACGGAACCGATGAGTCTCCCTGGCCCCCCGATTGCGACAGGGGTTGGTGGTCCAGTACCTTTGTCGGGCAGATACTCTTTTACGATCCCGCAGACCTGGCCGCCGTGGCCGGAGAGGAGATGGAGACCTGGGAACCCCAGCCCTATGCCACACTGGAGATTGACAAATACCTATACCACGTCGAATCCACCCAACAAAAGTATCACCTCGGCGCGGCCAGTTTCGACCGCACACGGGGGCTGCTGTACGTCTTCGAGCTACTGGCCGATGGAGACAAGCCGCTTGTGCACGTCTGGAGGGTGAGCGAATGAGCGAGTCGGCGAGTCAGCACTCTCCCGCAGGTTCGGAACCTGCGGGAGGGTAGTAAAGGAGGAAAACAGGATGAACGTCAAACGTTTGCTTCACCTGATAACAATATTGACCCTCACCATCGGCCCCACCGGGCTGTTGGCCTCAGCCGCGCACCCACATACACACTCTCCTGACCCTCCCGCAGGTTCGGAACCTGCGGGAGGGTTCGCTCCTACGGCCGGCGACCCCAGCCCGCCCGCCTCTCCCGTCAAACTCATCTTCATCCACCACTCCTGCGGCGAGAACTGGCTGGCCGACGACGACGGTGGGCTCGGCATCGCCCTGCGCGACAACAAGTACTTTGTCAGCGACACCAATTACGGCTGGGGACCGGACAGCATCGGCGACAACACCGACATCGGCCACTGGTGGACCTGGTTTCGCGGCCCAGGCAGCAGCACCTACTTGAGTGCCCTCTACACCGAATACGGCCAACATTCCTGGTACTCCCGTTTGTCCACCGATCCCGGCGGCGAGAACGAGATCATCATGTTCAAGTCCTGCTACCCCAACTCCTACCTGGAAGGCCCGACCAGCCCGCCGACGGGCGACCCTAATCCCCTGCGGGGGCAAGCCGCCGACTCCGGGTACCACACCGTCGCCAATGCCAAGGGCATCTACAATGATCTGTTGACCTACTTCGCCACCCGCCAGGACAGGCTCTTCGTCGTCATCACTGCGCCCCCTCAGATGGAAAGTGAGACCGACGCTGCACACGCAGCCAATGCCCGTGCCTTCAATAACTGGCTAGTGAACGACTGGTTGATCGGCTACGCTCACAGCAATGTCGCCGTCTTCGATTTCTACAACGTCCTGACTTCCAACGGCGGCTCCACCCGCACCGACGATCCCAACACGAACGACCTGGGCTGGGCCGATGGCAACCACCACCGGTGGTTGACGGACACTGTGCAGCATACCCAGACCGTGAGCAACAATTACGCGGCCTACTGGGGCGGCAACGGCGGCGGAAGCCACCCCACCGCCGCCGGCAACCAGAAAGCCACTGCCGAGTTCGTCCCCCTGCTCAACGTCTTCTACAACCGCTGGACGTCCGGCGCTGTTGCCCCCTCGCTGACCCTCACCGCTCCCAACGGCGGCGAGAACTGGCCGGTAGGCACTGAGCAGGAGATCCGCTGGACCTCCACCGGCACCATCACCCAGGTCAGCCTGGCCTATTCCACTGATGGCTTCAGCACGACCCACGTCATCTCCTCGCCGGTCGCCAACACGGGCGTCTACACCTGGACGACGCCCCTCACCCCGACCACCTCGGCGCAGGTGCGGGTCGCCAGTGTGTCCAGCCCCACTATCCGCAGTACCAGCGGCGTGTTTACCCTCTACGATCCCAGCACGTTCACCAACATCGTCTACTTGCCCGTTGTGTTGAGAAACTACGCGCCGTCCACACCAACAGATGGCACGCTCATTCAACCGGCCGATTTAGTATACCTGGGCGTGTTCAGGTTGCCGGATTCACCCGGGACGCCGGATAACGTCGGTTGGGAATGGAGCAACTGGGCTTCGGGCCTGACCTACTACCCCGATGGCGACCCCGATGGCCCGGCGGACGGCTTCCCCGGCTCCATCTTCGGCATCGGCCACGACCAAACCCAGTACGTCTCTGAGATCAACATTCCCATCCCGATTATCTCTCCGGGCAAAAACGTAAACGACCTCAACACGGCAGAAACCCGGCAGGATTTCCGCGACATTCGTGGTGGCCTATTCGGTTACATGGAAATGCCCCGCGTGGGGCTGGCTTACCTGCCTCCCCAGGGCGAGCAGACCACCGGCAAACTGTACTTTGCCTGGGCACCGCACCTGGATGAAGGTGCGACCAACTCTTCCCACGGCTGGTGCGAGTTGAATCTATCCGACCCGCAGCCGGCCGGTGTCTGGCGCATCGGCGACTACTGGAATTACGTCACGGGCGACTATCTCTTCGCTACTCCCCAGGCCTGGGCCGATTCCTACACGCCGGGCCAATACCTGGCGACAGGCCGCTTTCGGGACGGTGGGCAGGGGGCAGAGGGGCCATCGCTGTTCGCCATTGGCCCGTGGAATGAGGGCAACCCGCCTATCTCCGGAACTGTGCTCGCGGCTACGCCCCTGCTCCTGTACGGCAATGCTTATGAGGAAAACCCACCCGCAATGAACGACTATCACCATTCCGACGAATGGTCCGGCGGGGCCTGGCTCACCGCCGGGGACAAAGCAGCCGTCATCTTCGTCGGCACCAAGGGGCAAGGCGACTGCTGGTATGGGTGCGCTG
>CAYPOY010000178.1:0-10349 GCA_964412395.1 uncultured Anaerolineales bacterium | reverse complement strand
CTTTGCCTGGGAGGTGCATTTTTGTCAAGTTTCCCAACAATTCAAGGAGACCCAAAAGTCTTCGTACAGGCCACCGGCGGCCTGGTAGCGAGGGGAGTCGTTGACCAGCGCCCATGCCGCTGGCAGGTCCGCCTCGGTCAACTGGCGTAGAGGGGGCGCGCCGGCAGCCGGGAGCGGATCGGCCCGGTAGCGGTGGTAGGTGGCTACGTGGCGGAAACCGTCGCGGGCAGCGATGCAGTGGATTGGCTCGTTGAGGGAGTGAGTCCCCAAGCGCAGCGTGCCCCGCCCGACCCGGTATGCCTTTTCGACCAGGTGGGCTTGTAACCGCCCGCCGATTCCACATCGCCGATGAGCCTCGTCCACTCGTAGTCCTTCTAGCCACCATTCATTGTCGGTCAGGCGGCTGAGTTTGGCGAATCCCACGACCTGGCCCCTCAACTCGGCCACGACCAATTCGCCGTGGGGATCGGCCAGCCAGTTATCCCATACATCGGGGATGTAATCATTGCCCTCCCAAATCTGGGCGCAGATGGCCTCGACGGCGGGCTTATCCGCCGCCCGCGCCGGTTGAACCCGAACTCTCGACATCCTGTTCCGTCTTCTGTTCTATTTTCTCCTGCAGCAGGTCCAGGGCCGCTTCGCCTGCTCGCTTGAGCAACCTCGGTTTGGGTGGCATCACTTCTTCCTCCGGCTCGGCGAAGGGGTCGCGGTCGTAGAGGCGACAGAAGACATAGTAGCTCATAATACGCAAAGTCGCAAGAACCGGGGCGGCGAGCAACATTCCCAGGATACCGGCCAGACTACCGCCGACGATGATGCCAACCAGTACCAGCAGCGGATGCAGGTTAAGGCTGCGGCCCAGGATACGGGGCAGGAGCAGGTTTCCCTCGATCTGTTGGATCACGATGTACAGCCCAGCGACCAGCACTGCGAACCAGAAGTTGCTTAACAGCAGGAAACTGGAACCCTGGAACAGGGCCAGCAGTACTGCTGGTATCGCCGCTATGAATGGGCCAATGCTGGGCACGAACTCCATCACTCCCGCGAGCAACCCCAGCACCCCCGCGTAGGGGAGACCGACGGCCAGGCATGCCACGGTTGTGATGACTGCCAGTGCCAGGCCCAGCAGTAGCTGGCCACGCAGGAAGGCGTTCCACGCCTCTGTGATCTGCTGGCGCAAGCGCACGATGTCGTCGCGGTAGCCTGGGGGAGCCAGATCGTCCAATTGCTCAATAATGCGGTCGGCGTCCTTGACCATATAAAAGGCGGCCATCAGAATGAAAATCAACCAGAAAGCTCCCGAGGCGATGCCGAACGCGATGTCGAGGGTTCCCTGCGCGACCGATCCCACGAAGCGGGTCAACATCGCGCTCAGTTCCTCGTACACGTCGCTCAGGTCCAGGGGGTAACCCAGGATTTCCACAGGCTGCTCAAAGAAGGCGCCGATGTCGGCGATGATACGGTTAACGTCAATCTGCACGGAACGCACGGCCCGCTGGATGCTGGGGACTGCCGTCACAGGCGCGACCATCACTCCCAGCCCCGCCAGGATCAGGACGAGGAAAACGAGCGTCGTGGTTAACCCGCGTGGAAGGTGAAGATGGTCAGTAAGGAAGTCAACGATGGGGTTGAGGATGAAAGCCAGCAGAAGCGCGATCACCAGCGGCGAAATGACGGCGCGAAAGCGGTAGATCACTAGCGCCAGCAGTACCAGGATGATCAGGACGACGGTGCGCTTGGTGGAAGTGCTCCAACGGTGGACTGTTTCACTCATCGGACAACCCCCTCTTGTTTCTGGCCTATCCCCGCATCCGTACTATCCACGGGGCCAGTGCCCACACCCGCTCGCGAGCCAGGCTCTGCAGTATGTCAAGCAGCGGTCCCAGACCCCTACCCCTGGCCCTTCCCCCTGCGAGGGGGAAGGGAAGTGGGAGCAGTTCGTGCCGGGGCGGAGGCACCTGCACTACCGTGTACTCCCGCTCTGGCTCGAGGCCGGCTAACTCTTTGGCCATCGCCAGTGCCGTCCCGAAGTCGCCCAATTCATCCACCAGCCCGATCTCGCGTGCCTGAGCGCCGGTCCACACCCGCCCGCGCGCGATCTCCTCCACGTGTTCCTCCGTCATCCCGCGCCCTTCGGCCACGTGTGCCTTGAAACGGGCGTAGGCTTCGCCCAGGTCACGGCGCACGCGGGCACGCTCCTCATCGCTGAAAGGGGTCATCTCGGAGTAGAGACCAGCCATCGCGCCTCGCTGCACCGCCTCGCGACCGACCCCCAGTTTTTCGTACAGGCCTGCGAAGACAAACTTGCCGCCCCAGATGCCGATGGATCCAGTCAGCGTGGTTGGGCGAGCGATGATGCGGTTGGCCAGCGCCGAGACGCAGTAGCCGCCCGAGGTGGCCTGTCCCCCCATCAGCACGACCACCGGTTTGCGCTCCCGCAGCCGGCGTACCTCGCGGCAGATCAGGTCGGAGGCGATTGCCGAACCGCCGGGCGTTTCGACGTGGAAGATGACCGCCGCGATGTGATCATCGGCCTCGGCGCGGCGCAGCGCCTGCACGATCGTCTCTGCTCCAGCCTGCGCCTCGACGTAGGGAATCGGCACAGGCATGGGCGCGGGGACGCGGTGGCTGCGGCCCGGCACGATGAGCCCTTCCAGCGACACCACGCCGAGACAAGTGCGCGTGGTCCACTTGACCGGCTTGCGGAGCCAGCGGGCGGCCTCCCGCCAAGTGCACAACGTGGCCGGGCTTTCGCCGTTCCCCTTCTCTCCACCCGCAGCGACGGGGAAATGCGCGGCCAACTCGTCCTCGTAGAGCACCGCGTCGGCCAGTCCTGTCTCGACCGCCTCGGCGGCCGTGAGCGGCATCGCGTCAATCAGTGCACGCACCCGCGCCGCGTCGAGCCCGCGTCCATCGGCGACGGTGGCGACGATTTCGTCGAAGTAGGAGTCGAGGATGGTGTTCAGCATCTCCCGGTGCGGCTCGCTCATCGTCGAGCGGCGGAAGGTATCGGGCGAAACCTTGTACTCGGCGATGGCCTCGAGGTCGGCCTCCACCCCCGCCAGCGCCAGAGTATCCTTGAGGAACACCGGTTCAGCCCGCAGGCCTAGCGCGAAGAGACGGCCGGATGGGGGCAGGATGATCTCGTCGCAGGCCGAGGCCAGGTAATAGTCCCAGGTGCCGGCGGTGGGCAGCCAGGCGACCAGCCGCTTTCCCTTGGTACGCAGGTCGAGCAGCATACGGTGCAGGCTGTAGAGCGTAGACGGCCCGGCCTGGAGCGCGTCGAAGCGCAGCACCATGCCCTGGACGCGCCGGTCGTCGCCGATCATCTCCATTATCGCCCGCACGTCCTCCAGGCTGACCTCGGGGGTGAAGGGCAGCAGTCGATTGAAAGGGAAGGGTAATGGGTCACGCCGGGGCTTCCATTCCGGGTAGGAGCCGCGGATGGACAAGACGACACAATCGAGCCCCTTGCGGCGCAGGGAGCGCAGGAAGTTGCGGGTTGTCAGTGCAAAGTTGCGCGGGAGGTCACGTGGTCTCATCGTGTTGTGTCCTTGATGTCCTTATCCATCAGTAGTTCCAACAGGCCATCCGGGTACAGCGGAGGGCCGTCCGCCTGAAACGCGCACAACTCCATCCAACGTGCCGTCAGGAGTTCGCCCTCCTCGTGCACCGTAAAGATCTCTCGTTCGTAGAGGGACGAGTCGGCCAGGGTTGCCTCGTAGAGCAGGACAATCTCGTGGCCGCGCTGACCGTTGCAAATGAAGATGTTCTCTACGGTGGCCAGGTAACGCACGCCGACGAGTTCGACGCCCAGTTCCTCGCGGAATTCGCGCCGAACCGCCTCCTGGCTGCGCTCTCCGAACTCAATGCCGCCGCCCAGCGGCCGGTAGAAAGTCTCGCCTTTGACGTGGTCGTATCCCTCGAAGACCAGAATATCGTCGCCACGCCACACGACGCCCAGCGCCAGTGGCCGGATTTGTTCATTGTTCATTGGTTCATTGATTCATTGATTCATTGATCTCACACCAGCCGCAGCCCCGGCACGACGTCCAGGTCCCAGCCCGCTCGCTCGCCGGCGACGAAGTGCCGATGCGCACAGGCACCCACCATCGCGGCGTTGTCGGTGCAGAGAATCGGCGGCGGATAGTAGACCGGCACCCCGGCCCGCTCGGCGGTCGTGGTCCGCAGCGATTGGTTGGCCGAGACGCCCCCGCAGAGCAGCGCGGCTGTCACGTCGAACTCTTCCGCCGCCCGCGTCGCCTTGGCCGATAGCACGTCTACCACCGCTGCCTGGAAACTGGCCGCCAGATTGGCCAGCAGGTGGCCCTGGGGTGGATCGCTGTACTTCTGAGCCGCGCGCAACACGGCGGTCTTGAGGCCGCTGAAACTGAAATCGTAACTATCATCCAGCCAGGCGCGGGGGAACTTGAAGGCTTGCGGGTTGCCCCCCTGGGCCGTTTCCTGGATCGCTGGCCCGCCGGGGTAGGAGAGCCCCAGCAGCCGCCCCACTTTGTCGAAGGCCTCGCCCGCGGCGTCGTCGAGCGTGCCGCCCAGGTACTCGTATTGGCCGTGGCCGTGCATCAGGATCAGTTCGGTGTGGCCACCGGAGACGATGAGCGCCAGCAGCGGGAACTCCAGGCCCCCACTGCTCTCCGTCTGCGGCGAAGTCGCCGCGCCCTCGCTTTCCACCTCTAACCAGTGGGCATAGATATGTGCTTCCAGGTGGTTGACCCCCACCAGCGGTAGTCCGCGTCCCAGCGCAAGCCCCTTGGCCGCGTTGACCCCCACCAAGAGCGAGCCCGCTAACCCCGGCCCGTAGGTCACGGCCACGGCGTCCAGGTCATCGAATCCGAGGTGGGCCTCCCGCATCGCCTGTTCGATCACGGGCACGATGGCCTCAATGTGAGCGCGGGAGGCAACCTCAGGGAAGATGCCGCCGTAGCGGGCGTGCAGTTCGATCTGTGAGGCGATGACGTTGGAGAGAATACGCCGCCCGTCCTCGACCACGGCGGCGGCGGTCTCGTCACAGGAGGTTTCGATAGCGAGGATACGGGTCTCAGCCATTGCTCACTCCATCAGGCTCAGGTAGAGCTTTAGAGCTGTTTCAACGTCGGGCATTCGTTCGCTTCGCAGAGCCGACAGTTTCCGCAGTAGGCGTTCTTTGGCCACCGTTCGTATCTGACCACCCAGCAGGAGTGAGTTGCACTTCAAACATGTCGCCTCGTTTCATTCCCGCCACGGCCACTCAGCCTCCTCTGGAAAGGCTTCGGCTGGGTCAGGTTGTGCCCACAGTTCTTCCTCGGCCAGGGCACCCTCAGCCTGGCGTTCCCGCTCAGACATCGTCAGGTATGCTGCCCTCGTCACTATCTCTCTCATCTTTTCATCCCCATTCGACAGTTGCCATTTGCAAACGTTACACCTCAATCACCAACTCTTTCGGGAAATCGGTCAAATTACAGACGGCGCCGTCGGGATCAATCCAGAGCACGTCCTCAATGCGCATGCCAAAGCCCTGGTCGGGGTAGTACAGCCCCGGCTCACAGGTGAAGACGTGACCGGGCTTGAGCACATCGCTGTTGGTAGGCACGTCGCTGAAGCGCGGCTCCTCGTGTATCGCCAGCCCTAGCCCGTGGCCCACTGTGTGCACATAGCCGACCTCGGTCTTGCTGTCGCTGGCGACGGTAGGGTGACCCCAGCTCTCGAAGAACTCGCAGGTCATCTGCTGGTAGCACCGCGCCTCAGCCCCTACCTCGTAGGCCTCGATGATTCTCTGCTGACATTCATACACGTCCTGATAGGCTTTCTCGACCTCCGGCGGTGCGTAGCCCAGGCAGAAGGTGCGGGTCATGTCGAAGAAGTAGCCACCGCCAGCCTCGCGCGGGAAGATGTCGAAGACGATGGTCTGGCCCAGTGCAACCACGTCCTGGGGGCGGCCCTTGCTGTGAGGGATGCCGGCGTCGCGCCCGATGGAGAAGATGAAGCCTTCGGGGTCCTCCAATCGCTGCTCGGCCAGAAGGCGGTTGATCTCCTCGTGCACCCGCCCGATGGTCAGCGGGGTGCCATCGGCCTGTGCCAGTATCTTGTCCTTCACCTGGTGCGACTTCAGAAACTCGACGGTGCGGGCCACAATCGCACAGGTACGCCGACCCACCTCCCGGATGCGCTCGGCCTCGGCGGGGTCCTTGGTAGCGCGGGCGGCATCAATCAGTGTCACGTCGAAGTCGCCGTGGATCTCGATGCCCTCCAATTGCGTGTTCAGCGCGTTGAGCAGTACCCAGGCGCGGCCACGATCGGCCAGTCCGTAGAAGCCCACCCTGCCGCTCACCCCCAGGTCGGCAAACACCCGGCGGTGCAATTCGACGGCTGCGGCCAGTTGATCGCTCAGCTCACGGATGATGCTCACGAAGTCGTACTTGCCCATGTTCACGATGGCAAGGCCGCTGGCGGCAGCCTCCTCCCGTTCCATCGGCGAGCACAGAAGTATAGGCTCTTCGCCCCGTTTCTTGAGCACCCACCCTCGCGTGAGTCCCGCGCCGTTGGTCATGTAGTACATCGCCGGGTTGCCGTGCACGGCTCCCACGACGAGGGCCGCATCCAGCCCACGTTCCTCCATCAGGCGGTCCAGGTTTTGTTTCATAGATAGCCTCCTAATTTCAACTGTCACGCCGAGCCTTGAGCGCGGCCTTCCTGCACTCGGCGGCAAATCCTTCCAGTGCCTGCCAGGCATCGTTGCGGGTGCCCTCTTCCAGCACTACGGCAATGTCTTCGCACATGGGCAAGACGATGCGCTTCAGTACGTGGGGCGGACTGACGTCATAGGGCCGGTAACTGTGGTCGAGCAACACACGGAAGTCACCGATGACATCCTTGACGAACTTCTTCATCGGTAGACCTCCAACTTGCCATCTATGAGGGCAACCTGGAACTCATCGCGCTCGATGTAGTGATCCACTCCCAGCACGTCAAGCACTGCCTGGCCCAATCTACGCAGTTGGTCTGGTGCCAGCGTAGTCTGAAGGGAAAAGCAGCCCTTGCCACCAGCGTACAGGGTGTGTCCATCGTATTCGGCCATAAAGTGACGATCAGTAGCGGCCAGGCCGACCTCAGCCAGCGCGTCAGCGTACTGCTCCAGGGAAACGCCCAACTCCTTGTCCTCCCCATTATGCCGGAAGTAGAGTCGGATTGTGCAGGGCTGCAGTATCTTGCCCAACAGCAGCAGGAAATCATGGATACGAGCAGGAGGGACTTCCAGGCTCAAGCCGTCCCAGTTCGTCCCCACGTAAACCTCCGGTTCAATGTACCTGGCTGCTTCCTGCACCGGGGTCAGGCAGACACTGTCTCCAACTCTCTCCACCCGCAGCAATTGACCTACTCGCAGCGAGCGTGCCAGTTCACGCGGCAATGTCACAGGTTGTGTCATTTGATCCCTCCCTGAACAACCGAAATCGGCGGAAGCACGAGCCCGCGCTGCAAACGCTAGACGATCCAGCCCTCGATCACTTCCTCCAGGTTCCGGCGACATTCCTCCAGCGTCTTGCCGGTTGCCCATACTCCCTTACATACGGGTATCTCGCCGTAATACGGCTCCTCGTCGTCAGTGATCTCGTAATGGCCTTCTCATTGTCTTCTGGATGTGCTGGACGATCATATAGCTACCTCCGCGACCACTCTCAACAGTTCCCGCTCCTCCTCCGGTAAAACCGTGCGCGGATCCAGCACCAGCCGGTCCTCCTCGATACGGGCGATGACCGGTGGGTCGGTGGCCCGCAATGCGGCCGCCAGCCGGTCGGGGTGCACCACGCCCAGCGCGACCAGTTTCGTCGGCAGCGTCTCACCGGGCAGACTGCCCCCGCCCACTGTAGAGCATCCTTCCATGATCTCGGCCGAGACGCTGGCCTGCCGCAGCACCCGCCGCCAACGTCGCGCCCGTCGCTCGATTTCCGTCAGAGTTGTGGCGATCATCCGCCAGACCGGGACCTGCTCGGTGGCTTCGTCCTTCAGATAGTGCAGCAACGTCGCCTGCAATCCGGCCAGGCAGAGTTTGTCGGCTCGCAGCGCGCGGGCCAGCGGGTGGCGCTTGAGCGGTTCCACGTACTCCGCCTGCCCGACGATGATCCCGGCCTGTGGGCCACCCAGCAGTTTGTCGCCGCTGAAACAGACCACCGCCGCACCCGCCGCGACGCTTTCCTGCACCATTGGCTCGTGCATCAGGCCGAACCAGGCCGTGTCGAGTAGTGCACCGCTTCCCAGGTCGTCCATCACCGGCAGGCCGTGCTCTATGTCCAGCGTGACCAGTTCGGGCAAGGATGGCTCGGTGGTGAAGCCCACGACGCGGAAATTGGAGTGGTGCGCCCGCAGGATCAACGCCACGTCCCCGTGCGCCTCCATCGCCGCCGCGTAGTCGTGCAGGTGAGTGCGGTTGGTCGTGCCGACCTCGATCAGCCACGCCCCACTCTGTGCCATCACCTCGGGGATGCGGAAGCCGCCGCCGATCTCCACCAGTTGCCCCCGCGAGATGATCACGCCCTGGCCCTGTGCCAGTCCGGTCAGGGCCAGGAGTACTGCTCCGGCGTTGTTGTTGACCACCAGCGCGGCCTCGGCCCCGGTCAGTTCACACAGCAAATGCTCGGCGTGCACCGTGCGGTGGCCGCGATGCCCTGCCTGCAGGTCGTATTCCAATGTGGAGTAGCCCCGGCTGACCGCCTCCATCGCCGCCCGTGCGGCGGCCGAGAGGGGGGCTCGCCCCAGGTTGGTGTGGATGATGACGCCGGTGGCGTTGATGACCGGGCGCAACGTCGGAGCCAGGTGCTCCCGCAGGAAGGTGCCTGCCCGCGCCACCATCGCTGCGATGTCCGGCACGTCCGCCCCGTCTCGCACCTCGTCGCGTACTGCATCGAGCGTCTCGCGCAGTGCGTCCACTGTCTGGCGATGCCCATACGCGGCGACCAACTCCTGCACGGCTGCCTCCCCGAGCAGCCGGTCCACGCTGGGGAGTTGGCGCAATTTCTCCTTGTTCGCTTGTTCATTGGTCATTGGTCGTTCTCCCATGTTGTATTATACTCCGAAACAGGGCAGAAGGGCAAGGAGGTTGGAACGCGTCTCGGCGTAGAATATTTGACATCGCTTGTCGCCCGTCATATAATCATAACACTCGTTAGTCAGGAGGTAAAGAAATGTTTCAACAACCCTGGTATGTCACGACCCTGCCTGCAGTACCAATTCTGTTGGTTCATCTGGCAGGCATCGTTGTGGCGATCATCCTGCTGGTTCACCATCGTGGCGCACCGTCCATCCTTGCCTTGATTGGCTTTGGAGTGCTGCTTATTGTGGATCTCGCCAACCTTGGCAGAGACCCACTGATTGGACTGCTAGTCAGGCGGGGTGGAATGAGCCAATTCCAGATTGTTAACGCCGGTGTTGGCTGCTGTTGCAGTATCTTCGACGTGGCTGCCATCGTCTGCCTCATCGTCGCTATCTGGCAGGCAGTATCAGGTACTGGCGATGAGGAGATGACGAAGGGGATCGCGGGGACCAGGGAGATCTCAGGGGAAATGCCAGAGGAAACCGTGTATACCACGAAGATCTTAGAGGAAACGCCGGCGGAAACCTTGGAGGAAGCGCCGGAGGAGACTGTAGAAACCTCAGAGGAGGTGGTGGAAGAGAGCGAGTGAAGACCGCCGAGTTCGACTACGAACTTCCGTCTGAACTGATCGCCCAGACCCCCATTGAACCGAGGGACGCTTCTCGCTTGATGGTGGTGTACCGGCACACCGGTGAGGTCGTTCACCGGCATTTCTACGACCTGCCGGAATTCCTGTGCCCATACGACCTGCTGGTGCACAACGAGAGTCGGGTCATTCCAGCCCGGCTCTTCGCCCGTAAACCAACCGGTGGGAAAGTAGAGATTCTGCTGCTGCGGCAGCGTGCCGGAGGCACGTGGGAGACGCTGGTCAGGGGCAGACGTATCCAGGTAGGGACGCGCCTGGTGCTGCTCGATGGCCCTGATGGCAGACCCATCGGCGCGGAGGCCAAAGTGGTTGGGGAGGGAGAGCGCGGGATGCGTGTTCTTGCCTTTGGCCGACCGGTGCTGCCGCTGGCAAATCTGGTGGGTGTCACGCCGCTGCCGCCCTACATCCACACTTCACTGGCGGATGCCGAACGCTACCAGACGATCTACGCGCACACGCCCGGCTCGGCGGCAGCACCCACCGCCGGCCTCCATTTCACGCCCGAACTGCTGCGCCAGCTACAGGAGATGGGGGTTCGATCCGCCTTCGTCACCCTGCACATCGGCCTGGACACCTTCCGCCCGGTGAGCGAGGAGCGCGTCGAAGACCATCCGCTGC
>CAYPOY010000177.1:0-10351 GCA_964412395.1 uncultured Anaerolineales bacterium | reverse complement strand
AGACCTTCGCCCATCAGCCTGAGTAGACCTTCGCCCATCAGCCTGAGTAGTTACCCGCACGGCAGCAAAGATTATATAGCGACAATGGGACGAAGTCAAGCATGAAACCCAATCGCAGATTGGCGCGGCAAGGGCAGTTGCGTTATAATTGAACTATGGCCCAGTTGCGTCGTCTCCGTCTGTGGTTCGCGTTAGCGCTGACCATAGTAATCATCGCTGCGGCGGTGCTGGGGCTACACAGCACACTGCCCAGCAGCCATCACTCGCCCCTGCCTACCCCTGTGACCTCAGGGATATTGCTGCTTCCGACTCCTTCGACTACCGCATCAGCCCCTCCCATCTCCTGGACCGGCGGTGGCGCAGTCTTATTGTGGGTGGTAATGGGCATCGTGCTGGCCCTGGGCATCGTCTTCATCTTACATTGGCATCACCGCGCTGTTTGATGACCCATCCACGCTCCTGTTACCTGGCCGCCATCAGCTTGTTGGTTCTGATCGCCTTCACTGTGCGATCCGTATCCCTTGACGCCCAGTCGCTCTGGCGGGACGAGGTGGATGCCCTCTGTTATGCTTTCGAATCCTCCCACCTGATTGCCCAAGCACTGGCTCCGGAAGCGGTAGGAGACCTGAGCACTCCCTGCGCCTGCCCGCCTCTGCCGCTGACTTCGGGCGAATCATCCGAGGAGAAGGGATCGCTCCGTCCAGCACAGATACTTGGTGGGATGATCCGGCAAAACGGCCCACTCTATTTTTTCCTGCTGCGTGGCTGGGTTATGGTCACTGGCACGAGCGCGTATGCCATGCGCTTTTTCTCGCTCGCCCTCGGTGTCCTCTGCGTACCACTGGTCTACGTGCTGGGTCGCCGCCTGTTTAGCCGTCAGACAGGCCTCCTCGCCGCGCTGCTGGTTGCCGCCTCTCCTTACCTGACCTGGTATGGCCAGGAGGTGAAAATGTACACACTGGTGCCAGCCCTGGCCCTGGTGGCGATTTACGGGCTGCGTCGCGCCATCGAAAGGGAAGGCTGGCATTGGTGGGCGGTGCAGATCGTCGCCACCAGTCTGGCCTTCTACTCCCACATCCTGGCCGCCCTGCTGATACCCGTGCAGGTGCTGCTCTACCTCGCCTGGTGGCCTCAGGCACACAGGCAGTGGGTCGGCGCGCTGGTCAGCCTGGCCTGTCTTACCTTGCCCTACCTGCCGTTGATCATCTGGCAGGCGCCCCTGATGCTCCAGGTCCGCGAGACTGGCTTTTATCCCTATATGCTGGACGAGATGGGGGAGATCCTGCTCAACGGATGGAGTCTAGGTATTGTCAGCCGGGGCTATCCCTGGGGCACAGTGCTCATGGGTGCGCTGGCTGTGTGGGGACTGGTGAGTCCCCTGGGGAGAACCCTTGCGGAGGTCCAGCAGCAGACTCCGGGCCAGGAGCATCTTCACCCACCGAAAATTAACCCATCAGCGATGCAATTAGCAACCTTCGCGAGGGTGAGGGGGCTGGGAGATCGCTTCGCATTGGTATGCTGGCTCGTGACACCGCTGCTGGCCGTGTGGCTCATCTCGCGGCGGCAGCCGCTCTTCACCGATCGCTACCTCATCTGGACTGCACCAGCCTTCTACATGCTGGTTGCCCTGGGGCTGGCGTCCCTACGGCGCTTTGGCGACTGGGGCCGTTGGGCGGTGGTGCTCCTGGTGGGCATCATCCTCGTCTTTAACAGCGTCAACCTGCGGCAACAGGCCACCGTCCCGATAAAGTCCGACTTTCGCGCTGCCGCCGCCTACGTAGCCGATCATCGCTCATCTGGTGAACTGATCATATTCCAGATCCCCCATAGCAGGTACACCTTCGATTACTACTTTCCCAAGGAAGAGTACCCCTGGGCTGAGGGGCTCTACACCAACCACCGCATCCCGGACGGCTCATATCTGATGAGCGAACAGGAGGCTGCCTGGCACATGCGGGAGATGACGGCGAGATATAGCGCGGTCTGGCTGGTCGCTACCGAGACGACAATGTGGGATGAGCGCGACCTGGTGCGGGCATGGCTGGAGGTCAACGCGCAACGGGTAGACGAAGCATACTTCACGCGGGTGGACGTGTACCGGTACCTGAAGTAATATGTGATGCGTAAAATGGAAGAAGTAGTCACAGAAAAGGCACGTCTGAGTTCGCCGATGTACGCGACGGAAGGACCGCTGGCCGTTCGCATTCGGACCCACAAATTGTACACCCGGCCGGACGTAGACTTCACGGCCTGGGTATTGGATCACGTCCCCTGGCGCGGCGATGAGAGGGTACTGGACATCGGTTGCGGGTCAGGAGCCTACATCGAGCCAGTCTGCCAGCGATTGATCCGAGGAGGGCACCTGTTGGCCGATGACCTTTCCTGGGGGATGTTGCGCGACGTGGCCTCTAAATCGCTGCCGGCGTGCGTCACCCTCCTCACCGGTGACGGGATGCGACTCTCGCTGTCCGATGGCTGTTGCGACGTGGTGTTGGCGAACCACATGCTCTACCACGTCCCGCAGATCGAGGGAGCAGTGGCGGAGGTTCATCGGGTACTGCGACCGGGCGGCTATTTTGTGGCGGCAACCAACGCGCGGGGTTCGATGCAGACTTTTATCGCTGAGATGACAGAGGCCTGTCACGCCCTGGGCTGTCCGATAGTGATGCCCTCTTCGCTGGCGCGGGTGCGCTTTACGCTGGAAAACGGCTGGGCTTTCCTCAAGCCATTCTTCCCCAACGTGGAGCAGGATACCCTTGAGAGCGCGCTGGTCTTTCCTGAGGCTGCCCCTCCTGTGGCCTACATCAACAGCCTGCGCCATGTCTATGGCCCCCAATTGCCGGATGGTCTGGCCTGGGAGACGATGATCGAACAGATCGAGCGCCAGATCCGCTCCAGGATAGCCGGCCAGGGGGAATACCGGGTTACCAAGACCACCGGCGTCTTCATCGCCACGCGCCAGGCGTGAAACGTGAAGCGTAGGGGCACCCCTCGCGGGTGCCCAGTAGTGGGGTGTGAGACAGTGTCAATTCAAGAACTCGTTCATACCCGTTTGACTCTGAGGTTCCCTACAAAGAAGTTCGTTTCCAACTGAACCTTGCGCTCGGCCGTCTCATAGTTGTCACTGGCGAAGTGAAGGGGAGTAAGAAAACCGTCACGTCTCTGGCCCAATACCCTGGCATCCATGACGAACGACATAGAAGACACCGCTACGCCCACGCCCTCCGGTACGAGCACTTTCACGTCGCCCACAAAGCCGAAGACACGAAACCTTGTCTCGCCCACGGGTATGTCTGCGCTGGTCATATCCAGCCTCACGTCTCCCACGCCGATCCAGATCTCCTCGTCAGCGACCTCCCAGGCCCCGTAGCGGTGGACGTCGCCCAACAGCTTCAGCCGGAACTCCGTGTCGGGGCCGACCAGTTGCGGACGAAGCAGCAGCAATACGCCTGACGCGATCAACCCCAGCGGCAAGCAGAAAGCCCCGACGTCTATGTCGAATACAGCGCCGATCAAGAACATCAGCCCGACAAGGATGATCAGGATGCCGATGAAAATTTGCCACTTGTTGTGCATTCTTTCCTCCCCTTCCTGTCGCTCTCAGTTTAGAAGAGCTTTGTTCTCTTAGCCCGGTGCTTTAGCGCCGGGAGGGCTTGCTTACTCGGCGTCTGGGTCGTCGGATGCTTTCTGTTCCAAGCGACTGATCACCTTCTGCAGCTCGGCGTTGACCTGGCGCAGGGCAGAGAGTAGGTGGGGCCGCGCTTCTTGCAGGGCCTGTTCGCCCGCCACGCGGGTCGACTCAGCGGCCTTTTCCACCTCCCTGCGCACGTTCTGCGCCTCGGGTGAAGCGCTGGCTTCTTTGATCGCCTGGTCGACTTTGTCAATCATCGCTTCCAAGCCGTCTCGCATATCTTGCAAATGTTGGCGATTCTCCTTGCTTTCCCAGGCGGTGCGGAAAGCCGTGACCAGGCTATCGCCCAGTGCCTGGAATTGCCTGCCGACTTCGCGCCAGGCATCGTCGGCAGTTTGTTCATTGTTCATTGCACAACTCCTATCAAGTCCTGTTCTCCCCCTGCTGCCCGAACCGTCGCCGGAGTTCGCCGGCCGCCAGGTCGCCAGCCGCCTCGACCACCTTGCCCAGGATGGGACTGACAAGCAGCGAGGTCACGCTGCCGGCGATGGAGGGCAAATACTCGACGAACCAATCCCGCATCCGCTCCATCGCGCTCAGATCGGACTCCTCGGCAGTGGTCGCCTCCTCCAGCGCGTCCACCCGCGCTTGAGCCTCGTCCGCCAACTCGGGCGGAGCCTCGGCAGCCACACGCGCGCGCAGGTCGCCGAACAGAGAGCGCAGCGCCTCCAGGTCCGCCGTCGTCACCCCTCGCGCATCCCAATGCTCGATGACGATGTCGCCCTTGCCAGTGTGCACCGGCCCGCTCACCGACCCGATGTGGGTCTCAAAGGTGTCGCCTGTACGCCGCTTGGCCATCGCCCCCTCCTTAATTACTGTGGCACATAATAACGGATGTTGAACTCGGCCGTGCGCTGCGCGACGTTCTTGATGTAGAGCGTCACACTGTAGTTTCCGCCGGTGAGCGTCCGTCCGCTCTCGTCGTGGTAGGCTACCCAGCGCGTGCCCTCCATCCCATCGGTCTCCACGTCCCAGAAGTGCTCCTCCCGCGCCACCTCCTGGTCGTTACGCGTCCACACCGCCGCCCATCTCAACCCATCGCTCATCCCCACGTAGTCAAAGATAGCGTAGACCACTTTGGTGCTCCAATCGAAGCGGTCATCTTGCGCGGTGAGGATCGGCGTGCCGTCGGGTTGCACGCCCAGAGCGATAGCGATGTCGCCAAAGGCAGGAGACACTTCTCCCATCACCTCCCCAATCGTGAGTCCCACACGCTCCTGCTCCTCGCCCGCTACGGCCACCGTGACCTCGTAGTCGCCGGAGGGGAACGGCAGGTCGCCTGGGGCCTGGAAACTGACTTGCGCCTGTCCCTGGGGGGCATCGCTCCACGGTTCCACGCTCTCCTGGACCGGCGCTCCCTCGTGGTAGAGAGCATGTGATACGTCCAGCCCTGGACACAACCCCTCGTACTCGTAACCCAGATAGATCACCCGCACGCCGGCCTCAAACTTGTTTTCATCTGGTCCATCTGACGCCTGCCCGGCCGGATCAGGCACGTCTGTCACTCGCAGGTTGAAAACGCACGGGGCTTTGTCCAGCACCTGAAACGAGTGCACCCCCGCCACTTGCTCGCCAACATAGACCAGCAACTCATACTGGCCCGGTTCCACGCCCTCCAGGCCGCCGGTCAGGGCGTGGATGGTGGCGTGCTGCGCCTCCTTTCCCCACGGGGCCGCAGGCTGAGCGCCCACGATTTCGCCCTCGCGCTGCACCTCCCAGTGCCACACTGTCTCAGGCTCGATGCCCTCCAGTGTGAACTCGGCGACAACTTCAGAGGTACCCAGGCAGAAGGTGTCGGCGGCCACCCTCAGCGCGCCCCCGGTGTCTAACTCTGTCCCCATCGCAATCTGACTCACGAAAGGCGCGGGTGTGGGTATGGGTGTGGGTGTGGATGTGGACATCGGCGTAGGCGCCGCGCCGTCGTTGGGGTAGGACATCCACCCAATGGCGACCAGGCCCACCGCGATGACGATCACTGCCGCTCCACCGACGAGTACCCAGGCGAGAGGGAATGAGGGGGATGGCTTCTCCCGGCGCTCCGGCTGGAGGCCAACCAATTGCCCATGGGCTAACGGCTGCAGCATGACGTCGGGATAAACGCCCGTGGTGTCGTACAGGGCGTTGGCGAGGAAGCGCATCCAGGCCCGCAGTTGGCTGCGCTCGTTCAGGTCGGCGACCGTCGCTCCAGCCTGCTGCGCGTCGGTGATGAAGGCTCTCACGTCCTCCAGAAATGATTCCTCCGTTTCGCCCTTCTCTTTGCGGGCGACCAGCATCTGATACCGCTCCTGTAAGGCGTCGAAAAGGTCACTCATAGTAGACCTCCTAACAAACTTGTGTACAGCCGCTGCACTTTTTCAACGACCCGACGTAACTCCCGGTCGGCGAGGCTAAGGTAGCAATCGCAGGCTTGATTGAATTCGTCGGCGAGGTCAATCAACCCCTCGGTATTCCACCTTTCCTCCCTCAGCCTATCCTCCACCTCGCGCCGCAACGAGGCGATACGCACGCCCCAGTCCGGCCGGGAGGCTGCGGTTCCCCCGCGACGGAGGGAGAGCCGGATGTACTCCACGCTGCTCTCAAAATCCAGCAGCCGGTCCATCTCGGTTTGGCAAGGCCGCCAACCTCGCAGCAGTGCGCGCCCATTCGTTGGCCCCGCTCCCGCGTGGTTGAGGGCGCGCAGATTGGCGTAGAAAGGGGAGAAGGCAGCAAGCACCTCGTGCATGATATGGTGCAGTTCCTTCCATTCCCCCAGTTGGGCCTGGAGCGTAGATAACTGTTGGAGTACCCCCAGGAATTGTTCGCGCGTTTCCTCGTCAGTGGAGAGCGCACGCCGCAGCGCGTCTGCTGCGCGCGTGGCCGCCAGTTCTACTTTCTCAATATGAATGATATCACCACGCCCGGTGTGCACTGCGCCGGAGACGTCGCCGATTTGTGTCTCGTAGTCGCCGCTCGCAGGCGCTCCTCCAGTATCACTCATCCATCCCCTCCTCGTCAACAAACCGTGATGCTCGACCGATTACGTCTTACGTTTGCAACTACCCAGGCTGATGGGCGAAGGTCTCCCGACCGAGCCCTTTACGCCTCGGTCAGAGACCTTCGGCGAACGAGGACGAGGCCATTCTCAGCAAACTCTGCAAAGATTGAAGGTCGCAGACCCTCACAAGGCGCAGGCTGAGTAATTACCGACATATTATAGGCCAGACGCTCAGGCTTTACAAATCGGCCAAGTTGTTGTAAAATGACGCCCAGTGTAATCTATCAATTGGAGGGATTAGGTATTGGCCAATACAAAGTCAGCGATCAAGCGTCTCCGTAGCGCGGAGCGCAGACGGCTGCGCAATCGTGTATATCGCGGACAGGCTCGCACTGCCGTCCAGAAGGCTCGGCTCTTAATGGACAAGGGTCATCTTGAGGAGGCCCGTGAGGCTGTGCAGGTGGCGGTCAGAGCGCTGGATAAGGCTGCCGGGAAGGGCATCATCCACAAAAACAACGCTGCCCGGCGCAAGTCGCGCCTGATGCAGCGATTGAACCAGATCGAACGTGCAGCCTGAGCGACTGGGGCACCGACCAGAGGGGCCATGATTCAATCGCGAGGGCACCGTTGCGTTGTGTAACGGCGCTTTTGTTGTTTATTTTCTGGATGAGGATGATCACATAAGGGAGGTATAGCAATGCAGATCAGCGGCTTTGAGTTCCCCGATGGCCTGTACTATGACAAGCTTCATAGTTGGGCTCGGGTGGAGGGGAACGCCATCACACAAGGTTTGACCGGGTTTGGCCAAGCGATCGCTCAGGAGATCGTCTTCGTCGAAGCCCCCCGCTCCGGGCGGGAGGTCGAGCAGGAGCAGACCTTCATGTCCATGGAGTCAGGGAAGTGGGTAGGCCGCGTCGCCGCCCTGGTCAGTGGTAAGATCACCGAGATCAACGAGGAGCTGGAGTGGGAGCCCACGTTGGTCAACGAGTCCCCCTACGAGGAGGGCTGGCTGGTCAAGATCAATATGTCCGACCCCGCTGAACTGGACAACCTGATGAAGGCCGACTCCCCAGAATTGAAGGTCTTCATCGAGGAGGAGGCGGAGAAGTACAAGGAGATTCTGGGCTAGCAGGGCAGTGTGCCTGCGTATGGCGCGCGTGAATTTGGCAGTGGGCAGCCTCTCATCTGTTGGAGCGGCTGCCTATTGCTAATCCGCCAATCCAGCACGATGAATATTCATCGTCTGCTAGCCAAAGTGCGTTGAAACGCACTCAAAAACAGGCCGAAATAACCCGTTTTAACGGGTTTCCTGGTATCAGCCGTGTGTTGAAACACACGGCCAGGGGGCGGGTGAACGCTTACTCTACCAGTTTACCAACCTCAAATACACAGAAGGGAATCACCAATGAAACTCTACCGCCTCGGCACTGTATCGTGGCAGGATTCGCAACTGCTGTACCACTCCTTACCCCGCGTGGGCCGCGAGGGGGTGATCCTCTGCTCCCCCGCCACGACCTACGTCTGTATCGGCTACTTTCAGGACGCCGAGCAGGAGGTGGACCTGGAGTTCTGCCGCGAGAACGGCATCCCACTCTTCCGGCGCGAACTCGGCGGCGGCGCGACCTACCTGGATGGCGAGCAACTCTTCTTCCAGTTGATCATCCACCGCGACAATCCGCTCGTCCCCGCCGGCAAGTTGGCTTTCTACCGCAAGTTCCTGCAGGCTCCCATCGAGGCCTACCGCGCGCTGGACATCCCTGCTGAGTACCGGGAGGTCAACGATATCGTCGCCAATCAGCGCAAAGTCTCCGGCTGCGGGGCGGCGGAGATGGGCGACTACTACGTCCTGGTCGGCAACCTGATCGTGGATTTCAACTACGAGATGATGGCCCGCGTGCTAAAAGTCCCCGACGAGAAGTTCCGCGACAAAATCTACAAGACGATCTACGAACACCTCTCGACCATCAGGCGGGAGATTGACCCCGTCCCGTCGAGGGAAGAGTTGTGGTCGCTGATGGCCGATAAGTTCGCCGAGATGCTGGGTCCGATGGAAATAGAGACGACGGTAGACGAGGAGTGGCGCGCCAAGACAGACGAACTGACAGCGCGATTTCTCACCGACGAGTGGCTCTACCAGCAAAGGCGGCCTCGCCCCGGTCGTGAGGTCACCATCCGTGCTGGCGTGCAGGTGAGGCAGAAGATGCACAAAGCGCCGGGCGGCCTCATCCGCGCCACGACCGAGGTGCAGGACAGCATCATCGCCAACGTCTCCTTCTCCGGCGATTTCTTCTTCTTCCCGGAGAAAAAGCTGGCGGACCTGGAGACAGCGCTGGTGGGGGTATCCGAGGCGGATGCGGAAGCGGTCATTGGCCACTTCTACGAGAAGCACAGCATCGAAAGCCCCGGCGTCACTCCAGCAGATTTTGCGCGGGTGGTGGGTTAGCCTGTGCCCCTCACTCGGCTGAGCGCGCTCCCTTCACCCACCACCACCGGTCGAGGTGAGGCAGGCGCGAGCGTATCATCACGCTGGGGACAGAATGGTCTCATCGCTACCACGCGGAGCGTTGAAACGCCCCGCTGATACTCAAATGGACGCGATCCTGCACAGCACCGCCGACGGCATCGTCGTCACCAACGAGGAAGGGAGTATCGTCCAAACCAACCCGGTGGCCCAGGCGTGGCTCACCCGGACCCTCTCGCCAGAAGAGGCGGGTTGGCTGCGAAAGGCGGTTCGTAGCCTGGCAACACGGGCGGAGCAACAGCCGGTGGAGATGCTGGCACTGACGGGACTAGACCTGGAACTGAGCGCTGCGCTGGTGGTGGAAGAGGGAGCAGAGAAACCCACGGCGGCGGTGGTGGACATCCACGACGTTCAGCCACCTCAAGGCGCTGGGCGGGTGAAGACCCGCTTCGTCACCAACATCTCCCACGAGCTCAGGACGCCGATCACGACGATCAAGCTGTACGCGCATCTGATGCAGCAGCAGCCGGAGAAATGGGAACAATACCTGGCCCCGCTGGCGCAGGAAGCGGACCACCAGGCGCGGCTGGTACAGGGCATTTTGCAGATTGCCCGCATTGACGCCGGGCGGCTGGAGATGGAGCCCTTCCCAACTTCGCTCAACGAGTTGACCGAGGCAGTCGTCGCCAGCCACCAGGCGCTGGCCCAGGAGCGGGGGCTGACGCTGGAGCACCGCCCCTCCCCCCCCGCTTCGGGGAGGGCAGGGGGGAGTGGGCCAGTGGCGCTGGTGGACCCGGAGCAAATGAGACACGTGCTGAACAACCTGGTGGGTAACGCCATCCGCCTGCCGCTCAGCGACTACTCTTCGGCACAAATCCCTCGGTAGTTATCTGCTCTAGCCGAGTCCGTGACCCGGCGTTTCGCCAGGCCAAGTCGCATTCCCCGATGAGCGACCACGGCCCAGTCCAGGTGATGCGCACCCGAGCCAGTCGCCCCCGCCAGTCCCGCTCACCATCGAAGAAGACCAGTTTGTGGGTGCGGGTGCGCCCCCACCAGCGGCCCTTCCTCCGTCCCTCAACCAACACCTCGACCGTCTGTCCCAGCAACCGTCCGTTGATCTCCCCCACGATCTCGGCCTGCAGGTCGTCGAGCGCTTTGCGGCGGCGCTCCTTCTCCTCCGGCGGCACGTCGTCGGGGAAGCGGCGGGCGGCCAGCGTCTGCGGGC
>CAYPOY010000176.1:0-10364 GCA_964412395.1 uncultured Anaerolineales bacterium | reverse complement strand
CTCGGCCACCTGTCGGGCATCCACCAACTGATGGCCAAATTACTCTACGGCAGCGGCCTGCGGCTGATGGAATGTCTGCGGCTACGGGTCAAAGACCTCGATTTCGCCCAACGGGCCATCCTCGTCCGCGACGGCAAGGGGGAAAAAGACCGGGTGACGATGCTGCCCGAAAGCCTCGTCGCGCCGCTCCAGGACCATCTGCGGTCCGTCAAGCGCCTGCACGAAGAGGACCTGGTCAGAGGCTTCGGGGCCGTCTACCTGCCCTACGCCCTGGAGCGCAAGTACCCCAACGCCAACCGGGAGTGGATCTGGCAATACGTCTTCCCTTCGCGGCGACTGTCGGTGGACCCCCGCAGCGGCGTCGTGCGCCGCCACCACCTGCACGAAAGCGGCCTGCAAAAAGCCGTGCGGGCAGCGGCCCGGGCGGCGGAAATTCCCAAGAAGGTGAGTTGCCATACCTTCCGCCACTCCTTTGCCACCCACCTCCTGGAAGCTCACTACGACATCCGCACTCCCCCCCTTTATCTCCCCCCCCAGTGGGGGGGGATGAAGGGGGGGGCACAAGAGCGTGAAGACGACCATGATCTACACCCACGTGCTCAATCGAGGCGGCCTGGTCGTCCGCAGTCCCCTGGATGAACAGGCGGAAGCTCGCCACTAAACCGAATCTACGAATCACGAATCTACGGATCATACCCTGGCCGCGCACACCGTGTCAGGCCTACGGGCTGGTGACGGAGACCGTCTGCAGGACAACGGCGTCGTCCGAAGTGGTAGCGACCGCGAGCCGGTTGCCCGTCTCCGCCACGTACATCCCTACCTCCAGCCGGTGTGCGCCTGGCGTGGCCTCGGCGCGGACGGGAATCGCGTAGACGTCGGTGACGACCTCGCCAGATAGCCACAGGCTGGTCGGATAGGTACCGCTGACCGGGTAGCTATCCCGCTGGCCGCTCATCGAGCCATCAGGGGCCAGGAGGTGGGCGAAGACGGTGTAGTCCTCGTCCATCTCAGTCAGCGCCCGCCAGTACAGGGTGAGGGTGAGTGTGTCTCCCTGCGCGACGGTTTCGGCCTTACCCCCCCCGCTCCCACCCCTAATAGGGAGGGGCTGGGGGGAGGTGGGAGCGGGGGGGGTGAGGGTCAAAAGATCGTAGCCAAGCAGTTGGACCTGGTCGCCGAGGGTGGCGGTGAGCGGGTGAGAGATGGGCGGGACGTCAAAGGTGCGCTCAATCGCCTGCACGGTGACGACACCCAGGTCGAGCGCCAGGCTTCGCCAATGCTCGTGCTCTGGCCGGTCTCCGACCGAGCCAACGCCCAGGCGGAGCCGCAAGGGGTAGTCACCCGGCGGTGTGTCCCGCGGCAGGCGCGGGTCGTAGCGATCCACGACGATCTCTCCGGCGGTCCAGTCGGAGATGGGACAGGTGGCGTGGACGGGAGCGCCCACGTAGAGCGTCGTGTCGCCCAGGGTGAGGTGCACGTCGGTATCGGCCAGGGGAGACTCGTCGGCCCGCCAGAAGAGGGTCAGGTAGAGCCGCTCGCCGGGCCGGGCACTTTTTGTGTCCAGGTTGAACCCTAACAGGGTCAGGCTATCGGTGCGGGCGTCCAACCGGGTGCGGATGCCCAGGTCGTCAGGGTGGGGCGGTCCTTCGGCTCCGCTCAGGACTGGCGTGGCAGCGCGGGCCAGGCGCAGGGGTAGTCCGACGCTGGTGCCGGCGTAGCGGTTGGCGGGGTCGAGCACGGGCAGCAGGGAGTCGCCTCCCGCGGAGTAGAGGCTGAAGCGGACCAGGTAGTCGCCAGGTGGCGTGCCTGGGGCGACCGGGATCGAAAGATGGTCCACGACCAGTTCGCCGGACGTCCACTGCTCGGAGGGGTAGTGGAAGGGCTGGGTCTCTCCCCAGACAAAGTCCCAGGGATCGGTGAGGCGGGCGACGGGGCCGTAGTCCCCCCGGTCGGGGGTGTTCAGCACGCGCCACCAGACGGCGACCTCGGCGCTTTCGCCCGAGCGAGGCTCGCCGACGACGTCGTAGCCGAGCAGGAGGGCGGCGTGGGCCAGGTTGGCGGTCAGCGGGTGGGTGGGCGTCAAATCGGGGGCGGGGCCGACGCGATAGGCGTGGAAGGCGGGCGTGCCGTCAGGACCGGGGGGCGCGGCCGTGGAAACGAAGGAGCCATCCGGTAGCACAGACCGTACCCAGGCCAGGTCCTCCGACGCCGAGCGGGGGAAGATCAAGAGCGCGTCCCCCTCCGCCGGAAAGACGATAGTTCTCCCGCCGGTGAGCCAGTGGATCGCCCTGTAGTCCCGCGCCAGGAAGGCCAGCGTGGGGTGACGGTAGTGGATGCTGGCGACGTAGGGAGTGGTGGCGGTCAGGTCCTCCTGGTTGAGGGTTACAGCGACGTCGGCCAGGTCGCCGTCGGCGGCGTAGTAGAGCGCGGCGGAGGTGGCCCAGTCGCGGAAGTAGGCAGTGGCGGTGAGGGGAGTCAGGAAAGCCAGGAGGAGAATGACGAATGACGAATGGCGAATGACGAATGACGAATGACGAATGACAAATGACAAATGGGGCGAGGTTGGAGGTTGGAGATTGGAGATCTTGGAGATGATTGCCCATAGGCCAAGCGCAGGGAACACGTATACAAGGGGCAGGAGGCCGGCGGCGCGCAGGTTGCTGGGGGTGATGTCGCCAACGGAGAGCGCACTGGGGAGGAGCATAATTGGGAGGTAGGTGAGGAGGAGGATGCAGGAGGCAAGGGGCAAGGGAGCAAGGGAGCAGGGGAGCCAGGGAGCAGGGGGACGATTTGCACGACCCAGCAGACGGGCGAGTTGCCAGACGACGATGGCCAGGCCAAGAAGGAAGAGAGTGGCGGTCAGGGGGTCGAAGAGGGGGCGGTGGGGGAGGTTGAAGCGGATGTAGGGATCGCCCCGGAGGAAGAACATACCCAGGCAGGCGCGGATCCCGGCCCAGGCTTCGGCCCAACTGGCGGCGACGACTTGCTGCGTGCGGGTCAGAAAACTGCCGGGGTGGGTCAGCCAGTAATGAGCCAGCGGAGCCACGGTCAGGGTGGCGACGGCGACGAAGGGGGCGAGTTGGCCCAGGCGAGCGCGACGGTGGTCTCGGTCGGCGACGAGGAGGGCCAGCAGCGCCGCCGCCAACGGGATGGGGAAGGCGCGGGCGGCCAGATAGGTGTAGGCGGTCAGGCCACAGAAGAGGCCGGCCAGGAGGAGCCAGGGGAGGTTACCACCAACCCCACCCCCCCCCAGCCCCCCTCTGTTAGGGGGGGGAGTGGTGGGGTGCAGCCCCCCCCTGTGAGGGGGGGGAATGGGGGGGGTGGGGTGCAGCCCCCTCCTGTTAGGGGGAGGAGCGGGGGGGGTGGGGCGCAACCCCCGCCACAGCGCTGCGACGGTCAATGCCTGCAGGAGTGGCTGGGTCACGGCGCGGAATCCGTAGCGGCTGAGGATGAGGTGCCAGAAGGACGTGGCGAGGAAGGCCCCGGTGAGGAGTGCCACCCAGTCCGCGTCGCGCTGCCCGTGCAGCAACTCGCGCACCGCCCAGATGGTCGCCGCGACGGTCGCCAGCCCCGCCAGGGCCGCGCTTAGCCGCAGCGCCAGCGGCGTCACGCCCAGTAGTTTCATCCACAGGGCGGCCCAATAGAAGAACAGAACCTCTTTGCCGGTATAGGAGGGGATGAAGACAGGGGTCTTGGTTCCATGGGCGATCTCGCTGGCCAGGATGCCGTTGGCGGCCTCGTCGTAGTGGAGACCGAGGGGCAGTTCGGGCAGGCGATACAGCCGCAGCCCTGCCGCAACGAGCAGCACAAGCAGCAGTGCTATGGCGAAGGGCCAGCGCGGTGTTGGGGTGGTGTCATCCATCAATATGGCTCCTGCTCCGCCGCCAGATGTTCCAGGAACTCACGCGCGGTGACAATGGGAATACCCTGGTACTCACCCAGGTTGAGCAAGTGGTGATCGCCACTGACGATGAAGTCTGCCCGGCCCTTGATGGCGCAGGCCAGCACCATCTTATCCGTGGGATCGGCGGGGATCGCGCCAGTGACGTCTATCTCGCCGGGCACTACCAATGCGTCCTGCTTCAGAAGAGTGACCAGGCGCTCTACGTCATTGTCCGTGATTGGGTACTTGCGGCGGATGCGGGGATAGCTGAGCGTGGAACGAGTTTCGGCTATGATGGATGGCGACGTGATCAGCAAGAACTTGCGCCGTCGCCAGGCATCAAGCACCTGGGCGGGCAATCCCTGTCTGACCAGCACGCTGCTGACGAACTGGTTGGTGTCAACAACGACGCGCAGCATCGGCAACTCTGACGGCAGCGATGGCCTCGGTCACATCCCGTTCAACTTCTTCCGCCGGGATATTGGGCATCCGGCTGCGAATCTCATCAAGTATCTGGAAGCGGGCCTCCCGCTCGGAGATGAGTCGCTGGTATTCCTGGACTGGAATCATAGCCACCATCGGCCGGCCGGAGCGGTTGACGATGACCGTCTGGCCTCCGTAATGGACCTCGCCCATCAGTTGAGCAAAATTGCTGCGAGCCTCACGAGCGCCAACGTACTTAACCATAGTGATACCCTCTCACCATAGGATCGTTTGCAGGTATCATCTCAATATGTAGGGGCGAACCCTTGTGGCCGCCCTCTTGGGCAGGTACAAGACCTGCCCCTACCCTAATTTATTGAAAAGATACGTTTGCAGTATAACATAGAAGTTACACAGTGTCAATTGTGTACGCAAAACTCCGCTTCGCTCCCGGTAGCGGCGGGGCACCTTGGCCTCGAGATCGGGCACGGTGTCCTGGCGCACCAACGCGGCGGTGCAGCCGCCCCATCCTGCGCCGGTCCGCCGCGTCCCGGCTGTCCCCTTGACGGATCTGCTGCTGCTGGGCATCCACGAGGGATGCCCCTACGTTGGGCGTCCGCGCGTCCCGGCTGTCCCCTTGACGGACCTGCTGTTTCTTCGCCGCCTCCTCGGCTACACGAGCGTGTCGGAGACAGGGATGTCGAGTGGGCCGACTTCCTGGACGACGATGTGGATGGTGAATTCGTGGGGGCCTGGCTCGAGTGTCTTGCCGGCGATGCGCAGTGTGACGGTCACGCCGACGGGAAAGAGCAGCGGTGCCTGGGCGGAGATTTCGCTCGTCGTCCACGGATTGCCGCTGGGTGGGATGATGGTGACGTGCGCGGGGGTCACCACCTGTCCATCTACGTTGAGGCCGGTGAAGGCGGTGATAGTGGCGGGAGCGATAGAGTTCCTGAGGTCGAGGGCAAAGCCATCGTCCTCGGTGTGCAGGGACCCCTTGACGTAGAGTTTCTTCAACACGAACGGTGGAATAGCGGGCATGATTGGCTCCTTTCTCGTGATGTGCAAGTGATGCGAATGTTGTAGCATGGGGATTGCAAGTTGGCAAGTGTGCAAGTGGGGTGAGTGTCTAGCGAAGCTTCGTCTCAAACCGGCAGGCTGAAGGACCGCAGATGCCCACTGCCGGCTGCCGGCTAACTGCTGAGCAGCAGGACTGTGGCTGCCGTTGCTGTGACCAGGAAAGCGGATGGCACGAGGAAGCGGTAGATCGGCCCCCACTCGGCCTTGAAGTAGACGCGGGTCAGTGCCAGGCAGAGATGAGCAGGGGACAACATCGCCCCTATGAATCCCCCTGCCATCAGCCAGGCCGCCCACTCCGGTGTGATGGTTCCCCTGTTCACGACTATCAGTGGCAGTATCACCGGGAAGCCGATGCTGAAGGCCGCCACCACCAGGCCGGTCAGCAGCCCGACGATGAAAGGCACCGCGAAGGCAACCGCTGGCAGCGGGAGGTGCAGATAGGTCAGAGCGTCCGACACGGCGATCACAGCACCGCTGTTCTCCAGCACGCGCCGGAAGATCAGTGCGCCGAAGATGACCGCCACCGTCTTCCAGGGGATGCGCTCGCGCAGTATTGTCCCCAGGTCACGCAGCGGTATGCGCTTGACCGCCATCATCAGCGCGATGGTCACCAGCAGGCTGAGGATCAAGGTGAACCGCTTGTCAACGGGGAGGATCAGCGAGAGGGTAATGACGAGCGCGATGGGCCAAATACTTGTCACCAGTGTCCGCAGGCTTTGTGCGCGCGGTATCGTGGGCGGATCGGTGTTGCTGTGCCGTGGCAGTCCCAGCAGGCCGAAGAACAGGCCCCCCATCACTGCCGCCAGTGTCAGCGGCCACGTTGTCCCTGCCAGTTGGGTGGTCGTCAGGTCCAAGAGCGCTGCCGCCAGCAATATAGAGGGGTAGAGCGGGAAGACGGGCTCCCAGATGTGGCGGAACCAGTAGTTGACGAAGGTCTTGTGCTCCCTATCCACCCCCAGCCGGTCGCCCACCTCGTCCACCATAGGTGCCGAGAACATAGCCCCGCCGACCATTGGCAGGAGTCCTATCAGCGCCGGGAGGGCCGCGATGACGATGCGGCCGTTGGGGATCAGCGCCTGGAGTGCCTCGACCATCCCTTTCAGGCTGGCGGTCTGGCGTAGCAGCTCTCCCAGGGTCGTGATCAGCACGACGGCCAGCGCCAGCCGCAGCGTCAGCAGATCCACCGTGGTCAGGAGGATGTCGCGCATAATCTCCAGGGGGGGGTAGGCGAAGAGGAGGCCGATTGCCACGGATGCGAGCAAGAGTACCAACCCCAGGTTCCATTTGCGGCTGAGTAGTATTACGATGCCAGCGAAGACGAAGATCAGTTTGAGTAGGGCGATCACGGGTGATCCTTTCTCAGGAGCAGGTGTTTCGGATGTGCCCCAGCCTGAAGATCCGGGGCTGGAGGCCTCCACCCCAGCCCTCCCCCACGGGGGAGGGGGACCCAGCGCCGCATCTTCAGGGACGCGGCCCAATGCGGCGCGTATAGCGCAGGAAGTATACACGGAAATTGCCGGAAGTCCAGCCGTGACCTCTCCCCCGGCCCCTCCCCGAAGCGGGGAGGGGGGGCCGGCGATGGAGTGATGCGGGTGGTAAATTCTCGTTTGTGAGACTCGCTCCTTCCCTGGTAGGGTGCAGGCGGTCGGGTGAATTGACGGTAGGTAGGTGCTGGGGTACAATAGCACCAGTAGCTTTCAAGGGAGATATGTGATGACACGCAGGCGCAAATCCCGTCGTAGGTCCAGTCGCGAGAAGACCGGTCGCAGGAAAGCCGGGCCACGTTCTCCAGTCCGCGCTGTGGCCCATCCGAGCCAGCCGGAGCACCTCAAGTTCATCTACGCCACCTGGGCCTCGGAGCGGAAGCCCGGCCGCCAGAAGTTGGCCCGTCTGGAGCATGCCTTCAAGCGCGGGCCGCTGGGCGAGATACCCGAGATTGACCACTGGGCGATGGAGGAGTTCTTCTGGCACGGCGTCCCCGGCGATGACTGGCACCCCATCGAGGCGTATCTGGAACACATCGGGGAACGGTGGGCGGCGGAGGCGCGAGAGCAGTTCTGCCGCTGGAAGGAGGCGCGCATCGGTTTCTTCGAGGTGGGCCGGGTGCGTGGGGAGACTGTCACTCTGCGGGAGTGGGACGTGGTCGGCGATAGGCCCGTGGGCGAAGCGTTCCCCGCCATCACGCTGGGCATGGGTGGGGTGGGTTTCTTCCGCCAGTACCGGCGCAGGCTGATGCTCACCTATGTGGCCCCCTGGCTCCCGGCGGAGAACCTCTACTGCTCGATGGGGTATGGCATGGTATTGAGACGGAGCGAGGTGGGTGTGACTGAGTTGCTGTTGGGGCTGCGCCGCCCCGACCTGGTGGCCCAACCGCTGTCCTGGAAGGCAGGGCCAGAGGCACGGCGGGAGTACGAGCACCGCTGGAAGGTACGGGACTGGCAGTCGTGGCTCGAAGAACGGCTCGAGTTCCCTTTCCGGGCGCTGATACCGGAATCTCCCGGCGGCGACGTGTTTGAGGTAACCGATCTGGTGCCCCAGAGCGCCGAGAGTGCCCGCAAGATGGGGATTTACTTGCAGGTACCGGTTCGGGGCGGGGTCAATGTGGTTGGAGTGACCAAAGTGCTTGTGCCGGACATTGCTTCCTCCAACTGGATGCCGATCCGGGAGTACATCGCCTACCGTGAACGCTTCGGGCCGCCGCCGGGTGTGCGCGACGCGCCGGATGTCATACGGTTGAAGTGAGGCGGTGTGAGCCGGGTGTCGTGCGGCTGGAGTGAGGCGGTGTGCGGCTGGAGTGAGCTGGGGAGCGGTTGAGATCTTGGCTGTTAAACCCTATTCAGTCCGCAGGGCTTGCAAGGTCTCCTGGCTAAATGGGTTGCGTCCGCTTCGTAATGCCTCCCGGTCTGTCAGTGGTTGCGCCCATTAGTAATCCCCAGCGCGAACGGCGCGCCTTCAAGGCGGGCGCTTTTGTCTCCATAGTGGCAGGTGGCTCCCCCTTTAATCCCCCCCGCGTGCGGGGGGGAGGAGGGGGGGGATGGGGAAATTGACAACCCTACTACGAGTCGCATCGTGATCTTATTGAGGCAGAAGCACGGGAAGAAGCCGCGCGTCTGGCTGCAAAGGGATACGTCGTGTAAAGCCTCGTCTCTATCTGGACGATTGTATCTACAGCAAGCGCCTTCGACGAATGCTTGTGGGTGCGGGCTACGAGGTCCAAACCCCGGCAGGGGCAGGTCTTACCGGCTACGACGACTTGGAGCCTATCCAAAAAATCGCTGGGGGCGGTCGGAGACCGCCCTCCAAGAGGTGAAGCCCCCCTTCCCTACCAGGGAAGGGGGGTTGGGGGGTTAGGTTGGCCCCTGCACTACAGCGCGATCCCCTTCCCGAACGGGTCCGTCCACGCCTCCAGTGCAGCCGCCAGTTCAGGGTGCTCCTTGGCCGCCTCCTTGAGCGAGGTGCCCTTCATGGTGGCGTCAATCGCCTGGCGGAACGCCTTGCCGCCCGCCACCGGCCCCTGCGGGTGGGCGTGGATGCCGCCGCCGGAGCCGATGACAATGTCGTTCCCCAGGTCCTTCATCACCTTCGGCACCATCGAGGGCGTGATGCCGCCGGAGGCCATCGGGAAAGTCGGCCGGATGTCGTACAACGGGAACGCGAGGTTGCGAGCCACGTTGATGAACTTGTCCTTGATCACCGGGGCCTTGCCGTAGGGGGCCGGGAAGACGACGACATCGGCGCCGGCCAGGCGGGGCAGTTTGCCCAGGATGAGGTGCGAACTGATGCCGTGGTAGGGCGACATGTAGTACGCGCCGGCCGTGTCCATGTGGCCCAGAATGGGGACGTTGATGGCGGGGTCCTCCGCCAGCGCCCGCAGCACTGGGAAGCCGGTCGCCAGGTAGTTGACCATGATGGCGTTGCAGCCCAGTTCCACCGCCCGGCGGGCATTCTCGAACACCTGCGGCACCTCGTCGCTGACGTTGACGGTGTACAGCGTATGCTCGCCCGTCTCCTCGTAGACCTGCCGCTCCGCCTCCATGTAGAGTTTCACCCGCACCTGCACCTTGTTGAAGGAGGCGTTGGCGAGCAACTCGTCGTCCTTGATGATGTCGCAGCCGCCCAGCGCCGCTTTGCGGAACAGTTCGACCCCCACCTCCGGCGTATAGCCGGTGCAGGGCTTGATCATGTTGTTGAGCAGCGGGCGGTCTGGTACGCCCAGGATCTCCCGCACACCCGGGATGCCGAACTTGGGTCCCTGAAAGCCCTCCACGAACTTCCTGGGGAAGCGGATGTCGAGCACCTTGATGCGGCCGCCCATAGAGATGTTGCCCACCACCGTCGTCAGCAGCATCGGGATTTGCGAGCCGATGTTGACCTGGGGGAAGGCGATCTGGATGATGTAGTTGCGCGTCTCCAACCCCGGAGGGACGGCGAACTCGAAGTCAGGCAGTTCGTAGACGCCGATGACCTTGGCCACGTGCCGGCAGCGCACCTCGGGCGTCTCACCCGGAACCGGGACCCAGGTGCCGGTGGACTGCTCAATGGCCAGCGCCGGGGCCAGGCGGGGAATGGGCACGCTAGCCGGGAACGAGGCCAGATATGTGCCAACGAGGTACTCTTCGTAGTCCACCCCATCGGGCAGGGCCAGTGGCAGGGATTCTACGTCTAATCTTTGCATCGTTTTACCTTCCTTTTGTATAGATTCTGGATTCTAGCCACACTTGTGCCATTTTAACGTCCATAGGCCTCGTTTTTGCTGAGAATGGCCTTGTCCTTGTTCGCCGAAGGTCTCTCCTCGTTCGCCGAAGGTCTCTCCTCGTTCGCCGAAGGTCTCTGACCGAGGCGTAAGGGGCTCGGTCAGGAGACCTTCGCCCATCAGCGAGTGAGTGAGACCTTCGCCCATCAGCGAGGTTCGCCGGAGGTCTCTCTTCGTTCGCCGAAGGTCTCTGACCGAGGCGTAAGGGGCTCGGTCAGGAGACCTTCG
>CAYPOY010000175.1:0-10426 GCA_964412395.1 uncultured Anaerolineales bacterium | reverse complement strand
AACTCGGTCGCCCAGGTGTCGGCGTTGACGGCCGCCATCGCGCCAGCACAGGCGACGAACCAGACCCCCTGCCGGCCTCCCCCTACCAGGGGGAGGAGTTTGGAGAGCAGCGCCAGCAGGGCCGCCAACCCCCCGTTGGCCAGCGCCTGCGCCAGGTCGCGCCGGTGTCCCTTGGCGAACTTCTCCGCTAAACCTTGCTTTTCGCTGGCGCGGTAGAAGGAGAGCGCGCTGGAGGAGACGAAGAAGACGATAAGCAGGGTGCCCCACTCCCAACCTCCCAGCCCAAAGATGAGCGTGCCGGTGATGAGTGCGCCCACGATGCCGCTGTTGCTCAGCGCGCCGCGCTTGTAGCCAATCACGCCGATGATCAGGGAGAGGACAAACCCGCCTACAAGTTCAAAGAGGTCGAGTGAGTCAAGCATCGTGCACCTTGCGCCAACGTGAAGCTCTCCTACAACTGCCCCAGAATCCCGACAACCGCTGCCCACGCCAGCACCTGTACGAGAATTGCCCCGCCCCACAGCAGGTAACTCGCCATCCGTTCGCGCCGGTACACCAGCATGCCCAACGCGCCGTTGAGCAGTATCGTCAGCAGGCCGATGAGGGGAATGATAAAGATTTGACCTTGGAGACCCAGCCGGTCGGGGCTGCCGGCCGCGTCGAAGTGCAGAGGCACCAGCCAGGGCAACGCGGGAAACTGGAAACACAACAAACCAGTCAATGCCAGGACTGCCAGGAAGCCAGTCGCCAGCAGGAACAGTCCCAGCCGGTCCTGCCAGATAGCCCAGTTCAGAAAGCCCGGCCGCCTGGAGGACTGTTCCACGATCTGGGTGGGACCCATCTGCAACCGTTTGTGGAGCGACTCGAGGAAACCCTCGCGGTCGGCGGGGGAGATACCATAGGTGAGGCCGGGGGTGACAATGTAGACTTGGTGCCGGGGAGGGATGGTGGCATAGAAGAAAGCGGGCCCTGCGCCGGGGACTTCTCCGTAACCAACACAGTAACCCGGCCACATCCCGCCGTAGAACTGGATATGCCCCTCGACTTCGTCGCCCGTGAGCACGCGCTCGATCTGACCGGTAGGGATGGTCTGCTCCGTCAGCCCCCAGTGGATGACCAACACATTGCGATCGAGAGAGTATCCCGAGTAGGCCAACCCGTACAGCCAGTAACCGATCAACCCCAGCAGGCCCAGGCTGACCAACACGGCCAGGCCGATGATGAATGTCCCAATCGTGAGCGGCCGGGTAGCTGCCAGCCAGATCAGGCCAACGTCTACCACAATGATGGCGACCATCAGGCCGATGCCGACGCTTAAGCCTAGCCCTGAATGTGTCCTCCACTCTGTCACAACCACACTCCTCACTCAAACGCGGGCATTATACCAGGGTGAGAGGGGGGAGGCAAATTGTACCCCGCCGTTGGGCGAAGGTCTCTGACCGAGCCCCACCCGGCTGCGGTCGGAGACCTTGCCAAACACGACAAGCATTTTCGTCCCTGGGGGTGAGCCAGGGATCATGGTGTCTGCCTCGAAATCCTGGTGTGGGTAATCACCAGAGCCAACCATCATTGACAGCGACGGGTTTCTCGACTACAATATAGATTAGCTGAATAGGTCGAAAACCATCGCGATTCCCCTCAACCCAGACTAGTCAGACTATCGAAGCCCTACCTTAGCCAGACTCATGACCACGTCTCTGTGGGGACAGATTCTGATGTAGGATTGGCAATGTCCCTCATTCCAGGACAGGTGATCCACGGTCGCTACCAAGTCATCACCTTTCTGCGCCAGGGCGGTATGGGCGCTGTCTATGAGGCGATGGACATCACTCTCAACGTCCGTTGCGCGCTCAAGGAGATGGTGCCCTATCCAGGCACCTTGGGGACTGCGCTGCATCAACTTCACGAGCAGTTCCAGCAAGAAGCACAATTGTTGGCAATGCTTCGCCACCCCAACCTGCCCCGCGTCACTGATCACTTCGAAGAGGACGGCAACGTCTATCTGGTGATGGATTTCATCTACGGCAAGCGGTTAGATGAGGTCATTGCCCAGAAGAGAAAACTGACTGAAGACGAGGTGCTTGGCTGGGCACGGCAACTGATGCAAGTTCTCGCCCATTGCCATGAACAGGGCGTGATCCACCGCGACGTCAAGCCGCAGAATGTGGTCATCACCTGGCAGGGACGAGCGATGCTGGTTGATTTCGGATTGGCGAAGTTGGTGGATCCAAACGACCCTCGCACGCGGACAGTGATGCGAGGCCTGGGCACGCCGGAGTACGCCCCGCCAGAGCAGTACAACGCCAAGAAGGGATACACCGATGCTCGCACCGATGTCTATGCCCTGGGTGCAACGCTGTATCACGCACTGACAGGCGAGGCACCGCCGACGGTGACAGAGCGAATTGTGGAACCAAAGAGCCTGGTGCCAGTGCGGCAACGCAGGGACGACGTAAGCGAGGTGACCGAGCAAGTGCTTATGAAGGCTATGGTCCTGCAACCATCCCAACGATTTCAAAGCATCGCAGAGATGCACACAGCGCTGTTCGGCTCGCCTCCACCCAGGGTGGGATCAGAAAGCATCGCACTCTCTGAAAGTGATACGACTCTACAGGCAGAGCCATCGAAGACGACCGTATCGCTGCCGTGGATAGGTGCCACAGGACTGCGAGTTGATCGCCGACTTAGGGCCGCTTTAGTGGCTGTCGGTCTCGTGGCTGTGGTGACGGTCATCTCATCGGTGGCTGGTAGAGTCAATGTAGGGAGCGTTCCCACGGCTACGGCCACGGCGACGCCCACGGCCTCCGCCACTATGACGCCTACCCACATTCCGACGGCCACACCTTCTCCCACCGCAACGCCCACAGCAAGCCCCACATCGAGACCGCCCACACGCCAACCCACAGAGACGCCTGAGGCGCTCAATGTGCCTCACTTACCCGTCTCGGCGTCACCGACCCCAACGCGGATATACGTACCATTGCCCACGCAAACGCCAACACCGACAAACACCCCGCAGCCGCCGACGCCAGCGCGACCACCCCCATCCAGGCCCACACGGACGAGCACGCCCGAACCGACGGATATACTTACACCGACGAGCACGCCCACACCGATAGATACGCCGGTACTCACACCAACCTCGACGTCCACAGTGAGACCTACCCTTGAGGCCCCCCTTACAAAGACTCCGCAAAGCTGATGGGAGAGAGGCAGACGATGTGGAATACATTCAATCCTCATCCGTCCGACCGGCCTGCCCGGTTGCCTTTTTCCCCGTTTCCGGTATAATTTAAACAAGATTCATTCATCGAGGTGTCTGAAGTTGGTACGCCAGACCTGGAGATTCCACACGTATACCTATTCTAGCGGATTGTAGCGCGGCGGCCAGATGTCTGCGCCGCTCTGTGTTGCAATCTGCTTCTTCCAGGCCCACGCTCAGTGGGTCTTTTGTTACCCCAGCCCCCCAAATCCGCGAAAGGAGAGAGGTATTTGATGAGCAGACCCACAATTGACGAACAGGTCACCATTCTGATGCGCGGAGCAGAATTTGGCGACGAGCAGATCAAGGAGCATATGCAAGCGGAACTGCGCGAGCGGTTGATCGAAGTGGAAAAAGCCGGACGCCCGTTGCGCGTTTACTGTGGTTACGACCCCACCGCCGCGTACCTGACGATCGGACATACTGTCACCATGCGCAAACTCCGCCAGTTCCAGGAGTTGGGCCATCAGGTGATCTTCCTCATCGGCTCCTTCACGGGGCTCATCGGTGACCCCAGTGACACGACCAGCGCACGTGCGCAGCAGACGCCGGAACAGGTGGCGGAGAATGCCCGTACCTACACAAAGCAGGCGTTCAAGATACTCGACCCGGAGAAGACCGAAGTGCGCGACAACGCGGAGTGGCTGAGCAACCTCACTTTCAGCGATGTCATTGAACTGGCCTCCCACTTCACCGTCCAACAGTTCCTGTCCCGTGAGAACTTTGCGTTGCGTTATGCGAAGGGGGAAGCCATATGGGTGCACGAGTTCCTCTACGCGCTGATGCAGGGGTACGATGCTGTTCAAATGGAAACCGACGTGCAGGTAGGGGGCACCGATCAACTCTTTAATCTCCTGGCCGGGCGCAAGTTGCAGGAGGCCTTTGGTCAGCGTCCACAGGTCTGTATCACGGTGCGCATCCTGGTGGGCACCGATGGGCATCTTCGCATGGGCAAGAGCAAAGGAAACTACGTCGGCCTCACCGAGCCGCCGGAGATGAAGTACGGCAAGACTATGTCCATCCCCGACTCGGCGATGCGCAACTGGTTTGAACTGGTCACCCGCTGGACGCCGGCCCAAATTGACGAACTGTTGGATGCAGTGAAACAGGGTGGGATGCACCCGATGGAAGCGAAGAAGAAACTGGCCTGGGAGGTTGTGTCCATCTTCGACGGGGACGAGGCCGCCGATAAGGCTGCTGCCCACTTCGCACGGGTGCATCAACAGCGGCAGTTGCCAGAGGAGATGCCGACCCGGACATTGGATGGCCTGACCAACATCGTGGACATCATCTACGATGCTGGATTCGCGCCGAGCAAGAGCCAGGCCCGCCGGTTGGTGCAGCAGGGTGCGGTCAAACTGGACGGCGAACGAGTGACCAGCATTGAGGTGGAAATCGAGGCCGAGGGTGAACGGGTGCTGCAGGTGGGGAAGCGTCGCTTCCTGCGGCTAGTGCCAGGGAAGGGCGTCGGAGAGATATAGACTCGATACTCGATCTAGCATCCAGTATTCACTGTGCAGAGCTGACACTTGAAGAGGTGTACTATGAGGAATCGAACGATCTTATGGGTGTTCCTGGCCTTCGTCCTGGGCTTTACGCTGCCGGTGTGCAGTTGTGCCGGGACAGGGCTCCTCACACTGAACGCGCTGGGTCGCATGGTCGGGGAGCCAGCGCAGACGGCGATCGGCCTGGGCGATGCCGTGGCCGTGTTGTATCTCAGTGGGACGATCACCAGCGATGCCGAGGAGTACCTCACTATGCAGGGTATCACCCCTGAGCGCGTGACCGCTCTGCTGAAACAGGCCGCTGACCCCGCCATCAAAGCTGTCGTGGTGCACATCAACAGCCCCGGCGGCGGTGTGGTCGCCTCCGACGAGATCTACCACATGCTGCTAAAGTTCGAGAAACCGATCGTCGTCTGGATGAGCGATGTGGCTGCCTCAGGCGGTTACTACATCGCCTGCGGCGGCGACTACGTCTTCGCCCACCCGGACACTCTGACCGGATCCATCGGCGTCATCAGCCAGTTCCTTAACGTCGAGGAGCTGATGGACAAGGTCGGCGTGGATGCGGTGGTCATCACCTCTGGCCCGCGCAAGGATATCGGCAGTCCCTTCCGCGAGATGACGGAGGAAGAACAGGCGCTGTGGGAAGGGATCATTGACGAGACTTACGAGGGGTTCGTGGAGCTCGTGGCCCAGGCGCGGGACTTGCCACTGGAGGACGTGCGCGAACTGGCTGATGGCAGCATTTACACCGGTCGGCAGGCGTTGGAACTGGGACTGGTGGACGAGGTGGGCACGCTGGACGACGCAATCGCGAAGGCGGCAGAACTCGGCGGCATCGAGGGGGAGCCTCGGGTGGTCAAATTGAAGCCGACGCGCACCTTCCTTGACCTGATGTACGGCTTTCAGTCCCGCTCGACGATGCCAACGTTGGAGGAGATTCTGGGCTGGGCCGGGATGCCGTCGCTGGAGTTCCGGTTCGTTGGACGGTGAATCAATGGTTGCTGGCTACGTCGGTGTCGTCGAGATGTACCAGGCGGCCACCCACCCCCGCTGGCTCTCCTCCGTCTCTACGTAGAGCCATTCGTCGTACCGGCCTACCAACACCCGTGCGCGCTCCGGGTCATCGTGAACCGTGAGCGGTGTGTTGTGTACCAGTTGCCCGATGGGCCGGGCGCCGACGGCTGGCCGCTCGCGCATACTCATGTCCTGGGTGGGGTAGGCGGTCAGTAACGTCGGCGACGCCGGACCGGGCTCAGTCTGCACGTACCAGGCAGCGACGTAGCCCTTGCTCCCGTCAGGGAGGCGTACCTGCAACCACTCACCCCACTCACCCAGCCTCGACAGCGCGGCCTGCCGGTCGCCAATCACAGGCAGTGGCTCGTGGGGCAGGGCGATACCGATGCGGCTGGTGTCAGGCGAGGACCCCTTGCGCACGTTCAGCACTTCGGTGGCATAGACGACCAGTGGGCCAGCCAGTGCCGGCTCAGGCATGGGTTCGGATAGCGTCAGGGGAGACTGAAGTTGGACGTACCAGGCCGCTACCCACCCCCGCTGGCCCTCCGCTGTCTCCACGTAGAGCCACTCGTCGTACCGGCCCACCAATATCCGTGCGCGCTCCGGGTCGTCGTGGACTGTGAGAGGCACGTTGCGCGCAAGCCGCATGACGAGCCGGGCACTGACCGTCGGCCGTTCGCGCATGTTCATATCCTCGGTGGGGTAAACCGTCAGCAATGATGGCAGTGCTGGGCCGGGCTCAGTCTGCACGTACCAGGCGGCGACGTAGCCCTTGCTTCCGTCGGGGAGGCACACCTGCAACCACTCGCTCCGGTCGCCCAGCCTCGCCAGTGCATCCTCCCAGTCGCCGACAACCGTCAGCGGCTCGTGAGGCAGGGCGATGCCGACGCGGCTGGTGCCCGTCGAGGGACCTTTGCGCACGTTCAGCGCTTCGTTGGCGTAGACGACCAGTATTTCAGGCAGTTCCGGTTCAGGCATGGGCTCGGGCGGCGCAGGAGTGGGAGGCTGCAGTTGTACGTACCAGGCGGCTACGAAGCCGTCCATCCCGTCGGCGCGCAGAACCTGTATCCACTGCCCATGTTGGCCAACCCTGGCACGGGCCTCGTCGGCATTGCCCAGCACGGTGAGCACTTCGCCCTTATCCAGCCACGTCAGGTGTGTGGAAGCGGTCGTGGCCCGGGCGCGTAGCCGCACCCGGTCGGTGGTGTAGATAGTGAGGTCGCTGGGTGCGGGGCTCTCGACTTCCTGCAAGTAAGAGAGCGGATCCACCACCCCGTCCGGGTAGCCGATGGTCTTAGCGCCGACCAGTTTGAGGGTGAGGTGCAGGTGGGGGCCGAAGGAGTGGCCCGTGTTACCGGATAGGGCAATCCGTTCACCGGCCCTCACGTACTGGCTCCTGGAGACCAACACCTTAGATAGGTGGGCGTAGACGGTTCGATACTCACGGCCATCAACCCGGTGCCGGATGCGCATGTGGAGCCCGTAGGCGTTACCGTCGTTGGGCCTGATGTCGAACACTTCGCCGTCCGCGCAGGCGTAGACATTGCCCCCGACGGCTGCAAGGAAGTCGAGCCCCTCGTGGCCAGCCTGGTTGAACTTGGCATAGATGTGTGGGTTCTGGCCGAAGTACTGTGTGATGGTTCGGTCGTCCACGGGCCACTGCAGTCTGAATTTGCTGGCCATACTCCCTCCCTTGTCCCTTCTTACAGATCTGCCTCTGCCGTGATTATACTTCCCTTATGGGGTCTGTCAAATAAGAGATGATTCGGGCTTGAGGTCTGGAGGGAATGTGCACCGCTCAACCGAGTGTCAGCCGCTCGACCTCACGCGTCTCTGTCACCACGTGGGTCACCCGCAAGGCAGCCAGGAGCAGGAACACGACGCTGAGGATCAAGGTCGGCAGCCAGGAGAGCAGTCTGGCAATGGAGACCAACGATATAAACAGCATGACGGCAATGCCGATAGGGATGAACGACTCGTAGTGCCTCAGCGTCTCCTCCATTGGCCCCAGCCACTGACTTTCCATTTCCGCGCGCACCTCGGCCAGTATTTCCTCTTTCTCTTCTCGTGTCAGGTCGGCCTGCCCCTCAATCCGACGCTCGATGGGCATCATTACCATCCGGGTGATAGCGTCGCGCGCAGGGGGTGGTAGCGAGTAGCCCTCCCGCTCGATCTGGGCGGCGTATCCCAGATACAGGCTGGCGCACGCGATCGCGGTCAGCGTCATCAGCAGGATCGTCTGGCTCTGCGCGACGGGCCTCACCGAGAAGCGTACCCGGTTGTTCAGTTCCGCGACGACTCCACGGGTGTAGAGCAACGAGGCCACCAGGTAGACGAGCACCGCGATGCCGCTGCCCAGACTGATCTCCCAGGCGACGAGTATCGCCGCTCCGGAGAGGACAAAGGCGACGAGACAGGTCCAGAAGGGGCGAAAGAGCACCGTCACGATGCCAGACGTGACGGCGAGCGCCCCCACCGCCAGCAAGAGTTGACCGACCAGGTACAGGGCATCGCGAGAGGGAGAAAAAAGCATCTCATACGCCCGGCCCACTTGCCCGCAGGTGAGGCCGAAGAAATAGCCAGCCGCGATCAGCAGTGCAGAGAAGACGATCATTTTCATCGCCTTGCCCACCTTCCCCGTCCTTGCCTGGGTCCCAGTGACGTCAGACATGGTGTGCTCCGGCTGCTCAACCTGTTCCATCTGTTCCATCTTTTCCATCACGTTTCCTCCTGTACACTAAGCATACCACCACGCCGGCCGTGCCGCGCGGCGACGATCTCCGCCAGGATAGCCAGCGCGATCTCGACCGGCTCCCGTCCGCCCAGGTCGAGCCCTACCGGGCCGTGGATGCGCACCAGTTCTGCCTCGCTGAACCCCGCCTCCCGCAGCGCTGCTTTGCGCTTGGCCTGCGTGGTGCGCGAACCGATGAGCCCGACGTAGGCCGCCTGGCTACGCAGCGCGATCTGCAGCGCGGGCAGATCGAACCTGGGGTCGTGGGAGAGGATCACGATGTAGTGCTGCGGTCCCAGTTCCTCCGCCTTCAACGCATCCTGTGGCCAGGCGACGATCAGTTCATCCGCCGTGGGGAAACGCTCCTGGGTGGCAAAGGCCCGGCGCGCATCCACCACCCGCACGCGGAAGCCCAGCGTCTGCGCCAAGCTGACCAGCGGCATCGCCACGTGCACCGCGCCGACGATGACCAGCGTCAGCGGCGGGGCGAAGACTTCGAGGAACACGTCCCCTTCGGGGGAATGGCGCAACCCGGGGGCCGGGCCGGAACCCTCACCCCCCGCCCTCTCCCAGAGGGAGAGGGGGCCTGGCAGCGCCAACTCGGGGGCCAGTGAGCGATCGCCCTCCATGCGGCCGTCAGGCCAGGCCAGCAGGTGGCCACTGCCGTCGAGGCGGGTCGCCAGGGCGACAATTTCCTCCGCCTCCAGCGCTGCCAGCAACCGGCGATGTACCTCCACCAACGGCTCGACGTAGACCTCGATAGTGCCTCCGCAGGCCAGCCCCGCCTCCCAGCCGGTCTCGTCCACCACGCCGTAGCGCAGTCGCTTGGGAGGTTCGCCAGCCAGCACACGCTGTGCCTCCTCGAAGACCGCTCCCTCCACGCACCCACCGCTGACGGAGCCTGTCATCCGCCCGGAACCGGTCACCGCCATGCGCGAGCCCAGCGGCCGCGGCGAGGGACCCTCGGCCCACACCACCGTCGCCAGCGCGATTGGCTCGCCTCCGGCGAGCCAGCGGTTCAGATCATCCAATATTTCTCTCATCGGACCTCCCAATACTCAACCACCAGATGCCCGTACACTCGGGCAAAATGACCAGGTTTTCGCTGACCACTTTCAGCGCCCTGCCCCGCCACCCGCTCGTCAATCTCCCGCTCCAGTTCCGCGATGCGGGCGGCGGCCGTTGACGGCAACAGGTAAACGTGTTGCTCGAATTCAGACAGGATGGCATCTACCAGCCGTGGCCGCCTCCCAACATGCCCGCAACCACAGCCCTTCCTCTGGGCTCAGGACCAATTCCTTGACCACTCCACCAACCACCTCGTAGGGCGTTTCCCATCCGGCGTCGCCAGCGTACAGCCGCCCCGTTCCATTGCCCCGGTCAGACACAAAGATCATCTGCTCGCCGTATCTGTTCTCAAAGTAGCCCAGATATTGACCCGGCCGTTCCTCTACCCGGGGCGGTGTGCCACATCCGGCTGTGTGATGATTGCTGATCTGAAGAAGCAGGGACATGTCCCGCATTGCAACTTACCTCCCTTCACCTGCTCGTCAATCTCCCGCTCCAGTTCCGCGATGCGCGCGGCGGCCTCCGGCGGCAGCGGGTAGGCGTGCTGCTCGAACGCGGGAGTTTTGGAGCACGAAATTCACGAAACGGCTCGAAAGGCACGAAAGGACGGGCTCTCTTTCGCGTCTTTCGCAGATTTCGCGTCGTTCGTGATCCAAACACCTCATCCCATACAACGCCGCCACCCGCTCGTCAATCTCCTGCTCCAGTTCCGCAATGCGAGTGGCAGCCTCCGGCGGCAGCGGGTAGCCGTGCTGCTCGAACGCGGGAGCTTTGGAACGCGAAACCCACGAAAGGACTCGAAAGGCACGAAAGGACGGGCTCCCTTTCGCGTCTTTCGCAGAT
>CAYPOY010000174.1:0-10434 GCA_964412395.1 uncultured Anaerolineales bacterium | reverse complement strand
CACGATGTTGTTCCGCGCACGAGCGGGAGGTCCTGGGAGAGCGCGTCGGGCAGGCCGAAGCCTCCTATGCAGGATGCTTCAGCAACTGCAGGAACCGGGCCAGTGCCGTGCGTGGTAAGTGCCCCGGAGCCCAGTCCGGGGCATATTTACCACGCATTTTGTTTCGCAGAAGCCCCCTCAACCGGGGGGCTTCGGTCTAGTTAGCCTGGGGCAAGTGAGCCGCCCCGGCTTCTGTTTTGAGCGCCCCCGCAAACCCGGTGCTGGCGGTGCAATCTTTGACTTTCGCGCCAGGTCAAGTATACTATGCCCGCCCACCGTCAAGGTTGTGGCGGGCTTTTGGTAGCGTTAGTCTGGATAGTACGGCAAGTGGACAATGGAACTACAGGTTGGTCAATTGATCACCGCCCCGTTTCTACCAACTCCAGCCGAGGTCAAAAAGTTTGAGCCCCGATCTGGTTACTTCCTGCTTGAGGTCGTCCTCGACGACGGTCACCACACGTACAAGCCGCTCCGCATCACCGACGACCAACTGGCTCAGGTTGAGGTTCTGGAGCGCCACCCCATCGCACTGACCGATAACGCCGAGGACTTTTTCTTTCTCATCGAGGCCAACCGCATCCGCCTGGCCTACCAGTTCGACCCGCAACTGGCGGTCAGCGTCTCCCAGGTGGATCCTTTGCCGCACCAGATCGAGGCCGTCTATCGCTACGTGCTCGAGTCGCCCCGGATTCGCTTCCTGATCGCCGATGACCCTGGCGCCGGCAAGACGATCATGGCCGGCTTGATTTTCAAAGAGTTACAGTATCGCCGGCTGGTTCGCCGGGTGCTAATCGTCGCACCGGGACATCTCAAGTACCAGTGGCAGCGAGAGATGAAAGAGCGTTTCCAGACCTCCTTCGCCATCGTTGACCGCGCCCGCATGGAGTCGGCCTGGGGCGAGAATGTGTGGGAGGAGCGGGACTGTTGCATCACCTCCATCGACTTTATCAAGCAGGATGAGATCCGGGCCACCCTGCGCAGCACCCATTGGGACCTGATCATCGTGGACGAGGCGCACAAGATGAGCGCCTACGCCTATCCTTCGACTTCGCTCAGGACAGGCCAGGGACGCGAGCGGGTCAAGATTGACAAAACCAAGCGCTACCAGGTAGGTGAGGTTCTCTCGCGTCAGACCAACCACCTGTTGTTCCTGACCGCGACCCCGCACAAGGGCGACGAGGAGAACTTCCGCCTCTTCTTGGACCTCCTGCGGCCAGGTTTCTTCGCCCAGACAGCGTTGCTCAAGGAGTCGGTCGAGCGCAAGGACAACCCCATCTTCATACGGCGGCTCAAGGAGGACATGCGTAAGTTCGACGGCACCCCCATCTTCCCGCCACGCCACGTCCACACCGTTCCCTTCCGCCTGACGGCCGATGAGGTCGAACTCTACAACGGCGTCACCCGCTACGTCCAGGATTACTTCGACAAGGCGAAGGAGAACCGCAGTATCACTTTTGCCCTGATGATCCTGCAGCGCCGCCTCACCTCCAGCACCCACGCCATCCACGAGTCGCTGAAACGACGCAAGGCCCGCCTGGAGGAATTGCTGGCTCTGCCCGAGAAAATCCGCCAGGATGAGGACTACCTGCGCGTGCGCAATATCAGCGAGGAAGAACTGGAAGACATGGCCGAGGAGGAGCGGGCCAGGATCGAGGAGCGGTTGGAACACCTCACCATCGCCAGGAACATTGACGATGTGCGGGCCGAGATTGCCCAACTGGACCGCCTGATCACCCAGGCGGAACGGGTGCGGCGGCAGGAGATTGAGAGCAAACTGGTGGGGCTGCGCGACCACGTCCTCAAGCACCTGGGGGATCGCAAACTGCTCATCTTCACCGAGTTCCGCGATACTCTCAACTACCTGGTGGGCAAGTTGCGCAGTTGGGGCTACAGCGTCGCCACTATTCACGGTCAGATGAGCATGGACGCCCGCATCCGGGCCGAGCACGAGTTTCGGGACAGCGCCCAGATTATGGCGGCCACCGAGGCGGCCGGTGAGGGCATCAACCTGCAGTTCTGCTCGCTGATGGTCAACTATGACATTCCCTGGAACCCCAATCGCTTGGAACAACGGATGGGCCGCATCCACCGCTACGGGCAGAACTACGAGGTCCACATCTGGAATATGATCTCCCGAGACACACGCGAGGGGCAGATTCTGGATCGCCTGTTCAAGAAACTCGACCGCATAAGGAAAGCGCTGGGCTCCGACCGGGTGTTCGACATCATCGGCGAGATTATCCCCGGCTCCCGCCTGGACGAACTGTTGAAGGATGCCATCTTCAACCAGCGGCGCATGGAGGAGATCGAGCAGCACATCGAGGCGGTGGACGAGCAGACAGTACACCAGACACTGGAGCGGGTCTTTATGACCAGCCTGGCGACCCGCTATATTGACTACACCGGCATCCTCAAGGAGACGCTGACCGCCGAGGAAAACCGGCTGGTGCCCGAGTACGTGGAGGACTACTTCCTGCGTGCCTTCCGCCGCCTGGGTGGAACCGCCGAGCATAGGGGCGAGGCTTATGCCGTCCCCTCGGTGCCCTTCGAGTTGCGCCGCTGGGGGGACGATTACAATTTCAAGACCACCTACGGGACGCTCTTCCGTGAGTACAAGCAGGTGACCTTCGACAAGGCTCGCGCTCGTGCCCATCCCGAGGCCGAGTTTGTGGCTCCAGGCCACCCCCTGCTGGAGGCGGTCAACCAGCAGATCTTGACCACCTTCGGCGATGGGACGGACACCTACGCCGTCTTTGGCGACCCCGAAGGCCAGCGAGAGGGTGTCCTCTGGTTTGTGGAGGGAGATGTGACCGACGGCGCCGGCCAGCCGGCCGGCAAGCGCGTCTTCTGCCTATACCAGGCCCTGGATGGGACGATCCAGCAGGTCAATCCCGCCATCCTATGGGATCACGAGCCCCTCCCTATCCACTCCCTCCCCCTCTCCCCCCTCCCAGGGGGGAGCCGGAGGGGGGTGGGATGGAGGTCTGCCCCCTGAAGTGACCAATCTGCTACATCAGCGCGACGCTATCGAGGACTATGTCGTCACTCAGGTGCTCCTCCCCTTCCGGGAGGAGATCGCGGCCCGGCGGGAGCACGAGACGTGGGTGAAGGAGAGGTATGGCCTGCGCTCGCTCGACTACCTGATCCAGGAATCGAACCAGAAGATCCTCGACTACCAGATGCGTCAGGCTGCGGGCGAGCAGGTAGATCTGCCCCTGCTGAACGAACAGCGCAACCTGGAGCAATTGCAGCAGCGCCGGGCGGAACTGGAGCGGGAGATCCGCCTGGAGCGCAATCTGACGGTGGGCGAACCGCGCATCATCGGCGCGGCGGCGGTGCTGCCGCTGGGAGTCGTTGAGCCAGAGGCAATCACCTACGAGCCATACGTGCCGAAACCTGTGCCTGTAAATGAGGAGCGTGCTGAGTACCGTGTCGGGATCGGTATGCGCCGTGACGAGGAAATTGAGGCCGTCGGCATGCGGGTGGCGATGGATTATGAGCACGAGCAGGGGTGGCATCCAGAGAACGTCTCCGGCGAGAACCACGGCTTCGACATGCGCTCCACCCGCTACGACCCCGACGGCACTTTCGCCGACGTGCGCTACATCGAGGTCAAGGCCCGCGCCCGCTCCGGCGCCATTCGCCTCTCGGCCAACGAGTGGAAGAAAGCACGCCACTTTGACGTCAAGTTCTGGCTCTACATCGTCACCGAGGCAGCCAGCGACGCGCCCCGGTTGCACCGTATCCGGAACCCAGCGGCACAGTTCCGTGTAGGTGAAGACATCTTCGCCACCGGGTTTATCATCCACGAGGAGACGTGGCGGGAGAAGACGAGGAGTGAATGACGTGGAATCCACATACGAAAACACGAACGTAACTGCGCCAGTCGAGTCACTACGGCGGCGGTTGGGCCGGCAGGATCCACGCCAAATCGCTGCCTGGCGTGCGATGAGCCCCGCCCGTCGCCTGGAGATAGCGTTTCAGGCATATCAGTTCGCGCTGGATACAGTACGCCTGACTGAGCGGCAGCGCCACCCCGACTTGTCGCCGGACGAATTGGCCTGGCGGGTCACCCGCCGGATGCAGGGGAACCCCAAGTGCCCCGCGATCCGTTCACCCGGGCAGCGTTCAAACGCCGCCAAAGATTGGAGTACGACGAGGCCGGTCATTCAGCGACCTTCATCACTCCGGAAGACATCATCGTGGCGAAACTGATCGCTTATCGAGAGACGGAATCGGACAAACACCTGCGGGGTGCTCGGGGCGTTCTGATGATGCAATGGGGGGAATTGGACCTGGAAGCGGTGCGCCGCAGCGCTCGCGCGAGCGGGGTGCTCGAACAGTTTGATCTGCTGCTGGAGGCAGCGCGACAAGAGATTGAGGGATGAAAGAAACAACGCGATAACGAGAAGAACGTGAGAACGAGGAGACAAAGCCAATATGAGCAAAAAACGACCCAAACGACGTAGGCGAATCCGCCGCCCCCGACGACCGGTAACCAGACCCCGCGTACCGGCGGGCGGCATTCACTTGACAACGCCCGAAGGCGACGAGATTGTCTTCACGAGTGCTCATTACCAACACGCTGCCCTGGAAGACATTCTCTCGGTTCTGCGACAGGCTGACGACTTTGGGCTTGACGACGATCTGGAGCCAGAGTCCGATGGTTCATTCCATTTCCCCTGGTTCGAGACTCGCCCCGGAGCTTCCAAACCATTCGCGCCTATCGGCCGGCGCGTGCTGGCGAACTTGACGTTGACGCTGACGGCGTTGGAAGTGGAAGCGTCGTCGCACCGCCGCCTGGACGACTGCCGCCAGCGGTTGGAGCAACTGCTGGGAGATCGCATTCGCCTGGTTGAAACGAAGGCCAAGGGTGTAGACCAGGTGCTCCGCGAAAAGCCCCAGGCTGAACCGGAAGAACCGTTCATCCCCCCACCGGAGGTCATCGCCGAACTCGAGGAGAAAATGCTGCGCCAGTGGATTAACGACTCGATCCCGGCGCTGGGCGGGTTGACGCCCCGGGAGGCGGTCAAAACGCCCGAGGGCCGTCGGCAGGTTCTGGAATTGATAGAGCACGCCGGACGGATGCAGAAGATGATGCTGAAGACACCGGGGATGTTTGCCCCCGATTATCGTAAGGCCAAGAAGATGCTGGGGTTGGAGTGACGCGCAAGAAAGGATAGAACGGAATCTGCTGTCCGAATGAATATCCAGGCTCATCATTGACATTCATTCCCCCAGCAGCTATAATCATGATCAGTGTAGCAGAGGTGCCTCACTCGTGTTTCCAAAAAGCGATTTATGGAGGTTAGAGACGATGACGGTGGCTGTGAATTCCGCGTCGCCACGGGTAGCCGAAATGTTCAAGGGAGCCAGGCAATTGACAATTGTGGAACGGCTGATATTGGCCAAACTGTTGTTAGACAGCATCCTAACCGGCGAACTGGATGACGAAGCCGAATGGTCGGCCATGGGCCTGGATGCGTTCCAGAAAGATTGGGACAACGCAGAGGACGCTATTTACGACAACTGGAGATCACTTTATGACGTTCCAGCGCGGTGACGTGGTTCTGATCCCGTTCCCTTACACCGATCTCTCGGCGTCCAAGACACGGCCGGCTGTAGTCGTGAGTGGCGACGTTTACCATAAGGCCCGGTCAGAACTCCTGTTGGCTTACGTGTCCCCCCAGGTATCCCGGGTCAATTCGACGATAGACTACGTGCTGAGCGATTGGGCGGCCGCTGGATTGCTCAAGCCCTCGTTCGTCCGGCCAAAGGTTGCTGCCGTCGAACCTGCATTGATCGTACATCGCATTGGTGCGCTCTCCGCCCTGGATTTGTTGGAGGTGGATCGTTGTCTGCGTCGAGCAATGGGTCTTGTTGAGACAGCGCTGGCCGATGTGCTGGATGAGGTAGACCTGATGGCTCAGCCAGTGGCTATCGTCCAGACTTTGGCAGAGAAGTCTATAGCGGTGGCTGTCTCGTTCGCATCGGCAGGCGATCCAGACGTGGACCTTGAGCGTTTAGGCGAGTTACTTCCTCCTGACCGATGGCATCTCCATAGACCATTGGATCTGGCATAGCTCGTGCCCGCTCCGACGCCATTCGCCTTTCGGCCAACGAACGGAAGAAGGCACGGCACTTCGAAAGTTCTGGCTCTACATCGTCACCGAGGCAGGAACCGACGCACCGCAGTTGCACCGCATCCAGAATCCGGCAGCGCACTTCCGGATGGGTGAGGATATCTTTGCCACCGGGTTTATCATCCACGAGGAGACGTGGCGCGAGCAGACTGGCGATAGATAGGGCAGGCCAGTTCGCCCACAACGGCCTATTCGGGTATAATTGAGTGGCCGTGATTATCGGAAAGGAATGGTATGATGAGCACCACCAGTGTACTAGCACTAGAGGTATCTCAGGACATCCTGGATTCAGCTCGCCTTACTATCCCGGAGTTGAAGGTAGAAATGGCGGTCTACCTGTATGTTCAAAGACGTCTGTCCATTGGCAAGGCACGCGAGTTGGCCGGGATGACATTGTGGGAATTCCGCCAGTTGCTGGCTTTACGCCGCATCTCGCCGCATTACGATGTGGCTGACCTGGACGAGGACGCAGCCACGCTACGCGAGTTGGGGCGGCTATGATTGTCGTCGGCAACACCTCACCGTTGACCAACCTGGCTGCGATTGGACAGTTTGGCCTCCTACACCGTCTTTATGCCAGGTTGCACATTGCCCAGGGTGTATGGGACGAGTTGAATGCAGGTGGGCGGCGTTGGCCCGGACGCGACGAGGTGGCTGCGGCTGACTGGATTGAACAGCACGCAGTACAAAATCAGGCATTGGTGACTGCGTTACAGCGTGACCTGGACCAAGGTGAAGCCGAAAGCATCGCTTTGGCTCTGGAACTTGCGCTGATTTGATCTTGCTGGACGAGAAAGAGGGCCGGCGTGCAGCTAAGCGACTGGGACTCCGCGTTGTTGGTGTCGTGGGCGTCTTGCTTGAAGCGAAGGCGAATGGCTCTGTTGATATAGTACGTCCCCACCTGGACGGGCTGCGTCAGACCGCCGGTTTCTACCTGAGCGAGTCGCTCTACCGACACGCTTTGGCGCTGGCAGGAGAAAGCGACGAGTAGAATCACGGCTTCGACGGGCGCTCCGTCTGCTACGTCGAGGTCAAGGCCCGTGCCCGCTCGGGGCCATTCGCCTCTCGGCCAACGAACGGAAGAAGGCACGGCACTTTGACAAGTTCTGGCTCTACATCGTCACCGAGGCAACCAGCGACGCGCCGCAGTTGCACCGCATCCAGAACCCGGCGGCGCACTTCCAGTTGGGCAAAGACATCTTTGCTACAGGCTTCATCGTGCCTGAAGAAAGATGGCGTGGGCGAGCTGGAGACCACTGAGCAGACTACCGCATTGAGGCATACATTGATTTTGCTCTCTCGTACATGACGGGGTATAATTGTACCAGGTCGATCACTTGTACAAAGGAAGGGGGCGCCCGTATGCTTTGCTTTCCACAGCAAGAGGACATTCGTCTTCAACATGCTCCGTTGGCAGAGGTCATCTGTCAGGTGCGCTTTTCGCCTGTCTTGCGGATCGTGAATGAACAACCCATCGCCTTTCAAGAACGAATAAGGAAGCACTTCCCACAGCTAAGTATTGAGCAAGGCATGAGCGTTCGCTGGGCTCCCCTGGAAGGAGAACCTCCGTCTGCCAAGCCAGAGCCACGAATTTTCCGTTTCAAGTCGGCTGACGGAAAGGCAGTAGCTTCTCTAGCTTTGGATTTCTTTGCATTGTCTACAGTTTCGTACACTCATTGGGCAGATTTTCTGGAGTTACTCCAGCTTGTGAACCAAGCTGCGCATGAGGTGTACGATCTTCCTTATGCTGTGCGTATTGGACTGCGGTACATCAACCAGTTGACCTTTGATAACACGGGCACAACTGATGTCGCTGAGTTGTGGGATGTCTTGCGTCCCGAGCTCACTGAGCTGCTAAGAAGCGATTGCTGGGACACACCTGTGGAGATGATCAATCACCTTTTGCTCGCCGGCGAGGAAGGTGAGCAGCTTACCTTGCGGAGTGGATTCAGAAGTGGCACGGAACCGGTGTTCCTTCTGGACTTTGACTATTACACTGAAGGCAACGTGCCGCTAGCAAATGTGCCAGCTCTCTGTCAACGCTATCACGATGTGATCTACAACGCCTTCCGTTGGTCCATCCGAGAGGACAAAATAGCGGTGTTTGGTCCTATTCCTGTCAGTGAGGGGGAATGATATGGTAGCAACACGGTTGAGTGGGTTTGCCGAAGCAATTGCTCCTCCCATGTTTTGGGATGCCACCACACCGCGAGTATCCGAGCCAGCTAATAGGGACTTGACAGGTTGGACAGCCTTTAAAGTGGCGAAAGCCGAAAGTGCAACAGGCATTTGGATCATCCCTATCGTGGAAAGAAGGGAACAGCATTCTGCGAAACTCGGCCTGGGTACCGGTCCATATGAGCCAGTCCTCTGGCCACCGGCATTGGATGCAACTCAAGACACCGGTGATGGTATGGCTGCTCTGGTAATTGCCGCTCAAGAAGGCGATGAATCAGCCTTCATAAAAGTTGCTAGCGAGATCGACTGGTTGCAGCGTTCGCCAGCCGACTACGCACGCGCTGTGCGTCTTGCCCTGGCGGCCGGAGCTCACCTATTTGCCCGCAAATTAGCCGATCAAGGTGTCGAGCGATATCCCGATCATCCGATTCTGCAAAAGATGGCACATATTCTCGCTCCACCACGTGTGGTGAAGACCAAGAAACCTTCCGCAACATCGGTTCGATCCAACCAGGCCTGGTTGCGAACTTATGCAGACCAGTACAAGGGACAATGGGTAGCTCTACGAGATGGAGTGCTTCTAGCGACCGCCGAAACAGCCAGGAAACTGGAGGGTTGTCTGGACAGCACCGAAGATGTCATGTTGACCAAGGTGTTCTGATGGCGTTGTATTTCGAGGACGGCCAAACCTTTTCTCAAGGAGCTTGTACATATCTATACCGCCCAGCCACTGAGGCGGAAAAGACGCCCCGTATTCTTGTGCCTGTTCAAATTGAGGGCATCGAGACCCAGGCTATGTTGGATACGGGAGGAGTTTGTTAGAAGTCACTGCCTTTGTCCCCAATCTCCCTCCATATCATTCGGCCTGGACGACGACCTGCAACCGACGCCCGGCGGCTCAATCCAGTTCCCGTGGTTTGAAACCCGTCCTGGAGCACCCAGTTTGCACGCGCCCATTGGTCGGCGTGTCCTGGCGAACCTGACGTTGACTCCGACGACGCTCGAAGTGGAAGCGATGTCGCATCAGCGCAGGGACGATTGCTGCGACCGGTTGGAGCAACTGCTGGGAGATCGCATCCGCCTGGTCGAAACGAAGGTCAAGGGTGTAGACCAGGTGCTCCGCGAAAAGCCCCAGGCTGAACCGGAAGAACCATTCATTCATTCCCCCACCGGAAGTCATCGCCGAACTCGAGGAGAAAATGCTGCGCCAGTGGATTGACGACTCGATCCCGGCGCTGGGCGGGTTGACGCCCCGGGAGGCGGTCAAAACGCCCGAGGGCCGCCAGCAGGTTCTGGAATTGATAGAGCACGCCGGGCGGATGCAGAAGATGATGCCGAAGACACCGGGGATGTTTGCCCCTGATTATCGCAAGGTCAAGAAGATGCTGGGGCTGGAGTGATGTGCGAGCAAGGCCAGCCGCCTCTCGGTCAACGAGTGGAAGAAAGCGCGGCACCTTGAGGACAAGTTCTGGCTTTATGTGATCACCGACGCAGGAACCGATGCGCCCCAACTGCGCTGTATTCAGAACCCGGCGGCGCATTTTCGGATGGATTCGTGAGGAGTACACAAATGGTCAAGATAGAGGTAATGGACTTAACAGTAGTTTGCCAGAGTTTCCCTGAGCTCCCGGAGCCTCAGATCCATCGTGAGAATTTCCTGGATACTATTGACAGGATCTTCGAGAGCGGGACTGAACTCGTTGTGGCCGAGGGTAAAGAGGGTATAGGGAAAACCACTCTCCTTGCCCAGTTTGCTGCCAGGCATCCCAATCATGCGCTGTCGCTCTTCATCAGGCCCACGCGATGGGCGTGTGACCCAGAGATCTTGCGATTCGATCTGTGCAATCAAGTCCATTGGGCGCTTCGCCAAGAAGAGCTGGCATCAATGCCTGACCTTGGTGATGCTTTCTTAAGAACCAGTTGGTCTAAATTGCGAAAACGCACTCGGTATCGAAAAGAAACTTTCTACTTCGTCGTTGATGGATTGGACGAGATACCAGAGGAGAATGCACACGTTAGGAACAGGACTTTCCCATTGACATAACTATGGTAGCGTAGACCCTGTCGGCTTGGC
>CAYPOY010000173.1:0-10464 GCA_964412395.1 uncultured Anaerolineales bacterium | reverse complement strand
TTACCAGAGTATGCAGTTTTTGTTAAGGTGCGCTACGGGTATCCGGACAGTATTGCCCTCGGCCAGGTCCCCACCCAGCGGCCCGCCCAACTCCGCGATGGAGTTCAGCAGCGCCAGCGCGTCCAGCCGCCGGGGTACGTCCTCCAGCCGGGCCCGCAACCCTTCGCTGGCCCGGTAGGTGTCGCGATGGTGCTTCTGGTAGGCCGTGCGATAACGGCCCTTCAGCCGCCTGAAGGAGTCGGAGACGGAGGGCCAGAGCGCCGGGTTGCGCTCCAATTCCCCCAACGGGAGTTGCCCAAGCAGGAGCACGCGGTCGCCAGCAAGTTCGCTATCCTCCGGGCGCAGCATCATCGCGTCGAGGTAGGCCCGCGTCTCCTGAATCTCAGCCGCGTACCCGGCTAGACGGCGCAGCCGTGTGTAGACGCCCACGTCCTCGCGCAGCGGCTCGGGCGAACCGTAGCGCTCCTGAACCCGCTCGTGGAAGGCGATGTACCCCTGTGCGCCGGCCTGGCCCAGGGCCTGTATCCGGTCGAGTACCTCGCCAGCCTCCTCGCTCAGTTCCCCCTGCAACGAACGAGCCAGCGCTTCCAGTCCCCTGCGGGCCGTCTGCGCCTCCTGGCCTAGCGTTTCCATCGCGGCGCGGAGCGCGTTGTCCTGGCGTTCGATCTCGGCCGGGTCGGAGGCGGCGTGCAGGTCGGGCTTGACCTCACGGGCGAAGGCCACCACATCGTTCCAACTGGGGCCACGGGCAGGGACGAGCGCGTCGAACCAACGCTCCAGATTGAGTTTCCAGTCCACGTCCACTACGTTGGTCATCGCCAGCGCGGGTCTGGGCAAAGGCTGGCCCTTGCGTATCGTCAACCGGTGGCCTGGCTTGAGTGTCAGTTCGACCCGCGGCTGGCCGTGGCGCACGAACGCCAGCAGGTACAATTGGATCAGCGGGTAGGGAAGACCGTAGGGCACGCCGGAGAGGTGCTCGTAGATGCGCTAGGCCGGCAGTTCCCGCCTCTGAGCCTGGTATTCGTCCAGCATGGTGCGGATCAGGTCGAAAGCGCGGCAGGCGGTGGGCCTGAAGCCGGTGGGCCGGTCGGGATGCACCAGGCCCAGCCCGGCGCCGTAGTTACGCACGGCGGCGCGGGCGGCGGAGGTCTGCTGGCGACCGAAGAGGCCGCCGAACAGTTTGCCCGCGTCGTTGGGGCGCAGCAGGGAGCGCAACCTGCCCACCTCGACGGGCAGGTCCCGGTAGGCTGCCGCAAGGAGGCGCTCGACGACGTAAGTGACGCGGCGCTCTGTCCTGGCCAGCCCCATCGCCTCGCGCATATCCATCGCCAGCCCGTCGCGGGTGACGACGGTGGCGGGGCGATACAGGCCGGTCTGCTTCATCAGCAGGTCATTCAGTACGCCCACCCGCTTGGTCACCAACCAGTCGCGCATCTTCTCGGCCTCCGGTCCGGTCACGGTAGTACCGCTCCATATTCTGCCAGGCCAGGTAATCCACTGCGGCCTCGTGCGCTTCGCCCGCCAGTTCGGATGGGACGATCACGGCGATGCGCGGGTCCTGCAGGTCGGCTGGCTCCACGGCGTCGGGCTTGTGGCTGGTGAGGATGATGACGCGGGAATGCACGTCCTCGCCTGGCAGCGGCAGGCCCCAGTCCAGTTGCCAGCGCGTGGCCACGACGACCTCGCCGCTGTACTCCAGATGCCGGAACTCGGCGCGGAAGCGCTTCATCTCGTTGGGCTCGAAGTCGCAGAAAAGCCCCGCTTGGCCCCCGGTCTCGCGGGGCGTGAGAAAGAGCCCGTCTGTCCAGGTCCGGGCGATGTCATAAGCATCACGCAGCGCCTCTTCGCGGTAACGGCTGAAGACCTCCACTGGCGTCGGGCCCTCCCCGCCGGTCACGACAAACAATGCCCTCTGGTCGTCGAAGCGCACCTGGGGCAGTTCCCGCATCCGGCCCAGGACGTAGGCCACGGCATCCTCGGCGCGCAGGAGATCAGAGATGGTCAGCGTCGCCTGAGCCAACTCTTTCAGCGACAGCGGGCGGGGCCGCTCCATGTGGGCCAGATGCCAGAGGAACAGCGTCGCCAACACGTCCCGGGCCAGTCTCAGGTCGGCCTTCTCCAGCCCCAGGCTCTCCAATCCTTCGTGAGCCACCCGGTAAACATCGAAGGCGGGCCGGTAGATGGTCGTGTTCAGACATTCGTGCAGGTGGTCGCTCTCCAGCAGGTCGGCCACGCTTCCAGGGGAAGTCCTGAAGGGTGGAAGCGGCGCTGGACATCCTTGCATTTCCTCTCGCCAGTTGGCATTATTGTAGCACAGAACTTGATTCGAGGATAGTCCAGAAGGTAACGGGATTTCAACGCCGTTCTGGGACCGGATTACCAGGTAGAAAGCCGCGTCGTGGAAGGGATAACGGTCAACAGCGTCTTTTACTCCCACCACCGTCAGGGGGGGGAACGGGCACTGGACGGGACAATAAACAGAGCAGCAACCTACCAATCCAGGCTGCTGCTCTCAATCGCCCCGTGCCTTTCCCCGGCGCATTCGCCTCTTTGGACGGCTGCCCCGTCTGACCTTCGCGCTCAGTCAACAGTAACCGAGACGCGCTCTAGCGAGGCGACGCCAGGAGACTCCGGGACGGCTGACCCGACCTTTATGCTTACGCTTCTATTTTACGCCAGATTTACCTCCCTGTCAATAGGCACAACCTTAAAATTTGTGGTGTTTCCACCTGTTGCGGGCAAGAAGGCCAATTATATTGGCCATCGCCCTCAAAAACACCCAATACGATGGGCACTCTTTTGCGGTGCTGGTGCTACTCTTCCGCCCGAGGCTTCGGTGCTACGTCCACAATCGTGGCGCTCGCAGGCTCAGCAGCAGGCATCGGCTTGGGGGGCTCGATCAACGGAGGCTCAATGTCGCCCTGCATCGTAGTCTGCCCACGCAGGTAGGCCCCCTCGTTGAGCAACAGCGATTTGATGGTCAGATCACCCCACACCCGGCCGGTCTCCAGTATCTCCACCCGGTTGCCATTGACATTGCCCTTGACTGCACCAGCGATGGAAATGTTGCTGGCCTTGATCTCGGCGACGATTTTTGCCCCCTCGCCAATGACCAGGTTGCCGGTGATGTCAATGCTTCCCTCGAAGATACCATCAATGCGGACACCACCGTCGGACTGAATGTCTCCCCGGAAGTGGGCATTGGGGCCAATGAGGGTCTCGATCTTGGAGACGGGAGTCATAGAGGAAGCTTTAGTCGTCTTTTCTTTTCCAAACACAGATGTACCTCCTTGTGTCCTATAACGGCGATTTACCTCGGTTGCGCAATGAAGTATTACCCAAATGATACATCAGCGTCGGGTTTTTGTCAATCAGAACCGACGACGGCCCGCCGTGCCTCCGCCAGTGCACTCTCTTCTTCCTCGCTCAACGCTTTGGATGAGAGCCAGCCCTGGACAGGCTTAGCGTAGATGCGCGTCGCGCCACGGCCATAAAGTGCTGAGATGACGACGCCGTTCCCCTCACCATCCGCCAGCGCCAACGAGAAACTCTGGTCACCGCCGGTGTCCTGAAAGGCACGGAAGCGCACCAGACCCACCCCCTGCACGGTGTGGGCCAGGATAGTGTCAATCTGCTCGGTGCGCGCGACCAACCGCTCGGTGCGCGCGGTCGTCTCCGAAAGGCGGGAGGCCAGGTTCCCCAGCGCCACAGCCAGACTGGCGTCCTCTTCCTCTTCCCCGGTAAAGAGTTCATCGTGACGACGTTGCAGCCGGCCTAGCCGGGTCTGCAGGTCGAGCACCCACACAACGCCGACAGTCACCAGAATCGTCAGAGCAACCGCCCAGATCAAGAGTGCAACGTCCATCGCTTTACCTCCGTTCGGCTGAGATCATGCCGAAGCCTACTTCACTCGCACCGGCCCCAGAATGATCCGGTCGCCGGCCAGGTTCCCCGCTAAGTCTACCACAGGAAGGCGACGAAGGGAAGTCATCCCGTACATCCCCACCTCCAGCCAGTAGTCGCCGGGGGGCAGGTCGGCCGGGATGACCAGCCGGTAGGGATCGGTGAGGGTCTGCCCCGGCAGCCACTTGGGAAACCACAGGTAGGTAGGACAGGAGCCGCCCAGGGGAGTGTAGTCGTGGACAGTGACGGGACGGCCCGCGCCGTCTATCAGATGGATGAAAATGGTGAAACTATCGCGGGGAGAGACCAGGGCATGCCAGGTGAGAGTGAGATGGAGCGGACGCCCGGCCCGAACGACCAGAGGCTCCTCCCAGGTTGCCTCTCGCGCCTGCCAGCCAGCCCGCGCCCGTGCCTCCATCAGCGCCACCTGGTTACCCAGGTTCGCCAGCGCCCCCCCCTTCCTCCCCCCCAATGGGGGTTCCCTCACTTCCATCCCCCCCAATGGGGATTCCCTCACTTCCATCCCCCCCAATGGGGGGGAAAGAGGGGGGGCAGGCAGGACGGTGATGGTTGCCAGTTCCGCCGTAGCGCCGCCGGTCGAGAGGCCCAGTTCCACCCGGCCGCCGCTCAGGTCAGCATAGCCCAGGCGAAGCGGGTATTCCCCCGGCGGCAGGGTGAAAGGGACCAGTAGTTCGTACCGCTCCACCACCACCTCACCAGGCAGCCACTGGGTCGTGAGCAGGCGGCTGTCGGTGGTCCAGCGGGCCTCCACGGGCCCCAGTTGCGCGTACGGCATCCAGATCTCCTCCATCGGCTCCGGCGCGTTCTGATAGAGAACCAACTCCAGGGGTTCGCCCGCCCGGACGATATCGGTTGGCAGGTCATAGCCCAGGATATGGACGCGGCGGTCAGCCCAAACGTCCAGTGGATGGGCGGGGGCAGCGTCAGTCACTGGTGGGGCGACGACTCGATAGAAGGGACCGTCGGGCAGCAGGCGGAAGCCCGCGTCGCGCACGGCGGGCCGGTAACCCACCACGTAGAGAGGCCCATCCTCGACGTGCTGCCACACGCTCTCCACCCACGGGTTAGCAGGGTTGATGTAGACCAGTTCCTTCACATCTTCCTCGTTCAACGGCTCTCCCTGAGTGCAGACGTGGACCCAGAGGGGGGTCAGATGCTCCCAGTCGGAAAGCAGCACTGCGCCCTCACCACGTCCAACGAAGCGGTCGTAGACGGTAGCGACGTACTCCTCGGCAGCGGTGAAGTCGCGCAGAGAGATACCCCGGGAGAGGTTGAGGACGGCCTGGTAGAGGGGGAATGATAAAATGACAAATGAGCAGATGACAAATGACAGATTGTGAATTGCGGATTGCGAATTGCGAATTGCGCGGGCCAGGAGGTCGGTCAGGGCCAGGGCGCCGGCGCCGGCGGCGATGGCCAGGGCCGCGAAGGGGATCAGCAGGTAGGCCATGACGTCCTGAACGGTGTTGAGAGTGAAGAGCAGATGAATAATGAGAAAAAGGTAAATAAGAAGGGCGGGTTTGTGTACGCGGTGGACTAACCAGATGAGGCCTACGACGATGAGGGCGATGACGGGGAGGGGGAACTGGAGGCGCAGGAGGGACCAGAGGACCAGCGCCCGGTCGGGTTGGTCAGGCAGGCCGAAGTGGAAGAGGTTGCCCCGCAACCCTTGAGCGGTGATGTGCCCCCAGAAACCCTCCCAGGTGTACATGGCGGGGGGGGCAAAGGGGGCGCTGGGGCTGCGCAGGGGGTAATAGAGGAGCGGAGCCAGCCCCAGCAGCAGGCAAACAGCTAGCAACAGCAGCGTCCGCCACTGGCGCAAGATGCGGGGGCGCACGGCCAGGATGAAGAGGCCATAAGCCGGGACCCCCATCAGGGTGATGGGATGGTGGGTGGCAGCCCATCCCAGGGTGACAGCGAAGGTGGCCAGCCAGCGATCACGCCCGGTGCGCCACCAGTAGATCAGTAACCACAGATGAGTGGTCGCCAGCGCGGCACTGACGACGTGGGCGTTGGCGTGGATGGCATGTTGCCAAAAGTCAGGGGAAGCGGTCAGGGAGAGGGCAGCGAAAAGTGAGGCAACGACACGGGATGCGTGAAACGTAAAACGTGAAACGTGAAACGTGAAACGTGAAACGTGGTGCGTGGTGCATAATTCCCAGGTGATGAGATAGACGACGGTGACGGTCCAGGCACCAACGGCAGCCGCCAGCAGATTGGTGCGGAAGGCAATGGTGCCCACTGGGACGAGGGTTTGCCACAGCTTGGCCAGCAGGGTGTAGAAGGCGTATCCCGGCGGGTGGGCAATGCCCAGAATGGCCGGGATGAACTGGTACTCGGAGGGATCGCCGAAGAGAGTCGCCGGGGCGGAGGTGGCGGCGTAGAGGGCGAAGACGGCGGAGAACAGCAGGATAGGGAGCAGACGTGGAGTTCGAGATTTCAGGTTGGAGGTTTCAGGTCGGGCGTCCGTGGATCTCATTTGCTCAATTCGTTCCCTGCTCCGCTGCTCCGAGGCCTTGGCCCCATGCTTTCAGATCCCACACGCCATCAGTGGCCGCATCCATCACCCGCGCCCCCTCCAGCGCCTGGGCATAGTCCGGGGAGGCGGCGTCCCCCCGGGAGCGGCCCAGGAGGGTCAGGGTGGCGCAGAGGTTGTGGGCCAGTTGGCCATGTTGCCCCAGTTCCGGACTGCGCCAGCCGTGCCGGGCCACCTGCTGGATAGCCTGGAGACCAGCCGCGCCCAGTTGCTCCATCTCCGCCAACATTCCCACGCGGGTCAGTTCCTTGGCGGTGTCCAGAATACACTGGAGCGTATCCACGACCGGTTTGGGGTGGATCTGGAGGGCCAGGAGGAGTGCCTGGGCGTAGTGAGCGATGGCCTGCTCGGCTCGGCCGAGTTGGAGGAGGATACCGGCCAGATTGCGGCTGGCGCTAATGGCGGTGGGGTAGTCGCCCATTTCCAGCAGGAGGGAGAGGCTCCGTGGTGCATCAGCGTCCGATCAATCTGCGTCTTGCACAAGGCCTGGAACTGCTCGTACAGCCACCCCAGGTTGAGACTGAGATCGCCCCTCTCCGCGCCGGAGAATTGCTTGGCCAGGGTAAACTTGGTGCGAATGAGGGCCTGGAGGCCGACGACGACGCCCAGCAGGATGACGGACAGGTAGGGGACCGCTCCCGCCAGCCAAGCCCGGGCGTCGGTTGGCGGGCCGCCGGGGGCCAATCCGGTCAGCAGGACAGCCAATCCGACCAACAGCACGACGAGCAGGATAAGACTCAGCGCACGTCCCATCGCTCAACCTCCTTCAACGGTATAGACAGAAACCCGGTTTTCAAAAGAATCCGGGTTTCTCTGCCTGCGGGTGATGGTTACTTTCAGGATGATTTTATCAACGCAGAGCGGACCTCCCCGGCCAGCACGACCATTGAGCCGTCGGCGCTGTCGGGGGTCTCGCGGATAATGACGTAACCATCCTTTTCCAGCCAACGCAAGGCGTCGTGCGTCTCGCTGGGCAGCATCAGCGCCTGCACGGCGATCTGGCTGGGGGTCATCGCGCCGGTGTCCTTCAACACATCCACGACTTTCTGTTCACTCTCGTTCAGACGCAGTTGTACGGGCATAACCCACCTCCACTCACATTATATCACCGTCCCAATTGCAGGGCAACTGATCTCACATCGCCGGGCTGAGTGTCCTGGAGCGTGTCGGAAGGTCTCCACGATGGTGAAGGGTTTCAGCGCGGGGGCAGACCAAGTTCGCGGCGTATGTCTGCCACGTCAATGTAGGGCGCACCCTCTCGCCGCTTCTGCTCTTCCATGTATTCGACGGCCTTCAGCAGTTCCTCCAACTGCTTCTGCGCCCCTGGGTCGCGGGATACCTGCCGGGGAGATTTCCCGTCCAGCGCGGGCACCGGGCTGTCGAGCCACTCCGTGTATTGGGCGGCCATCCTCTCACGGACGAGAGTCTCTGCGATCTCCGCCGGAATCTCCTCCTCGTAGTCTGGAGGAGAGAGCTGCGCCGACGCGAGGCTGGTGTCCAGATCCCGGAACTCGTCGCCCTGGTGCCGGACGAGGCGCCCCAGGACTCGCCTGAGCAACATCTTACCGGCCGCCAGCCGTTCCCGCGACAGGCAACCCATTTCCAGCCGGTCGTGCCACAGCCGCACATCGCCCAGGGAACGGTAGGTGGGTTCGCCCGAATCGGCTATCCAGTCCGTCTTCATCATCAGTCCTCTCCCCTCGATGGAGGTCTCGGGCACGTGGGAGCGACCCCTGAGCAGCCAGACGTAGGCCAATGCCGTTTCGTCTTCGTCGGCTGGCCCTGCATAGACGAACTCCTCTGCCTGGTCCAGCCGCTCCTCGACCGCTCGCGGGGCCTTCACGGTGTAGCGGGCCGTGCTGAACACCAACGGGTGGCCCTCCGGAGTGTAGACGGGTGGGGGCGGCGCGGTGGCAATTTCTATAAAGTGATGATAGAGGTCGAGGCTGTGGTCGCGGTAAAAGTCGTTCAGCGATGCCTGGGAATACTGCGCTCGATATTCCTCCCACAGTTCCTGGGCGAAGTCGAGTAGCGCCGGCTTTTCCATTGGCGGGAGGGGAATAACGGCCCCGGCGAAGTTCAGCCGTCCCTCTGTCAGCAGGGGGCGGGCCAAGATGACCTGCCACTTTACCAGGGCGTAGGAGGCGGAGATGTCGTTGACCTCGAGCACCTCGCCGCTGAGCAAGTCTTGCACCGTTTCGCCAACGCCCGGCTCGACCTTCTGCACCTCGAACAGGCGGTAACGGTTGGTGCGCAGCCAATCGTCGAGTATCTGCCGCTGGGCCACCAGGAGCCGCGGCCCCTCCTCGCAGGCGAAGAGGTCAATGATACGCTTCCCTTCGGAGGTGACATAGTCGTTGATATACCATTCCTGGAAGCCGGGCATTCTCTCCTCGTCGAGGGTGAGGACATCATCCTGCAACGCCTCCTCGCCGAAGTAGAGGCGAATGGCGCGCCTGAAGTCGTCTCCGAAGCGCGCCTGGTAGGTGAACTTCAGGATGCGATCCCGTAGAGCCCGCTCGTCCCGGCTGGGCGGCGGGGCCGCACGGCGGCGCGGTTGCTTCTGTCGCCTCTGGGATGCCGGAACGCGCTTCTTCCGTCTGTGGGATCGTTTTCTGCTCACAGATACCCCTGCTCCTCCAAATAAGTGATAATCTTCGCCGCACTCCCCTCCGGCGTCTCTTGTGCCGTGTGGCACACGACTTCCGGGTTCTCCGGCTCATCGTAGGGATCGGAGACGCCGGTAAAGTTCTCGATCTCCCCGGCGAAGGCCTTCTCATACAACCCCTTCACGTCCCGGCGAGCGCACTCCTCCACCGGGCACTCGACGTAGACCTCGATGAACTCGCCGATCTCCCGGCGCGACTTGGCCCGCCGCGCCCGGTAGGGGGAGATGAACGAGCAGAGGACCGCCACGCCGTTGCGGGTGAGCAGTTTCGCCACGAACGTCACCCGCTCTATATTCTTGTCCCGGTCCTCCTTGCTGAACCCCAGGTCGCGGGTCAGGCTCTGGCGCACGATGTCGCCGTCCAGCCGCTCAACTTTGAGGCCCAGGCCGCACAGTTCCTGCTCGACCAATTTCGCAATGGCAGTCTTGCCCGACCCCGAGAGGCCGGTGAACCACAGAGTAAAACCTTTCTGATCACACAATGTTCTGCTACTCCTTAGTCTGGAATTTTGATTGGGCCGATGACCGCACGTAAGGCCGCTTCGCGGATGACCCCATACCGCAGCAACAGGGGAGGTGAAACGGTACAGTCGAGGACGCTGGACGGGACGCCCCCTCGACAAGGGCCTCCGTCAAGGATCAGGTCTATCCGGTCCCCCAACTGCTCCTCGACCTCCTGAGCGGTGATGGCATTGAGCTGCCCCGAGATGTTGGCGCTGGTGACCGCCAGCGCGCCACCTGCCCCTCGGATGAGATCACGGGCCAATGGCAGGTCGGGCACGCGCACACCCACAGTGGGGCCAGCACTGACCACATCAGGCAAGGCCTCGACTTTAGGCAACACCAGCGTCAGCGCGCCGGGCCAGAAGTGGGCGATCAATTGTCCGGTCTGACGTCTAAGCCGAGGCGAAAGTATGGCAACGCGGTCCAAATAACTGGCATCGGACAACAGGAGCGGAATGGGCCTGTCGGATGGACGCTGTTTGGCTTCGTACAAACGGGTCACAGCATCTGTATCCCACGGCAGTACCGCCAGGCCGTAAACCGTGTCGGTAGGGAAAGCGACCAGCCCCCCGGCCCTCAACACCTCGACAGCACGGCGCTGCGCGTTTTCATTACCTGCGTGGATAACCTCGGCCTTCATCAACACCAACTCGGACAAGACACGGGACCGCTGTGAATGTAGGGTCGCTAGCGATGCTCGAGGGCACCGTACCGACTCCCTCTCACGTTACCCGTTGGCGTCAAAGTATAACATGGCTCATAGTTACCGTCAACTCAGCGAATTGACTCACTAAAAAGGTTACCGAAAATCAATCGTTGACTCACGAAAGAA
>CAYPOY010000172.1:0-10486 GCA_964412395.1 uncultured Anaerolineales bacterium | reverse complement strand
CCAGAGTGCCAGAGTCCAGAGTGACCAGAGTTCAGAGGTGGACGGGGGACGCCACCATAACCCGAAAACCGCAGTAGCCGTAGCGGTTGTACGGGTAGCCCCCGCGGTAGGCACAGCGGACGTACCACTGATCGCTGTAGAACGAGCCCCCACGCAACACCCGGCGCACTTCCTCTCTGGCTTCCAGATCCTCCCGTCCATCCTCTGGATTGTAAGGATACCTGAACTCTGGCTCAGAAATATCTTTCCCCCACAGGCTCCGCGTCCACTCCCACACGTTGCCCGCCATATCCGCGCAGCCGTAGGGACTATCTCCCCCTGGCGAGTACCGGCCCACCGCCGTAGTTCCCCCTACCTTATACCCGAAATTGCACCGACTCTCATCTGGAGGTGCGTCTCCCCACGGATAGATACGCCCGTCCGTCCCCCGTGCCGCCTTCTCCCACTCGGCCTCTGAAGGCAGCATCACCAGCACCCCCGTCCGCTCGCTCAGCCAGCGGCAGAAGGCCAGCGCGTCGTGCCAGGTCACATATACCGCCGGGTGGTCGTCCGATCCCGCCAGGCTGTTAGGATCCCTTGGCTTATAGTCACTGGCCTCCACGAAGGCGCGGAACTGGGCCACCGTCACCGGGTAGCGCCCGATCCAGTACCCCGGCAGCGTCACCTCGTGCTGCGGCAGCTCATCGTCGTCCGCCTGCGGACCCCTCCCCTTGTCGCTTCCCATCAAGAACGGCCCCGGTGGCACCCAGACCATTGGCAGGCCTAGCAACGCTTCCAGGTAAGCCAGCCCCGACCGGTGTAACGGATCTCCAGGCTGCTGCGCCAGCGCCAGGGCTTCCACTCGCACGGATTCCCCCATCTCCAGTAACGCCTGTACCGCCAGCCCGACCCTCTCCGCGTCCGGGTCAGCAGCTATCCGGAACAGAGGCTGCACTGCCCAGGAAGAACTATCTGGCTGTGCAACCAAATAGCGCAACGCGGCAATCTGAAGACGCCGATCCATGCCCTCCAAGGCCTCTTCCACTGGCGCCCGCGCCGCCTCCCCCAGATCCACCAGAGCTTGTACAGCCATCTCTGCTACTTCCGCGTCTGGATCAGCACCCGCCCGGAACAGCGGTCGCACCACCCGCTCGTTCTGCATCCGCGCCAGCGCTGCCACCGCCCGCCGCCGGTCGGCCACCCGCTCCGATTCCAATAGCCCCACCGAGCGATCCGCTACCGCTTCCCGTGTCTCCTCCGCTACCCCGCGCCCCTCCTCCACGCACCACCAGGCCAGCCACGGGTTGACCCGCACCACATCCTGCGCCAACCGGTCAGCGTCGTTCACCAGCCCTGCCAGTTGCACGAACGTCTCCATCCACCAGTCGTCCGCCGCCAGGCCCGCCAGGCCCTCCTCCTGCCCGGTCAGCAGCCGTCGCCCGGCCCGCCGCAACCGCGCCCAATGGCCCAGGCTCCATTCCCGCTCCGCCACCTCCCGCAGCGCCAGCGCCGCGAAGTGCTCCTGCACCGTCTGGTGCGGGGCGAACCAGATCGGATCATCGCCTGCCAGTAGCCCATGCCGGGCGCAGGCCCCCACCACAGAGTCGGCCAGGTCCTCCCCTAGCCGCCGGGCGACTACCGCCACCGCCTCGTCACGGGGGCAAAAGAGCCGCTGCCCCTGCCCCAGATGGTATGCGAGACCCTCCAACGCTCGACGCTTGACCCGCTCCGGGATCTCGGCATCCATACGCCGCTCGGTGTCCCGCCGCAGCATCCGCGAGACAAAGCGAGCGTACAACTCTCCCCGATTGCCCGGCACCGACTCCCTGGCTGCCCCGGCCTCCTTGATCAGCCACAGGATAAGGGGCCTCCGGGCCAGCGCCCGCAGTCGCTCGTCCAACCGCCCATAGAGGTCATCTCCACGCTCATCCAGGTGCGCCACCAGGTAGGCCCGCGCCTGCTCGTCACCGATGGGCTGCACCACGACTGCCCGCCCCACCTCCCCGCGCAGCCGCCGCCACAACTCGTCCTGCGCCCGGCCGGTGAGGATCACCGGGTGGCGAGGATAGGAGGCCATCCAACGCACCAGTTCGCCGACCAGCCGGTCCCGGTAGGGAGGTGGCACCTCGTTTAGCCCATCGAACAGAAAGATGCAGCGACCTGTTCCTTCCTTGAGGAAGGCAGTCAGTGCTTGTCTGCCGTCCAGCCGCAGATGGCCTGTCCTCTGAAGAAGCGCCCGCACCCAGTCCGCCAGCGGGGTGCCGTCGTAGCGGAACAGCCGCACCAGCACAGGCACGACCGGCCCCGTCCCTGCGCACAGTTCCCACGCCAACCGCTCCAGCGAGACAGTCTTGCCGGAGCCGGCTTCACCTAACACTAAAAGCCGGTCAGCGGCGTAGAGCATTTGAAGCAGGTTCTCCCTCGGCCCCAGCCGTCCCGTCTGGTAGGGAGAGGCTTCGATAGGAAGCGTAGCTCCTTCTTCCTGGATGTAGACCGACATCCCGCCCCAACGAGCGAGGGCCTCAGCCTCCAGCCGCTCTCGTAGGGCGGTCCGGTGGAGAGCCACAGCCTCGGGGGAAGGGATGGTCACCTCTACGCCTTGGTAGACCACTGTCACTATGGCCGTACCACCCCGGTCAGCCTGGAAGAACTCCTCCACGATGTCAGGGTGCCGCTTCACCCTCTCATCCAACTCGGTCCCAGCCCAGAAGTGGCACTCCATCTCGCCGGCGCAGCGTTCGCGCACCTGCTGGCGGGTGTTGGCCGAAACGTCGCAGGTGACGAGGAAGACATACTCTGCCGGGCGCTGGTCTTCCGGCAGGGCCAGCACTTTCTCGGCCTCTGCCAGCGCATCCCTGGGGCCGAAGTTGCGCACCCGTTTGCACTGGAAGGCCCACAACTCATCTCCGCGCCAGGCGATGATGTCGCGGCCCTGTTCACTGCCCGCTGCGCCCAGGTGCTCGGCGCGTTCGTAGCCCTCGCGCTCGACCAGCCACAGGCACAGCCGCTCAAAGTCGCGTGGTGAGAGTTTGTCGAAGGGCAGGGTGTGGGTTGTGCTGGTGATGGGAGGTTGGGAGTGGGTCATTGGTGTCCTCTTGCTCTCAGCGAAGGGTTAGACTATGCAAGGGTGATTCTGAGTTCACCGGAACTCTGTGTGTAAGGCTCAGCACTTGAGACCTTGTATGTGACGCGAAACCATACATTCACCCTGTCCATAAGTGTTATTGTGAAATTGCCCCACTTCTCCGGGTGTCCAGGAAAGCAGGTAAAATCGGGTCCTCTGAAAGTCAGATGTGCAGCCCGCTCATTGAGCAACTCAACGGCTTCGTTCTCCCATCCTTGGGCTTGGTGAGGAACTCGGAACTGAGGAGCTTTCTGAAGTGTATCGCCGCCTCCCCACCAGAAATGGACATCAATTCTGATTCCTTTGGCAGGGGGTGACGATGACACGTTCTCAAGTACAAGGCCGAACACGTACACCGGGCCGCTTCTCTGTCTGAAAACAATCTCATCCCGATGGGTCGGATCACGTTCCATCTGAAACAGCTTTAGGGTCAGTTGGGGAAGTTGGGAAGCGGGGCGTGTCTCCTCTTGGGGAGAAGCGGAGTAGATGATGTCCCCACTGCCAGTATGCACCGGGCCGGTCACGCTGCCAGTGTGAGTGGTGAAGTGTTCAGGTGTGGGTAGCCGTTCCGATGGAGGACTCTGAAACGTGGATGCGGCTTCTCCGGTTGCATCCTGCGTGTCCTCTCCGGCGTGTTGCTGGAACTGTTCCAATTCTTTGTCTGTGCTACCTGCCGGCCATACTTGCTCAACAATCAGTGCACAGATAAACTCAAAAGGAAAACCTATGGGGTCATGCTCGGAGGATGGGCAAATTGGGCTGTAACCATCTAGGAAGTCTACCAGCGTGTTTCCATCTTCTTGCTCATATGCTTCTATGCCAGCGTAACCAAGTGATCCTCTATTAGCTGACCACCTATGCACTGACCAGCTTACCCTTAAGTGATTGGTCTTTTGTACAACATCCACTAAACTTAGTATGCTATCCGGTCGTACCTCTAGTAAACTCAGTACGCTACCGTCAGAAACTTCCCATTCACAACCATACAGGCTTTCTAACCGCTGCATCCTTGTTTGCAGGTATCGAATGCTTCCCGGAAAGACTTCGGATCGGATTGGTTTCCTAAATACCATAAAACCAGCCTCCCTTTTCTTGATGGTCGGTCATTCTGATGCTACAGTAAGCATGCCAGACCGCCCCCATCGATCCGAGCGTCGCCCCAGGTGTATTGGCACTGTGGGGTACTTCCGTTTGGCGTTAGTGTACTCCTGGCGCTCAGTCTCGCATCGCTGCCCGTTCCAGGTTCAGTGCTAACAGCCGCTCTAGGATCTCCTCGTCGCTCAAGTCGTGGGGCCAGCCGTAGGCGTCGAGAGCGCCAATCTTGCCCTAGTTCTATCAACGGCCCTCCACTACTGCGATTTCCTCTTCTGTCAGCCCGTACAACTGGTACACGATCTGGTCAATGAGCCGGTCGGTGGCCTCAATGCGCGCCAACAGCGGGCGCAGCATCTCCATCGAGGTCTCCCACGCGGCGTGGATCCTGGCGGCGGGCTCGTTCTTGTAGGCGTCCACGTCCAGGTCAACTTTGGGCAGCTTGCGCTGGTTGCGCTTGAGGATGCGCTGCATCTCGGCCCAGTCATGCTCGTAGTAGCGACGTAGGCTTGTCTTGAGCGCCCAGTCGTCAACCGGCCGCCCGGTGTACTCCGCCAGCCAGTCGAGGAATCCGCGCACCTCCGCCTGCTTCTCCTCGTGCATCTCGATCATCCGCCCGGCCAGGTGGGCCAGCAGGTCGTGGACGACGTCGGATTGCTCGGGCTCGGCCGACAGGCGGGCGTCCAGCCAGCGGCCAAGGGGGGAGTTTGGACCACGAAATTGGCGAAAGTCCGCGAAAGGCACGAAACCTCCTTTCGCGTTTCGCGCCTTTCGCGCTATTTCGTGCTTTTCGTGGTCCAGAGCCTCCCCCACCAGCCGCTCCCGCTCCTCCGGCGGGGTGGTGAAGGCGATGCGGCGGATGGGAAGATTCGCAATCTCATTGAGTTTGACGTGCGATCCAGGATATTGTGTGCCATACCAAAAGTTTAGCAGACGACCATTGAGCAAAGCAATCAATGCCGTCAAATTGTAGGTTGACTGGGGAGAGAGGAAAATCACATTGGCAGTATCCAGGCAAAACAGAGACGTTCTATCAAGCGCACAGATGAGTCTTCCCCCAGCTATTTCTTGCAACACGATTTTTTCTGGCCGTTCAAATGCCTCACGTTCCCGCGGGCGTGCCCCATGTCTGGATCGCAGCAAATCAACGTCATAATGAAGATATTCGCCATTAAATTGTATTCCATAACGTTCGATGTTCCTTCCACGAATAACTGGAACATCGACCGGATGGAGTTTTTCCGGATGAACAAACTCTGAGTTGTTCGATGTCTTGATTCCCAAAGAGAAAGAGGCAATCGTGCTCAGTGGTCGGCTGAAATGCTCAATGGACGAATAAACTTGAAGATACTTCGCAGGTTGAGTAAAGTTGGCTGTTTTCTCAGCTCTCTCTGCAACTACGTTGCAGGGAAAGCTATCAACCTCAACGAAGATGCCTGAACCAGGATCATATCGTTCAACAGCGATAGATTTATTCTCTGCCCATCCCTGTCGAGCTGTGATGGCGATGACCGTTTCTACGACGGCTTCGCGGAATGCCTTCGGAGGAGGAAAGGCTATGCGTTCAGTATAGTTATCCGATAACAGAAGTTTGCGTGTAAGGCTAAAACTCTCGGTGGCGAACCAAGTATTTGAAACAACAAGACCAAGGCGACCGTCACGTCTGACAGTGGATAGACCTTTCTCTAGGAAAAACGAATAGAGGTCACATTTATTCCTAAAAGTAGCGAATCGCGCTTGGTAGAATGACACATCCATCGCGTCAAGGCGGACAATGTTCACATACGGTGGATTCCCCACCACCGCGTCGAACCCCGCCCCCTCCCCCTTGTGCCGGCCGTGCTCGTCTAAGAACACCTCCGGGAACTCGATCTCCCAGTGGAAGAACCGCTTCTCCTCCCACATCTCGTGCGCGCGATCCAGCACCTCTTCAGCCTGAGCCGCCTGCAGGAGCACCGGCTTGCCCTGAACGTGCTGGACGCAGGCGTTGTACAGTTCCGGCGTCAGTTCCAGCCCAAAGTAGGTCGCCGTCCACAGATCAGCGATAGAGCGCCACTTGCGCCGTTCCCGCTCCACCGTCTCCTCAAACAGCCGCTCCTTCTCCTTGACGCTCACCAAATCGGCCGTCTCGTACTCTTGAATCTGGCGCATGGCCCCCACCACGCGGTACATATCCTGGGTGAAGACGCTTTCGTCCCACATCGCCAGTTGGGAGACTTCCGAGACCCGAAGGGTTTCCAAAACCCTTCGGGTCTTTTTCCGCACCGGTAACGCCTGCAGGTCGGCCACCCGTGCCCCGATGAGCGAGTTGCCACAGCGCAGGTGGTGATCCAGGAAAGAGAGCGGCTTCCCCCTGGCGACCGTCTTCAGCCACAGGCTGAGTTTGGCCAATTCCATCGCCAGCGGATTCAGGTCCACGCCGTAGATACAGCGTTCCACTACTCGCCTCCGCCAGTAGCTCAGTTCACTCTCCTCGTCGCCATCTGCCAGTGCTTCTGTCACCACCCCCGCCTCGACGATGCGTCGCGCCAGGTAGTCGGTCGCCTCGACCAGGAAGTGCCCGCTGCCCATCGCCGGATCGAGCGTGTTCAAGGCCAGCACCCGGTCGGCGAAGCTGTTCTGCAGGCGGGCCAGTTCCTCTTTGTAAGCCTTCGTGCGCCGCGCCGCGCCCTTGTTCTTCGCCTTCAGCACCGCGATCTCTTTCTCGACCGCCTCCGCCTGGGCGTCGGCCAGCGGCCCCAACGTCTGCTCCACGATGTACTTGACGATGTAGTCGGGGGTATAGTAACTGCCCGTCGCCTTCCGCTCCCCCCGGTCGGTGACCAGGTACACCTGTCCGGAGGGAATGCGCTCCAGAAACCGGGTTTTTCGGAAAAAACCCGGTTTCTCTATTTCCGACAAGGGGACAATCTCCTCCCTCTTGCCCCGCCTGACGACGGCCATCTCCTCGGCGGCGTGGGCCAGCCGGTACTCCAGCAATCCCTCGTAGATGGAACCCAGATGGCGGATGGAGAGATCACGGTAGTCCACGAAACTGAGGCCCTGGCCCGGTCCGGCCTCGGCACGTGCCAGCAGGTCAATCGCCTGGGCCAGGTATCTGTCGCCGATGGTGCGGCCCTCCAGGAAGGGATACCGGTTCGGATCGAACAACCGGCCATCGTAGGCCGGTACGCCCAGTGCTTCCTGCCCGCTGTAGATGATCTCGAACAGGGTGCGCAGGTCGTCCCAGATCGTGGCCTTCTCCGCCAGGTAGGTTATGCCGCCGTCCAGTTTGTGGGCGATGTCTTCCTTGATTGCCTTCAGGCTGTACTGCCCGGCGTAGCTGTAGTTGTCCAGAGGTAACAGGTTCCGACTCTCGGCGTACAGCAGGAACAACAGGCGATACAGCAGGATCAGGCACCCGTCGTGGACACTGTCCAGGTCGGTGGTAGGGTCAAGGGCCTGTTCGGGATCGTCAACCGGGTAATCGAGGAAGCCCTGGGCCAGCAGCCTCAACGCCTCGTAGACCCGCCCCTTGAGTTCGTCACCGACGTGCACGGCGTAGGCCGCGCTCTGATCCAGCACCTCGTCCAGCCAGCAGCGGCCCTCGGCGTCGGGACGGAAGGCTGCGGCGCGGAAGAAGAGATAGAAGTAGCGGAAGGCGTCCAGGTCGCCCTGCTCGATCAGTTGAGCCAGGTCAACCTCGTAAAAGTGGTCCAGGAGGACGCTGGTGTCACGGTGATAGAGCCGCCACCGCCGTCCATTGGAGACGATTCCCCAGGCACACCCCGTCCGCCGCAGGTAGTAGTCAATCTGGTAACAGGGGTTGGCGTTGGTGAAGGCGTCGGGTGCGCCGTTCAGGAGGCGCTTGTCGAGGGGACGGTCCCAGCGCTTGGCGTCGCCCACGGCCAGGGCGGTCTCCCAGTACTCCGTCTTGCCCAGGGTGGGCGTGGCCGCCTGCCTGGCTTCCTCGTCGGCGAAGAAAGCGTAGTCGGGCGTGCCAAGCGCCCCGGCCAGCGGCGGCTGCACCTCGTAGACGTGGCCCAGGATGTCCAGCACTGGCCGAATCCAGTGCTCCTCCGCCTGGGCCTCGTTGTAGTGGGGCAGTGCGTCCTCCAACTGTGAGTACAACCCGATGATGGCGTCCAGGGCCTGCCTGGCCTCTACTGCAGACTCGCGCCATACGTGTTGCCCAGGCAACACCTGGTTGAGGAAATGGTCGGAGAAGAGGTAATGGTTGCAGTGGGTTTCCAGGGGCAGAGCGAGTTGGCGAGTCCTGGACATAGTATCCTCGTTTATCCCTTTGTGATGAAAGCTCTTAGTTCAACTCGTAGCTTGCTGTTGGTCAAGATTCCGAAATCGTGCTCCGTGATCTTGCGTGTTGCCTGGACAAACCAGGCCCAGGATTTAGCAGTTGGCGGGGTCAACGGTGCCACGGAAGGTGTCGCAGGCCCGCCAGAGGATGGCGTTGATTTCGGATTGGTTGATGGGGTTCACTTGTGTAACCAGTCAGGCTGCTACGCGCAGGTCCGCTGCGACCGGCAGTTCAAATAGATCGTCGCGCAGGAGGCGGGTGGAGAAAAACAGCACCTCCAGGTTCTCTATCTCACCGGTACTCGGGTTGAGCCGGGCGATCACGTCATCACCGAGTTCTTCTGTCTCTTGTTCTGGATAGGGAGGAGTCTTGTCAATATACAGGATATCTACCGCGCGATCATACTTGAAGATCAGTCTCTTTTCCATTCGATCTCTCCTTTTGCTAGCTTTCGGGCAATGTACGCCGTGATGACCCAATGGCGGCCACCGGGGGCGGATTCGCTGACGACGACCACGACGACGTGTTTACCGCCACGAACGGACTCGAACCAGTGGGTGAACAGCCGGGCGCTGGCGAAACGCACGCTGCGGCGTACCTGGTCTGGAGCAGCCAGGGTGTCGGCGATGCGCTGGCGATGTTCAGGAAGCAGGTCGGGATGCCGCTCGGCGATGTGCCGTTCCCGCTCGTCAGTCAGTTCGACTTCAGTGTCCAGGTATGGACAGTGGAAATGTGTCGCCATTATAACCCCAATCCTTGTACGGGCGATCTTCTTGGGGATGTTGTACTTGGTGTTGAGTTCGTCCACAAGCCACTCAGCGATGGGTTGCCTTTTCTCTGCCCACGAAGAGAGATTGAACACCACGGGAATTGGCTGCATCGGGTCTTCTTCGGCACGAACAAGGGCACGAGATGCGAGGCTCTCATTGTTATTATACCCATTCCCACCCTTCTGTACAAATCCACAATCTCTCACCCGTCCCCAACCGCTGCGTCAGCGGCCACGTATCTGGGGCTGCCGCCTGGATGGGTGCGGAAACCCTCGTACCACGATGGCCGCGATAGCGGCTCTTTCGATTGAGACCCCCCATGTTCATAGGCCAGATTCTCTGACCGAAATAGGGGCGACCTCACGCCGCCCTGGTAGGCTTGTCCACTGGATACCGTGTTAGGGAAATCGTAGCAGAACGAAACCCAAAAACGCTTAGAAGGCCACAGGGCGCGTCTAGTGGCCTGCTCGCCGCTGAGGGTGGGGTTGATGAATTTGCCAAACGCCGCAGAACGGCTCTAAAGGGCCTTAGAGAGCTCCAGAACTGCTACGTTTTCCCTGTTACGCACCGACTTGCACGGATGGGCGGGATGGGGTAGAATCGAGTAGCAAGCGGGCGGTCAAGACACGTTTCACATCCTCGCAGATTGCGCCCGGTACACAAAATCAAGGAGGTCACCTATGCCTGTCAAACTTTCTTGGCTCAAAGGGGTCTTCCCCGCCCTCGTCACTCCCTTCGTGAAGAAAACGGAGGAGGTTGACGAGGAGGCCTACCGCCGCCTCATCCGCCATGCCCTGCCTGATGTGGATGGGCTGGTCACCAGCGGCACCACGGGCGAATTCCCCTATCTCACCCGCGAGGAGCAGCGGCGGCTCGTCGTGATTGGTGTGGAGGAGGCGGGCGGCAAGCCGGTCATCGCCGGATGCGGCGCTTCGTCCACCCAGGCGTCCATCGCCCTGGCCCGCGACGCCAAAGAGGCCGGCGCGTCGGCGGCGCTCATCGTCACCCCCTACTTCCTTCATCCCTCCGACAAGGGTGTCTACCAACACTTCTACGACATCGCCACCACCGTGGACCTGCCCATCATCCTCTACAACATCCCCCAGGTGATGGACCGCTACCTGCCGCGCACCGTCGTCGAGGACCTGGCCGACCTGCCGAACGTCGTCGGCCTCAAGGACTCCTCCGGCGACCTGACCTACACGATGGAGTTGCTGGAATACGTCA
>CAYPOY010000171.1:0-10550 GCA_964412395.1 uncultured Anaerolineales bacterium | reverse complement strand
ATGCGGTCGAGCGCCTTGAGATCAATCACGACGTGGACCACAACCACGGCGGCCGGTTCCCCAACCTCTCTTCCCCCATGCAAGCGGGGGGGGCTGGGGGGGGAGATGGGCGCTGCCCCCAGCTCCAGGTCCAGCCCCGTCAGTTCCAGCACTGTCTCGGGCCGTTCCTCGGCCCGCCGTGCCAGGTCGCACACCGCCTCCTGCAGCCGGGCCGCGTCATCCGGGGAGAGGGTCTGGGCAAGCCAGCTCCGGGCGACGGGGTTGCTCTGGACGATCTCGCCGCTGGCGTCGGCGACGACGATGCCATCGGAGGTGCTGCGCAGGACCGCGTCCAGGCGGGCGTACTGGGCCTGGAGTTGGACAGTGCGCTCCTGCACCCGCTGCTCCAGTTCCTCGGCGTGGTTGCGCAGTTCGCGGTACAATCCCGCGTTCTCGATGGCGGTGGCGGCGTGGTCGGCGAAGGCCTCCAGCCGCCGGGCGTCGGCGGGGCCGAACTGGCCCGGCCGGGTGCCGACCACGTTCAGGAAGCCCACCGTCAGATCCTTTACCTGGACGGGTGCGGCGATGTAGGAGCGCCGCCACTCCTGGCCTTCCAATGAGACCCAGTTGGGGTCGGTGGCTGTGTCCGGGATGACGACCGGCCTACCGGTCTGCACCATCTTCACCAGGTTGGGATACTCGGCAATAGAGATGGTGGAACTGGCAATTTGTTCCTCCACACCCAGGTGTTCGTATCCCCGCCAGCGGACCACCCGCGCGTTGGCGTCCTCGATCAGCATGACGTTGAAGGCACCCCCTGCTACGACCCGCTCCACCTGATCCAGAATGCGGTCGAGCACCTGATCGAGGTCCAGGGTGCTGCTGACGGCGGCGGCGGCCGCCTCCAGCGCCTCGGCCAGTTCCCGCTGCTCCCGCTCCGCCTGGAAGAGGCGCAGCCGCTCCGCCGCCGCCCCCAGTTGCCGCCCAACAGCCTCCGCCAGCGCGATTTCCTCGTCAGACCAGGACCGAGGCGTGGGGGCGGCCAGGCTCAGCCCGCCGATACGCCGCTCCTCGGTCAGGATGGGAACGGTGATGGAAGCACGGATGCCGAAGCGGGTCATGATCGGAGCGAGGACCGACAGCGGGCCGTCGGCCGCTATCTGCTGCCAATCCTCTACGGCGCAGAGCGTAGGGAAGTCCAGCCCGGCGGCCTGGACCGTCCGGCCCATGGTCAGGCCGGTTTCAGGTGGGAGGCCCCGGACGATGCGCTGGCCTGGCAGCCAACTGGCGCCTATCTCCAACCCCAGAGCGCGCAGGGTATGCTCCAGGGCAATCTCCAGCAGGTCCGGCAGGTCGGGCGCGGCGGCAGCGGCAGCGATTATGGCATTGAGGGCCTCCAGGTGGGCAGCCCGGCGGTGGACCTCCTCCTCTGCCCGCTTGCGCTCTGCGATCTCCTGCTGCGCCTGTTGGTACAGCCGGGCGTTCTCGATGGCGATAGCCACCTGGTTGGCGATAGTCTGAGCCAGGGACACCTCCTCGGCATTGAAGAGCCGCTGCCGCCCCACGGCGTCCAGACCAATGCTGCCCATCACCTCCCCTTTCACGACCAGGGGCACGATGAGTATCGAGCGGATGTCCAGCCTGTGCATCGCCTCTCGCACGGCAGCCAACAGCGGGTCGTTCCACACATCTTCGATCACCAACGGCTCACGGTCGGCGATGATGCGCTCGGCCGCCAGATACCCCTGCACCGGGTATCGTTCCGCCGTCGCCCCGGTGGCTGGGTATTCGGCCACCACCTGCCCGCAGGTCTTTGCCTGGTCAAACAGCAGGATGCCGCTGTGATCGGCTTCGAACACCGCCACCATCTGCTCGACGGTCGTCTCCAGGATACGGGTCAGGTCCAGAGACGAGCTGACCATCCGTGACACCTGGTGGATCAGTTCCATGTCCCTGGTTTTCTCCTTCAGGCGGGCCACGTGCCCCCGGGTCTCCTCGAAGAGGTGGGCGTTCTCAATGGCCACGGCGGCCTGGTTGGCCAGCGCCTGGACGATTGCGGCGTCCGCTTCGGTGTAGAAGCCGGGCTGCGTGCTGTCAATCATCAGGGCGCCGATCATCTCGTCGCGCACCAGCAGTGGCACCCCGATCCAGGCGCGGATGTCCTCGGCCCCGGGCACCCAGATCCAGCGTTCGTCCTCCCGCACGTCGGCGATGACAACAGGGCGGTGGTCGTGGACCATGGCCTGCAGAATGGGACTATCGCCCAGGCGCAGGGGAACATCGGCCTTCACCAGTTCCTCGTCCTCGTAGCCAGCCACAGCCACCATAGAAGGTTGACCCTCGGCGAAGAGCAGGATGGAGGCAGTGTCGTAGGCCAGCACGCGCTTCGCCTGGCACAGGACGAGGGAGAGAACATCGTCCAGTTCCAGCGTGGAGCCGACGACGCGGGAGACTTCGCGCAGAGTGTGGGCGCTCTCGCGGGCCGCTCGCTCGGCCTGGTACAGCCAGGCGTTCTCGATGGCGATGGCGGCCTGGCTGGCGAAGAGGGTGGCCAGCCAGAGGTCGTGCTCGTCAAAACTCCTGGCCTGGATGATTTCGGCAAAGTCCAGGACGCCGATGACCCGGTCGCCGCGCTTGAGGGGCACGCCGAGGACGGCGGTGAGCGGCTCGCCCTCCCAGTCCGGCGACCGCCCCTCCCAGCGGCTGTAATCGTCCACGACCAGCGGTTCGCCGCTCCGCAGCACCCGGCCAGCGAGCCCCTCGCCGGGCGCCATGCGTGTGCCGGTGTAGTCACTCGCGTAGCCGTGGCTGACGACCAGTTGAAGGTTACCCCTCGTCTCATCAACGAGGTAGACGCCTCCCGCCCTGACGTCCAGCAGGCGGCAGCCCTGCTCCACGACGTTCAGCAGGAGTTCGTCGAGTCCCAGTTGAGCGGTGATCGCCAGGGAGACCTCCCGCAGCGCCTCCAGTTCCTCACCCCGGCGCTTGATTTCCTCCTCCGCCCGCTTGCGCTCGGTGACGTCGCGGGCGATGGCGAGCACACCGACCACCTGCCCCTCCCGGTAGATCGGAGCACCGCTGAGTTCTCCGAAGAGATGTTGTCCATCTTTCGTAATGAACTCATAGACGGCCCCAGAGATGCGCTCCCCGGCCAGGACGCGGGCGGTGTCTTCGGCGGCCGGGCCGAGAGATGCGGGAGCCACAATGCCGAGTTCCGGGAAGGAGCGACCGATGAGTTCATCCCGCGAATACCCGATAGCCTGCTCTGCGAATGGATTGACGTCGGTTATGCGCAGGTCGGCATCCAGGGTGTAGATGGCGTCGTTGGCGTTCTCCACGAGCAGGCGATAGCGCGCCTCCGATTCCCCGAGTTCCTTCGTCCATTCCTCAACCATCTTTTCCAGGTTCTGGGCATACTGCTCTTTGAGAGCCGTCTCTAGCTCCAACTCACGTCTGCGGGCGGCCAGACCCCGGCGCAGGTGGAGCAACTCAATCCCTTTGCCGACCGAAGTGACGAGTTCTTCGAGTGAGAGAGGCTTGCGCAGGTAGTTGAAAACGCCCAGTTGCAACGCCCGGATGGCCCTTTCGTGGTCGCCGTGGCCGGTGATGATGATGGAGACAAAATCATCCGTGATCTCCCGGCACTTCTCTAGCATCTCCAGGCCGCCCATGCGGGGCATCCTGATGTCCACAATTGCCACGTCCACCCGGTTGTGGCTGAAGTAATCCAGGCCCTCAGTGCCGTCGTAAGCGACGGCGGTGCGATAGCCTTCTTTGTCCAATTCCCGCTTGATGCGCGCGCACAACTCTTTCTCGTCGTCTACCACCAGGACGCTGTACTCCAGAGCCCTCTTTTCTTCCGCCGCCCGCTTTTGCTGGACGCGGAAGACGGCTGTGTGGAGCGCCTCCAAAGAGATGGGTTTGCGCAGATAATCAACCGCGCCCAGGCGAATGGACTCTATCGCTTTATCCTCGTCGCCATAGCCGGTGATGATGACCACGTCCAGGTCGAGTCGCGCTTCTCGAATCTCCTTCAGGAGCGCAAGGCCATCCACTTTGGGCATGCGCAGGTCGAGCAGTAGCAGCGCGTAGGCTTTCTCCTCCTGTTCGGCGTTCCTCAGCCGCTCCAGGACACCAACCGGCGAAGTGGTGTAGTCAACCTCACAGCCTTCCTTTTGCAACTCTCGCTGCAGGCGTTGGCAAATCCCAGGTTCGTCGTCTACGATAAGCACTCTCATTCTTGTGCCTCCTTTGCGCCCCCCCCCCAACTCTGGGGGGGAAGGTGCCGCCGCCCTTTGGTCTCCCCTCCCTCAGAGTTGGGGAAGGGGCTGAGGGTGGGGGCTTGTCTGCATACGCCCTCTCCCCCCGGCCCCCTCTCCCAAAACCGCTGGGAGAGGGGGAGAAGAATGTCTACCCACAGGCCACCGCGATCTCCGCCAGTACCGTTTCGATATCCTGTTCCACTTGCGCATTGCTGAACCGGATCACGCGATAGCCATACGCTTCAAACTGCTCCGTGCGCGCCCGGTCCCGCTCCGCCTGTGTTTCGTGGATGCCGCCGTCAATTTCGACGACCAGCCGATACGCTGCACAATAGAAGTCGGCAATGAACGGCCCCAGGGGATGTTGTCGCCGGAACTTCAGACCATTGAGCCGCCTGGCCCGCAGTCGTTGCCACAGAGGCTTTTTCGGCTGGCGTCATTTGCTGCCGCAATTCCTTGGCTCGCTGTTGCACCGCCGCCGATGTGCGAATACGACGGGTCTTCATTTTTCTAACCCCTTTCTCTCAGAGCCCTCATCCCCCTAACCCCCTTCTCCCAACCCTGGGAGAAGGGGGAATCCAGACTCCCCTCCCCCAGAGTTGGGGGAGGGGCCGAGGGTGGGGGCCCCTACCGGCAGCGCGACTTTGAAACTCGCGCCTCCCATCTCGTTGTCCTCAACCCAGATTTTGCCACCCAACGAACGAGTGACCAGGGTGTAGGCAATCGAAAGCCCCAGACCGGTGCCCTGTCCCACCTCTTTGGTGGTGAAGAAAGGCTCGAATATCCTCATTTTGATTTCGTCCGGTACGCCACCGGCGTTGTCTGCCACTTCAAAGACCACCCACTCATTTTCCCTCGAAATGCGGCACACCAGTTGTTTTTGAAAGCGCTCGCCGCGGCTTTCCGTTGCCTCAGCCCTCTCATCCAACGCCTGGCGCGCATTGGTCAGGATGTTTATCAATACCTGCTCCAGTTGGTTTGGATTTACGTAGATAGCGGGTAAATCTTCTTCTATTCTACGCCAAACTGAGACGTTGCGCAACTGGAACTGCCCGCCCATGATGACAAAGACGTCATCCAGCACCTGTTCGGGCTCGACGTATTCCCATTCCTCGGGCCACCGGGCAAAGGTGCGCACGTGAGTGATCAACCGATCAATGCGCTTCATGTTGTCGAGTACGTCTTGCATGTCCTGGGGCAGGAGGCTCATATCAAAGCGGTCTTTCCGAATGTCACGCAGTATGCCCTCGGCGGCTGTAGAGATGATTGCAAGCGCCCCGTGCTATACTGAGCTCATAAGTATGCCCTCGGCGGCTGTAGAGATGATGGTTAACGGCTGGTTGATCTCGTGGGCCATGCCGGCCGCCATCTCTCCCAGGGAGGAGAGCCTGGAGGCATGTGCGATTTGCATCTCCCTCTCCCTCAACTCCTGCTGTCGTTTTTTCTGCTCGGTCACGTCCCGGCCGCTCAGGTAAATCCCCACCTCTTCTTCCGGCGTGGTAAATACCGTGCCGGAGAGGTTACAGACCAAAGTTCCTCTTTCGGGCACGTCGGCTGTGAGTTCGATACCCCTGACCTTTCCCCTCTCCAATACCTCGGCCATCACTTGCTCGATTGCCTCCTGCGGCAGGTAGGTGTAGATTGACGTGCCAACCACCTCCTCACGGCCATTACCTACCATCTTTTCAAATGCCTCGTTCACGTCCATAATTTTGCCGGTCACGTCCAGCGTCATCTGGAAATCCGGGCTGCTCTCGATCAGGTGGCGGGTGTAATCGCGCTCTCTCCTCAAGTCTTTTGTGCGCTCGTCAACTATCTTTTCAAGGTTTTCAGCGTGCTCTCTCAACCTGTCCTCTGCCCGCTCCATCCTCTCGCGTAGAATACTGACCGTCACGCCAACGACGATCAACAAAGCGCCCCGCGCCAGGTCATTGGCGTCACCCCAATCCAACCCAATACGTGGGGGGTGGCTGACAGCCAGCAACAAAGCCAAAAGTATGGCCACTACCAGGCCCTTTCTCCTCCACCACACGGCGGCCAGGATGACCGGGATGTAAAAGAAGTGACTGAAGACGATTTCGATTCCAAGCACCCAGTGGAAATAATAGGTGAGCAGGCAGCAGATACCCACCAGGATCGCCATTGCTGGAATTCTGTACTTTCCATCTTGTATCGTGGATCTTATCTTGCTCATATTATCCTCATTATCCTCACTATGCGTGAGACGTGATCAAACACCAATGAGGAAGGCTTTTTCACGTTTCACGTCTAGTACTACTCACCCGCTCCCGCTGGATTGTCAAATCCAGCGGTTCAGTGGAAGAACCAAGCGGATTTGACCGCTTTTGACCTACGGAGTGCCATTTCTCACTGCCAAGAAGTTTGGATTGCCAAATCCAAACCGAGCAGGGTGAGTAATTACCACGTCTAATATATCCAATTGTGATGGGGCTGTCAAGTGTCGGAGCCAATTCGTCGCACCCACACCCACCCCACGCCACCGAGGACGACGGCCTCGACGACCAGCGGGCCAACGATGGTGATGGCCACGTCCATCCAGAAGCGCATGGGGAACAGGCGGATCAGGGTGTCGGAGTAGAAGAAGAGCCAGGTGTCGCCCTCAAAGAAGAGGCGATGGAATGTGGTGAAGAATCCCCCCCAATTCAGCGCCATAGTCGCGCCGATGGTCATCAGCAACCCCAGCGTGAGCATACTACCGCCCAGGAGTGCAGTGGGGGCGCGCCGGCGCGCGTGGCCGGAGGTGAGCAGAGTTGCCATCCCTCCAAGCAGCACCAGCGCGGCGGCGATGCCGACCATTGTTATGTGGTTGTACACCACTTGCACGTCGGCCATGTGACGCAGTTCCCGCGCGTTGAAGGCGGGCGCACCGCTGGGGAGGCGCAGGTCGGCCAGGAGCGAGAGACTCGCGTTCGTCGCCAGGTAGTCCACACAAGTCTCGGCCAGGCGGGTACGGTCGGCCGTGGAGAGGCCGAACGGGTCGGGTGGGAAGTCCGCTTTCCCGTATGCCCAGCGCACGAACCAGTGGCCGGTCACGATACGTACGTTGGCCGTGAGCAAGAAAACAGGCAGGGCCAGTACAAGCAAATATTGAATAGGGCGAGGCCATAATGCGCGGGTCATATTTCTCCTTCCAAGACGCCAAATGCAAGCAGCAAAACGTGAAACGTAAAACGTGAGGCATATAGTATCATCTCAATATTTGGGGGCAACCATTTAGACCTCCGAGGCTGATTGACTGACAAATCTTTCAGGACGCAGATTCACGCAGATTATCTGCCGATAAAACCAGAAAATCAGCGTTCATCAGCGTTAATCTGCGTCCCATTTCTTGCTCCCAGGGCCAATCCAGAGTTTCGTCAGTCAACCAGCCTCCGAGGTTTGGGCAGCGTATTTGGTTCGGAAAGCGAGCATCGTACCACCAATCACTTTCTGGAGAGCACAAATCTATAAACCTCGGAGGTCTTGCCCCATAATTATTGAAAAGATACGGCATATACGACGTCAAATCATCACGTTTCACGCATCACGTTTCACGCATCACGTTTCACGCATCACGTTTCACGCGGGTGGCTGGAACTTGCTAGATCTGCGTCCCCAATTATTCCCCTTGCAGGATGAAATCGAAGACCAGCGCGTTGGTCATCCATTCGATGGCGGCGCGGTCGTCGGTGAAGATGACCTTGCCGGGTTGCGTGGGGCGCAGATTTGCCGCCGCTTGCAATGCCGTGGGGTACAGAAACTCATCCCCTTCCAGGTTCGGCAGGTTGAGCAGTAGATTGCCGGCCTCGCTGGGTTGAACCGTGGCGACGACGACGGCGTTGAAACTGTTCGGCACGTCAATCACGTGGGCCGAGGGGAACACCTGGAGCAGCGTCGCCACCATCGCCTCCACCAGCCGGTAGTCCTCCGGGGTATGCCCGACGTTGACCGCGACGACGCCATCGGCGGTGAGGTGGTCGCGCACCTGGCGGAAGAACTCCACCGTCGTCAGGTGCGGGGGAATGTAGGGCAGCCGGTAGGCATCCACGCCGACGATGGTGTAGCGCCGGTCGGAGTGGGCCAGGGCGTAGCGCCCGTCGCCGACGATGACATTGAGATTGGGCTCGTCCATCGCGAAGTACTCCCGCCCCACGCGCACGACAGCAGGGTCAATCTCCACCCCGTCAATGGGAAGCGGCCCGTAGACGGCGGTGTACTGCCGGGCGATGGTGCCAGCGGCCAGCCCAATGAGCGCCACGCTCTCGACCTGGTCGGGGGTGTAGGATGGGGAATTGAAGTAAGGAGCGATGAGGAAGTAATCCCACGGCCCGGCGGTGTGCAGTTGATCGGGGCAATAGACGGAGTGAATACCCTGCCCCTCGTTCAGCAACAGGTAGCGGCAGCCTTCCTTCTCCATCACCTGGATGTAGTTGTAGGGCGACTCGGCCTCGTAGATTGCCCCCTCCGCCGCCTTGACCGGCTGCCCACGCAAGAGAAGAGCCAGCAAGGCGATGACCGCCGGCATCCAGAGATATAGGGCCAGGCGGCGGGGCTCGCTGCGAGCCAGCCCGACGAGCGCGACTGTCAGCAGGAGCAGCGACAACAACACGAAGGTGTTGCGCGTGCCGATGGTGGGCACGAGCACCAGGTCGGGCAGGAACGCGCCCAGGAAACTGCCGGCGGTCGAGATGGCGTAGACGCGACCGGCGGTCTGTCCGGCGCTTCCCACGTCTTCCATCGCCAGTCGGATGATGAAGGGCGAGATACAGCCCAGCAGCGTGACAGGGACGCTGAAGAGGATCAGCACAGCGATGAAGGAGCCACCGAGCATAGCGGCGTCGAAATTGGCAAAGCCCAGCGACGCCAGCGAGAGCACCGGGTGGGCGGCGAAGGGCACGAGGCCGATGAGGAAAGCAGCCCAGGCCACGATCTGGTAGAGTGCAGCGGGGTGGGGAGAGCGGTCGGCCCAGCGCCCGCCGAGGAAATAGCCCGTCGTCAGGTACAACAGGATCAGCCCGATGATGGCTGCCCACACCAGGTTGGCGGTGCCGAAGTGGGGGCGGAGCAGGCTGGAGGCGGCCAACTCGACGGCCAATGAGACCATCCCGCCAGCAAAGGCGGTGACGTAGAGATAGGTATCACGTTTGCGCACATTGCTGATTATACCGCCTTTGGGCGTCCAGGCAACTTGGATGACCGTGAAACGTGAAGCGTAAAACGTGGGTTGGGGCGTGGGATTTCGTAGCAGATCAATTATACGTGCGTGCCAGCTGCGGTTTGCAAATTATGCTCTCAGTCCCCGTCTCGGGGGCGGCCCATGCAAGGTGGTGCTCGACATAAGACGCCCCCGGGGACGGTGGCTGTGAGCAATGTTGGTCAAACGGCGCTCAAAAGTTGGAGACATTGCATCACCCGCGCGTTGAGCACAAAAAGTTGATTTGCTTCGAAAACCCGGCGTTGGGTTTGCTTGACACCTACCCGAAGTGTGCTATACTATAATGTAATGATAACGCACACCGTTCGGCTGATTGTGGATAATGACGACAATCCCTGCGACCCCCGGGGGCGGCCGACGGTGTGACACGTCTGGTTTCTGCTTTTGCAAAGATAAGCCGCCCCGCATCGGGCGGTTTTTTGTGTAGCTGGAGTCTGGCAAAAACCCGTTTTTTCTCTTATCGGTAGGGCTGGTGCCCCACCGAGGCCGCTTTTCCTGGAAGACATCCCCATTTGAAAGCCTAAAAAACGGGTTTTTCGAGCCTCTCTCCCCACAATTTCAAATTTGCCAGAGTCCAGATGTAGGACAAGATAGCGTCTTGTCCTACGAGGGCCAAGCCTATGCGGAGGAGACAATTATGTTGAAAACACACAATTGCGGCAAATTGCGGACCGCGCACGCCGGCCAGGAGGTCACGCTGGCGGGTTGGGTAAACCGTCGGCGTGACCATGGCGGCCTCATCTTCATAGATTTGCGCGACCGTTCAGGCATCGTGCAGGTCGTGATCAATCCTGATGGGGCCTCGGAGGCACACGCGGTGGCTCAACAGGCACGCAATGAGTACGTGCTTCAGGTCAAGGGCATCGTCCAGGCTCGACCAGAGGGATTGGCCAATCCTGACGTACCTACGGGCGAGATCGAGGTCGTAGCCCACGAATTGAAGACTCTGAACCCGGCCAAAACGCCACCTTTCTACATCTACGACGATAGCCCTGTGGACGAGGCGCTGCGACTCAAGTACCGCTACCTGGACCTGCGACGGCAGCGAATGCAGCGCAACCTCATCCTCCGCTACCGGGTGGTCAAGTATATCC